>JBHHWM010000288.1:0-5887 GCA_046756545.1 Rhodothermales bacterium | reverse complement strand
GCCCACGGCGAAGGCAAGACGCTTACGACCATCGGTCTCGGACAGGCGCTCCGGAAACTGGGCAAGAAAGGCATCATCACCCTCCGTGAACCGTCGGTAGGGCCGGTTTTCGGCAGTAAGGGCGGCGCTGCCGGAGGGGGGTTCGCGCAGCTTCTTCCGATGGAACGCGTCAACCTGCATTTCAACGGGGACATCCACGCCGTCGGCACGGCCCACAACCTGCTGGCCGCGATGCTGGACAACCACATCTTCCAGGGAAACGCGCTTCAGATCGACGTGAGCAACAGGCTGTGGAACCGCGCGATCGATATGAACGACCGCGCCCTGCGGCAGGTCATCGTAGGGCTGGGAGGACAGGTCAACGGCACGCCGCGCGAGTCGGGCTTTGTCATTACCGCTGCTTCCGAGGTCATGGCCATTCTGGCCCTCGCGCACTCGCGGAACGACCTGAAGCGTCGCCTGGGTGAGATCGTCGTGGGCTACAACCAGGAGGGACAGGTCGTCAATGCCGCCGATCTCAACGCGCATAAGGCGATGGCCGTCGTGCTCAATGAGGCCGTCATGCCGAATCTGGTCCAGACGATGGAACACACCCCGGCCCTGGTCCACGCCGGTCCCTATGCGAGCATCGCACACGGCGCGAGCAGCGTCATCTCTGCCCGCATCGCTCGAAAGCTCGCCGGGTACGTGGTTACCGAGTGCGGCTTCGGTTCCGACCTCGGCGCAGAAAAATATTTCGACATTCTCTGCCGCCAGGCCGACCTGTGGCCGGAGGTCGTCGTCTTGGTGGCCACCTGCCGCGCGATCAAACATCACGGAGGCGTGCCCCCTGATCGGCTTGAAACGGAGAACTGGGCTTTCTTCGAGAAAGGACTTGCCAACCTGGCCTGGCATATCCAGACCTTGAAAAAATTCGGCGTGCGCGTCATCGTCGCGCTCAATCGCTTCCCGTTCGATACCCGCTGGGAACTCGACCGGGTTGCGGCGTTGTGCGAGGAGTTAGCGGTGCCGTACGCATCCCACGAAGCGTTCGCCAGAGGAGGCGAAGGCACCCTCGACCTGGCGGCAAAGACCGTTGCCCTGGCTGATTCCGGCACCGACGTCGAGCCGGGGTTTCTGTACGATCTCGATCAATCCATCGAGGAAAAAATTTACAAGGTGGCGACGGAGATCTATGGGGCCAACGGCGTGTACTTCGAGAAGCGCGCGCAGCGAAACATCAAGGCGTTTGCCGATCTCGGGTACGGGTACCTGCCTGTCTGTATCGCCAAAACACCGCTCTCTCTCTCCGACGATCCGCACGCCATCGGAGTACCCCGAGACTGGATGCTCACCGTCACCGATGTGCATCTCTCCGCCGGAGCCGGCTTCCTGGTCGTGATGTGCGGCGACATGATGCTGATGCCGGGACTACCAGAGCACCCTGCCGCTATCGATATGGACGTTGACCAGAACGGCTGGATCGAAGGGCTGTTTTAACGCACACGTACCGGATGCAACGCAAGAACGCGCACCTATCCACCGGCGTGTGCACGTTCTTGTCCGCTACAGGATCCCCCGTTTCCGTATCAGGCGGCTGCCTTGTTGCTTCGTTTTCCGTTCGTGCCGCCGGCCCGTCCGTTCAGGGCAGCGGGAGCAGCAACCTTGAAGGCCTCGGCCTCGCCGTAGCGGGCCGTCATGCGCGTCAGCAAGTGGTCGATTTGCTCAACGGTGAGCCGTTCAAGATCGCTGACGCCGGAGTAATGGCGCGCTGCAATAACCAGGTCGGCTCGGCTGAGTCCAAAGGCTTCGGCCTGCATTATCAGGGCATCGAGCGTGGGGCCGATGTGCTCTTCGGCTGCTTCAGGTTCTAGCACCTCCGGCACGGCCTCGGGGTGCGGCCCCTCGCCCAGGCGAGCCAGGAAGTCGGAAAACGCCGGGTTCTTCAATTCCAGCCCGACGGGAAAATCAGGGCTGTTGGATTTGACGACGCGCGCCACGCGCACCTGTTCGAACCCTTCGACCCGCACCAAAAGCTCGACCATCACATCGACGAAGTATTCGAGGCCGCTGGCGGTCATCGGCAACACTTTGCCCAACTCATTCTCTTCGCGTTCCTCCCGGCCCTTGGCGGCAATCTGATCGGTGATGACGACGCAGGCCCCGCTGTCGATGCAGAGACGACGCAGCACTTCCTGGAATACCACCTGGTCGGCGGCCAGTTCGTCGGCTGTGGGCTGAGCCAGGGGGTCGCCGGTGCGGGCGCGCACCGCTTGGAGCGTCTCGCGATGTTTGCGGGCGAAATACATGGCCCACGAGTCGAGGACGTAACAGCCGTAGTGTTGCTGCCGTCCTTCGCCGTCGAGCGCCCAGTCGATGAATTCCAGCAGTTCGTCCGGGTGCTGAATCTCGATGGCATCGAACTTCGTCCCGTCGCTGCCGGGTATCAAGCGCGCTTTGCGTTCCGTATCGAAGAAGCAAAGGCGGCCCAGGTCGACATCGGCCAGGGTGCTGGCGAAGATGCTTTTGCCGGTGCCGGCAGCACCCCGTACGGCCACCACCAGGCGGCGGCTCCGAGGACGACGGCTCAATGGATTAATCCGTTTCCGTTGCATGATTCTCCTGTTGGTTGGTGAGACCCTTCAGCGAAAGCACTGAGGTGGTGCATCCCGTCAAACCTGGCTATCGGATGGATAGGTCATCCACCCAATCAGACGTCTACAGGCTATTCGGAGGTAGGGTACAACGGCCAGGATGACGACATCATGTCACACAACTAAAATAAAATGACATAGCGCCTTAACGAGGTGCCGGCTTCAAAAGAATGGAGACGGGGAATCGAGGAGACCGGAGGTACAGGGTGGGTTACTTGATCAGCCTTTCGGGGACCCCGTTGGGAAAGACTTCCTGGATGGCAGCCTGGATCTGCGCCATACGCCGGTTCGAAGGGGGGTGTGTGCTAAAAAACTCCGGTGGACGGCCCGATTCGCGGGTTGCTTCCAGCACCTCCATCACGCTGATTAACGCGCGCGGGTCATATCCGGCCTCGGCCATGAAGCGGACCCCCAGGACGTCCGACTCCAGTTCGTCGTTGCGTCCGTATTTCAAGGTGAGGGCCTGTGCGATGAGCGTGGCGATCTGGGCGCTGCCGGGCTGTGCAGGGTCGTAGGCCACGATAGCCGCCGCGTCGGCCAGCCCCTCGGTCAGCCTCGCTTGCGCCATGTGTTCCGCCGCGTGCCGGGCTACCACATGCCCGATTTCATGCGCCAGCACGCCGGCGATTTCTCCCTCGGTACGCAGGCGCGAGGCCAACGCCGCCGTGATAAAGATTTGTCCTCCCGGCAGTGCAAACGCATTGACGGTTCGTTCGTCGGTGAGCAGGTGAAAGTCGAACCGATATGCCGTTTGCCCTGCCTGTGTGCGATCCACGAGCCGCTGCCCGATCTGATCAAGTTCGATCTGCGCCTGCCGGTTGGGGTGCAGCCCGCCGTGCCGCTGCATCATCTGCGGAGCCGCCTGGAGCCCGAGCGCGATCTCCTGATCTACGCTCATGCTCACCTGCTGTGTCTCTTCGGTCACCGCATTATACTCCCTGCGCGTGCCCAGGTAATACGAGAGCAGGGCAAAAAGCGCTACCACGAGGGCCAGGCGAACGCGGCGTTTGCCGGTAGGGACCGAGCCCGGCGGCGTCTTTCGGAACGAACGCCTCCTCATAGCCTATCCTCATCGTCCGATGTCAGGCACTACGCTCGTTGATGGACACATAGGAACGGACCGGAGAGCCGGAGTAAATCTGACGGGGTCGATGGATGCGCGATTTGTCGTGGCGCATCTCTTTCCACTGGGCAATCCAGCCCGGCAGGCGGCCCATCGCAAACATTACGGTGAACATATTGGTCGGAAGGCCCATGGCGCGATAGAGGATGCCGCTGTAGAAATCCACGTTGGGATAGAGTTTCCGCTCGATGAAATATTCGTCTTCGAGCGCGATCTGCTCCAGCCGCTTGGCGATGTCCAGCAAGGGATCATCGACCCCCAGTTCATCGAGCACGCGGTCGGCGGCTTTTTTGATGATGCGGGCGCGCGGGTCGAAGTTCTTATAGACGCGGTGACCGAACCCCATGAGGCGGAACGGGTCCGACTTGTCTTTGGCCTTGCCGATGTACTTCAGGTAGTTCCCTCCATCTTGCTGGATCATGGCCAGCATCTGGATCACTGCCTGGTTGGCTCCCCCGTGCAACGGCCCCGCCAGGGCACTGATGCCTGCCGAAATGGAGGCAAACAGGTTGGCCTCGCTGCTGCCCACCATGCGTACCGTCGAAGCGCTACAATTCTGTTCGTGGTCGGCGTGGAGGATGAGCAACAGGTCGAGGGCGTCGCGCAGCACCTCGGGCACCTCGTAGATTTCCGACGGCACGGCAAACATCATGTGCAGAAAGTCGGAAATGTAGTCGAGACGATTCTGAGGATAGATGTACGGCTGGCCCATGGATTTTTTATAGGAGAAGGCCGCGATGGTCTTGAGCTTGGCCAGCAACCGAATGATGTTTTGGTCGATGTCGGCGTCTTCGCTCATTTCCGGATAATACGCGGCCAACGACGTCACCATAGCCGAAAGCACGCTCATTGGGTGCGCACTCGACGGATACCCTTCGAAGAACTTCTTCATGTCTTCGTGGAGCAGGCTGGCATAGGTCAGCCGGTGGTTGAATCGGTCGAGTTCGTCGCGGGTAGGCAGATTGCCATAGACGAGCAAGAAACACACTTCTACGAACGACGACTTCTCGGCCAGCTCTTCGATGGAATAGCCCCGGTATCGCAGAATCCCCCGCTCGCCGTCGATGTAGGTAATGCTGCTCCGGCACGAGCCGGTGTTGGCGTAGCCCGTATCGAGCGTGATGACGCCGGCCTGCGCGCGCAATCTGGAAATGTCGATCCCCACCTCTCCTTCGGAGCCGATGACCAGAGGAAGTTCGTATGCTTTATCGTCGAGAATCAGAGTAGCCGTTTGCATAGTAGCAACAGGAAATAAATGAACGAAAGACCTGACAAGGAACTGGCAAAATCCAACGAAGAATATACTACATGTCCCTGCCTGTAGGTTGCCATGGAGAGGCGTTATTATGCCTTCTTGACGGCTTCTTCTAGCAGTTACGGACCACGACCCATTCTACGCGCGCCGATACCCTCTGATTAGTCCTCAACAGGATGCTCGAGCCGGCCCGTCAGGCTACGCAGGAAATGCCCGGCCACGATGGCGTCCGTCCCGCGATGATCGAAGGTGAGACTGAGCGAGAGCAGCTTGACGGGCCGGCACCCGCGCTTCCCAGGCCGGCAGGCCGGCCGCACCCGCCCGATGCCCAGCATGGCCATGACCGAGGGTAGCAAGATCGGCGTGAAGGCGTCTACGGGAAAGGCGCTCAAGTCGGCCACCATGAAGGTGGCACCACGCGTTTCGGAAAGCTGCAAGTGTCCCTTTCTCGCACGCGCATGGAGATCTTTGACGGCGGCCTCCAGTTCATACAGGTTCAGCGATGCCGCATCGGAGAGGCACGCCTGCATGATGCCGTAGCCGGAATGCACCATCAACCCCAGCTTCACCTTGTTATAGATGCATAGTTCGTCGGTGGCGATGTGTGCATTAAGGCATGGGTGCTCTTTCAACGCGCGCGTCAGGGCATAGAGGACGTATGTGCTGACCGAAACAGGCTCGTCTTCGGACATCCCGCCAAGGGTGTCTACGAGCGTCGTTATGTCGCACTCCGTATGCAACGTGGCATGGGCCGTTTCCTGGAGTGCCTGGTGCATGTTACGGGCAACGAGCGTTTGCAGGCGGTTGAGGGGATGAACCGTGTATTCCGGCATAGTCTACAAAGGTCATGGATAGATCGTAGTCATCACATCGCCC
>JBHHWM010000287.1:0-5955 GCA_046756545.1 Rhodothermales bacterium | reverse complement strand
CCTCCAAATCGTCCGGGGATTCGACCAGGAGGATGGTGCGCGTGGTCGGGCTGAGCGCCCGGATCGTCTGGAGACTGTCGAGCCCAGAGAGCCCTGGCATGGAGAGGTCCAGCACGAGGACACGCGGGGTGAACTTGCTGAGGGCATGTTCGGCTTCTGGGCGGTCCTTGGCTTCGTGGATCCCCCTGACCTCTGGCACCCGCCGCAGGCTCTCGCGTAGCCGTCCCCGCCACAGGGTGTCCGAGCTGGCGATCAGAAGATCGGCCATCTTGGGGCTCCGCCCCTTCGGCATCCCCATCGCGGGCCTTGGACGGCTGGAAGCGGCAGGTGACATCGCGTTCAAAAACGGAACGAGAACCCCGTGATGAGATGGTGAGTGTTGAGGTCTGTTTCCACCGTAGTCTCCCCGCCGGGATCCCGGAATCGAACCTTTGGCCGGACGTGCGTAAACCGAGATTCCCCGAAGAGCGCCATATTGTTGCGGAACCGCCAGGAGAGGCCTACGCCCACCTTGACGCCGAGACCGATGTCCGTATCAGACTGGTCACTGGGCGGGCCGAAGTTGGTAGTGTCCTCGACGGTGGCGATAAAGATCGCCGGCCCGACGGCGAAATACGGTCGAAGTTGGCCCGTTGAGGCCCGGCTACTCGTCACCGACGGCCCCCGAAACATCAAGTCGAAGGAGATGGCTCCGACAACGATATCAGCGTCGAGAAGCGGGAACGGAAAGTTGGAGCCGAGAACGGTGACGGTACGGGTCTGCGAACCGATATGTGGGCGATACTGAAAGACGTCCAGAGCCAGGCCGAGAAATGATGGGCTATTCAGCCAAAGACCGAAACGACCACCAAAGGAAGCCGAGGAGTCAAAGTCAACGTTCCTGAACTTCTCAAGGACAGGGACCGGGGAGGGGACACCGAGCACGGTGTGCGTGATGACGGTCAGATCTTGTCTCTGAGTGATGGCCGCCCCGAGGTACAGGTCCGCGAACCACTCAGCCGAAGAGAGAAATGCGCCAGGGGCCCCCCTCCCGCTGTCCGTGACCGTACGGCCAAAATGGTAGGTGAACTCGAGCTGGATCAGGTCATCTCGGCGGAGGTCGAACAGCAGGTCATCTGGGCGCGCAGCGGTGAAAAACCTCGCCTCGACGTCTACAGTCCAGCTGTCGGTGAGGCGCCGGCTGGCCTCGAGGAAGAAGTTCCGTGCCGGGGTGTCCAGGTCTTGGATCAGGCCGGCGAGCACCTGCGTACCGGCGACGTCATTGGCGGCCAGCCGCAGCCCAAAGAACACATCGTTCTCGAATGGGGTCAGCGCACGGTCGCTCCGGTCGTCGAACAGGTGCTCAGCGAGCACGCCGAGATCCATCTTGCTCCCGCCGAGGCCGAAGAAGGTGTACTCGAAACCGGCGACGGAGGCGACGTATGCGTCCTCCCGTCCCAACCGGTCATCCTGGCCGGTGCGATAGAGTCCCTCGAGCTTGAGGAGCCAGGCCCCTCTGGTGATCTGGGCGTCGAGGCTCACTTGGTCAATTTGCTGGTACAACGGGACCAGGACAGGCGTGCTGGTCTCGTCCACGCCGGCCAGGAAGCTCGGGTCGCGGCTCGTGCCGCCGAAGTACGACAGGCCGAAGTCCAGCGCTCCGATGGTGTGGCTGTAACGCGCCGCGATGTCGAGGTGGAGCCGCTCCGCTCGGCTTTCGAAGCGCGTTTGGTCGGTGTCCACCACCAGCGCCCGACGCAGTCGCCCGGCCGGGCCTGGGAAGGTCCGTTCGCGGAAGTATGGCAGGACGAACAGATCGATCGTGCCCCAGTCTCGCGCCGAGGTGAAGTACACCATGGGCTGGCCGAGCTTGTCCTCACCGTCAGGGTTCTCAATCAAATCGGTCTGGTTGACGATGTCGACCAGGTGCACCGATTCGGTGACGCCCCAAAACACCTTATCGACACCCAGGCGTAGCTCCCAGTCGTCCCGCGGTAAGAGCCACACCGCCTCACGCAGATCGAAGTGGGTGCGCGCCTCGTCGGCGCTGTCGTAGCGAAAGAACGGTTTCACGGTGATGCGGGCACCGGACGCCCACTCACGGGTGTAGCCAACCTCGGCCGCGACGGACACTACTTGACGCTCTTGCTCATCATGAATGGGGGCAAATGGATAAAACTGCCCCTGGATGGATATGCTGCCGCTCATGTCCTCCTCTGCCGCCCGCGCCGGCCCAATCGCAGCCACACATGCGACGAAGAGCGCAGCGGGGCCAAGGCGTCCTGTCCGCCATGCTGGCACGGCAAGGGCTACCGTCTCGCCCGTTTCAGGCTGTTCTTGTTGAAGTCCCGATCTGAAAACCCGTTACGAAACTTGTAGTTGTCCCATATGAGCTCCGTGCTCTTGCCGGTCTGGTTGTTCCGCATCACGAATCTGCTGGCGCGCCAGTGTTTACCGAGGTACCGCCTGTAACGGTGGACGGTCAGCGTCTTCAGCAACGCATCTTTCCGGTCGTAGTAATCGATCCGGAAGATCCGATACGTTCGCTGCTCAATCCAAATAACCTGGCGCCGGTACCCGGATCTTTTCTCTGTCGGATAGTTCTCGGTAACGAAGCAGGACAGGTGCTTTGCCCCGGGGCACGGCTGGTTTCGCAACCATCTGTAGGTGTACTTCTCGACCTCGCGGCTGGAGAGGTCTTCGTAGGCGAACTCGCTGCCCACGAAGGCACCCGACTTGTTGGCTGAACTGATACGCTTGACCCGCTTCAGGGCCGGGAGGTAGAGCCATTGATCATCACGCCCGGTCCTGTGCGAGTAGGTCAACAGCGCGGTGCCCTTGATGGCTCGGGGGGAACGGAAGACGTTCAGGCTTTTCTCGCCGTCATGCGCCGTTTCAAGTCTGCGGTGGCTGAAGGTGCGGACGCTCTCCTGCCCGTGGTTATTGCGCAGGATCATCTTGCCGTCGACCATGTAGTCACCGAACCCCTCGTCATACTTGTGAGCCTTGATGGCGATACGCAGACCCTTCTCCTCCGGTGTGTCCGCGGCGGCGACAACAGGGTGCAGGAGCACTGCGGCCAGTATCAGGGAAACGCTACGCATCATGACGTACTCCTGTCGAACTGGATAAGTAGGGGAGGAAGGAACAGGAAATCGGCAAGGAGTGCGGCGGTGATCGTGATCGCGCTCAGGAGCCCGATCGCGCCGTTTACGGTGAACCCCGACAGCGCTAGTACCCCGAATCCGGCGACAAGAGCCACCGAGGTGACCCACAGCGCCTTCCCGACGTGGCGGAAGGCGAAGCGCACCGCGTCCGGAGCATCCATGCCGCGCTCGCGGCGTGCGCTCAGATACTTGCTGAGGAAGTGGACGGTGTCGTCGACGACGATCCCGAGCGTCATGGCGGCGACGAGGGAAATCGCAAGATTCACCCGGGTGAAGAGATGGCCCCAAATCCCGAATGCCATCGCCGCCGGGATGAGATTCGGCGCGAGGCTGATAATCCCGATCCGCGTGCTGCGCAACACGCCGATGAGAATGAAGGAGATTAACACGAGGGCGAGAATGGTGCCGCCCAGCATACTGCTGATATTGCGCTTCGAGATGCGGGCGAAAGCGAGTGATGGCCCTGTTGCACGAGACCGCATGTCCGGAGCGTGCTGCTGAAGCCACGATTCGCCCTGCGCCGCGAGGTCGCGCATCTGGGCCGCGGTTACCTGAGCGAGGGTAACTGTGACCCGCGATTCCGATTTGGCGACGTTGATTTGGCTGTTGAGGTCGAATCCTAGGGGCAGGGAGAGCTCGTAGGCCATCAGATACTGTGCCGCCAGGTCCCGGGTTTCGGGGATTCGGTAGTAGGTGGGGTCGTCGCCGTTCATGTTTTGGTTGAGTCGCTTGACGGTATCGGTCAGCACCGACACATGGACCACCCTGTCCTGCTTGCGGAACCAGTCGGCAAAGGCTTCCAGAGTGGCCAGATATTCGGCCTGTGACACACCCTCTTCCTCGCCTGCTGGCAGGGAAAACTCGAGGGTGTGTACGCCGGTGAGGCGGTCCTCGATGAAGTCCGAGTGGAGCCGGAACTCGTAACGCTTGTCAAAGTACCGGATGAAGTCGTCGTCCAACACGATACGGCCGATGCCACTGGTAAGCAGGACGACGACAATCACAGTGCCGAGCAGCAGGGGCCGGCGCCAGGCTACGACGAGCTTGGCAAGGCGATCCATCATGATCGGCCCCTCAGCGGCCCGGGTGCCGACACGGATTGGCAGCACGGCCATCATCGCGGGGAGAAAAATGATGGCGTAGATGAAGGCGGCGGTCATGCCGATTGCCACAACGTTGCCCAGTTCGCGTATCGGTGGGGCGTCACTGAAGTTCAGGGTCAAAAACCCGATGGCGGTGGTAAGGCTGGTGACCGCGACAGGTGTCCGGTTGACGTGCAGGGCCTCGATGATCGCGGCGCGCTTCTGGAGCCCTTGCCGCATCTGCTGATACAACGTCGCCACGATGTGAACGCAATTCGCAACGGCAAGCGTCATGACGATGATGGGCGCCGCCGCCGTCACGGAATTCAGAACGAGCCCAGCCCAGCCGGCACTGCCAAGCGCGGTTATGACTGACATGAGGATGATGAGAACGGTCACAAGCGTGCCGAGAACCGAACGCAAGGAGATACCCACGATGATGATAATCAGCGCGAGCATCAGGGGGACGAGCGTCGAGGCATCGGCCCTGGCGGCCTCGGCGAAGGCCATGTCCAGGAGGACGCCACCGGTCAGATACACGTTAATGTTGGGATGTGCGACACGCACCTCCTCCGCTAGCGCGCGCACGAACGCCGCGACCTCAGGCACCTCGTTCGGGCTCTCGCCTGGCGTAAGCACGGTGATGTTGACCGCGGCGACATCGCCGGTCTCGGAGACTATTCGGTTCACGAGCTCGGGTCTCGCCAAGGCAATGCTGCGAACGCGCGCAAGGGCTTTATCGCTCAGCCG
This sequence comes from Rhodothermales bacterium, assembly GCA_046756545.1. GTDB lineage: Bacteria > Bacteroidota > Rhodothermia > Rhodothermales > JBHHWM01 > JBHHWM01. The sequence continues at coordinate 977 of JBHHWM010000287.1, read as the reverse complement.
CGCGGCGTTCTCGACCAAGTTCTCAACGACCAGATCGTCGCCCCTCGCATAGGTGTGCTGAAAGTTCGTGAGCGAGTCGACGCGGCGTGAGTACGGGGTCTGCCATGCTTTCGCCGTCAGGTCCTCGATCACAGCGAGCGTCTCTCTGGTGAACACATCGGAGTCCTGTGGCGCCAGGGCGATGAGCACGCGGCTGTCTTTGGTGTACGTGGCTTCGAAGGCATCGAGGGCAAGCCGATCGGGGTTATCTTTGCCGAAGAGCACTCGGCTATCCAGAGTGAGCGTCAGGAAACTCAGCCCGAGGGCCGCGACGGTAGCCAGCAGAACGCAGGCGACGATCAGAGGCCATCGGAGACGGATGATCCACTCGCCGAAGGCGGACCTCTCGCTCTCGTTTCGTCTTGCGTCGGTCGGAAGCGTCATGCTCTCACCGCCCGGATCCGCTGATCAGTCCGCTAAGGCGTTGCGCGCCAGCTTTTGGGATGTATCGTGCCGCTGAGCGAGCCCGCCACAGCTTGTCCTGGCCTACCGCCCCGCCGTGGGCTCGGGGCCTGCCGGGGCTACCAGGCGCGAACCGCCGGCCTGTGCCACGCGAGTCTTTGACCGTTAGCTGATAGGGGAGGATGCAGAGAAGCATCTGCTCCGTTTTGGGTCATCGTCGTTCCGGACCTGAGGGAGGCTGGTTGAGCGAGCCTCCAGAGATGAGCGACGCTGTACCCCCACCGGGAGGGGCGCTCAGCCAGAGGTTGGGCCGCCCGACTGTTGGCGTCGGCAGCCACGATCTCGAGCCGGTCCTTGGCTAACGAGGTTCTGGCGTGCCTCATGCGTAACGTTCGGGTGCAGGGAGGATGCCAAGAAATAGGCAGAAAACCTGCTGGAAATTAGTCAGTTATGGACGTTTCCACTGAAGAGAGAGAAACCACCAGGCCAGACTGGCAAGGATTAATTGCCAGCCTGACAAGGGCTAGGGGGTAGCT
>JBHHWM010000286.1:0-5962 GCA_046756545.1 Rhodothermales bacterium | reverse complement strand
GCTTACGAGAGGATATCAGCTATGCCGATCTGTTTCGGGCGCTGTTTCCCTGTGGTTCGGTGACGGGAGCGCCCAAGATTCGAGCCATGCAGATCATCGATCACCTGGAAGCCGGACCGCGCGGTGTCTATTGCGGAAGTATCGGGTACGTCGGTCCGGACCGGGACGCTGTTTTCAACGTAGCGATACGCACCATCGTGCTTCGAGGTGGAAGCGGCGAAATGGGCACAGGCAGCGGCATTGTCTGGGATTCCGATCCCGAGGCTGAATACGAGGAATGCCGATTGAAAGCACAGTTCCTCGCCGGAGCGATGGATGCCAGGGCGTCGGCGGATGAGTACGAACTCATCGAGACCATGCGGGCGGAAGATGGATCGATTCCCCTGTTGCCGTTGCACACCGACCGGATGCGGGCGTCGGCGCTCTATTTCGGCTTTCCCTTTGACGAAGCGACGCTGTATAAACAGGTTCAGGAGGTGCTTCGAGGCTTTAAGAGGGGCTGCCGAAAGGTGCGCGTAACGTTGGACCGGCGGGGACACTTTTCTTTTTCAATGACGAGCCTCACCACGGAGCCGCCATGCTACCGGCGTGTGATGGTGGCCCATCGACCGGTAGCCGCTAAAGACAAATTTCTTTACCACAAGACGACCCGGCGCTTCGAGTATGAAGAAGCGTTTCGTCGAGCAAGGGCCTTGGGCTACGGCGAAGTCTTGTTCGTTACCGAACGAGGCGAAGTGACCGAAGGATCAAGAACGAATGTTTTTGTGAAGCAGGGGGATGCCCTCTACACACCGCCCGTTGCTTGCGGACTGCTGGGCGGAGTCTACCGGAAGCACCTGCTTCAGACCTTGCCTAACGCGTCGGAACGGGTACTCTCGCTGAACGACGTGATGGACCCCGACGCCGTATATCTCTGCAATGCGGTGCATGGGTTACAACCGGTTGAAGACGTCGTCGTACCTGCCACACCTTTTCAGCAGACGCTGGCGTAGGAGGTTTTTTACAGTGGAAGCGGTCTCAAAGAGTAAAAAAGAGGCCGTGGGACAGCAATTGATCCTGCAAGAAACCGCTGTGTCTCGTACCATAGTACACCACGACACGAGTCTAAAAAGCACGACCCTCCGCTTTATGCCTTCCTTCGATTATTCCGCATTCCGCGTTCCGACCGACGGCTCCTTCCGTCTGGATTCGATCCATCCGTCCGATACGCAAGGCTTCAGGGATGATGACAAGGAGGAGGCCAAAGCTCTTTTCGATCAAAACAGGGATCGGCTGGTCGATTTGCAGGAGCGTCTCTATGCCGAAGGGGAACAGGCCTTGTTGCTGGTGTTGCAAGCCATGGATACGGCGGGCAAAGACAGCACCATCCGAAAGGTGACGGAGGGCGTGAATCCACAGGGGTGCCTGGTGACGAGTTTCAAAGCGCCGAGCAAGGAGGAACTGGCGCACGATTTTCTCTGGCGTATCCATGATCACGCCCCGCCGAAGGGCTACATCGGCATCTTCAACCGCTCGCACTACGAAGACGTCCTCATCGTCCGCGTTCACGGTTGGGCACCACCGGCCCTGATCGAGAAGCGGTATGGTCACATCAATGCCTTTGAAAAACTACTGGCAGACCATGGGACGCGGATCGTCAAGGTGATGCTATACGTCTCGAAGGACTACCAGCGCGAGCGGCTGCGCCGCCGCCTGCGCCGCCCCGACAAGCTGTGGAAATTCAACCCCGGCGATTTGAAAGAACGAGCCCGCTGGGACGACTACATGGAGGTATACGAACATGCGCTCCGGCAGTGTTCGACGGACTACGCGCCGTGGTATGTCATCCCTGCTGAGAAGCGATGGTTTCGCGATCTCGTGATCAGCCAGTTGCTCGTTGATACGCTCGAAGACATGAACCCGGTATTTCCGGAACCTGACTTCGACCCGGCCGATTATCCACCGGAGTCGATCACGTAACAAAGCATCCTCACGTTAATCCAGGATATTCGTTATGGCAGACCCATCCACCGTGCAAGTAACCTCAGCCTATTCGGGGCAGGCACAGGTTTTCGACCCGCCCGCATCTTTTCGCGCTTGCGCACATGTTCGTTCCATCGAGGAATATAGCGCCATGTACCAGCGTTCGGTGGACGATCCGGAAGGCTTCTGGAGCGAACAGGCCGAACGTGTCACGTGGTTCGAGCCGTTTCATACGGTCAAGAACGTTTCGTATGCCTCCAGCGACGTTCACATCCGATGGTACGAGGGCGGTAAGATCAATGCCTCCTACAACTGCATCGACCGGCACCTCGATGCGAGAGGTGACCAGACGGCGCTCATCTTCGAACCGGACGACCCGTCGGAAGCGGCACAACACATCAGCTACCGGCAGCTTTACGAGAAGGTCTGCCGTTTCGGCAATGTGCTCAAAAAGCATGGCGTTCGGAAGGGCGACCGTGTGACGATCTACCTGCCGATGATTCCGGAGGCCGCCTACGCCATGCTTGCGTGTAGCCGCATCGGGGCGATTCACTCGGTTGTCTTCGCTGGGTTCTCCCCCGATTCTCTCGCCGACCGGATTCTCGACTGCGATTCGACCTATCTCATTACGGCGGACGAAGGCTTACGCGGGGGCCGCAACGTGCCCCTCAAGGCCAACGCCGACAAGGCGCTCGAACGCTGCCCGGAGGTCGAAACACTGCTTGTAGTGAGGCGGAGCGGGGCCGATGTGGACTGGATGCCGGGGCGGGACCAGTGGTATCACGAGGAGGCGGCCACCGTCGAGCCGGTATGTGAACCCGAAGTGATGGACGCCGAAGATCCGCTGTTCATCCTCTATACGTCGGGCTCGACGGGCCAGCCGAAAGGGGTCGTCCACACCACGGGCGGCTACCTCGTCTACACGTCGCTGACGCACCAGTACGTCTTCGATTATCACGACGGCGATGTGTTCTGGTGCACCGCCGACGTCGGCTGGATCACCGGGCATTCGTACATCGTCTACGGCCCCCTCGTTAACGGGGCTACCCAGGTCTTTTTTGAAGGCACGCCTACCTACCCCGACGCCGGGCGTTTCTGGGAGGTCGTCGATAAACACAGCGTCACCCAGTTTTACACGGCTCCCACAGCTATCCGAGCGCTCATGCGCCAGGGCAACACGTTCGTGACCCGGACCCGCCGGTCCTCGCTGCGATTGCTCGGCACCGTGGGCGAGCCCATCAACCCCGAGGCGTGGCGCTGGTACTACGACGTCGTGGGCGAGGAGAGGAGCCCCATCGTCGATACGTGGTGGCAGACGGAGACGGGCGGCATCCTCATTACGCCGTTGCCGGGGGCGATCCCGCAAAAACCAGGCTCAGCGACGTTGCCGTTCTTTGGAATCCGGCCTCAGGTGGTGGACCAGGAAGGGAAGGTGCAGGAGGGAGCCGCCGAAGGCATCCTGGTCATCGCGGACTCGTGGCCCAGCCAGGCCCGCACCGTCTACAAGGATCACGACCGGTTCGTGAGAACCTACTTCAGTACGTATGAAGGCAAGTACTTCACAGGCGACGGATGCCGCCGCGACGAGGACGGCTACTTCTGGATCACCGGCCGCGTCGATGACGTGCTGAATGTTTCCGGTCACCGGATGGGTACGGCCGAGGTCGAAAGTGCGCTCGTTTCGCACGACGGCGTGGCGGAGGCGGCGGTCGTCGGGTACCCGCATGAGATCAAAGGACAGGGTATCTATGCCTACGTCACGCTCAATGCCGGAGAGGAGCCCACCGAGGAACTACGTGCCGAACTGGTTCAACATGTGCGTACTGAGATCGGCGCGATAGCCCGGCCCGATCATATCCAGTTTGCACCGGCGCTTCCGAAGACGCGTTCCGGCAAGATCATGCGCCGCATCTTGCGTAAAATCGCCGAGAACAGCTTCGACAACCTCGGCGACACGAGCACGCTCGCCGATCCGTCCGTCGTCGAAAGCCTCATCGAGCATCGGCGAAACCGCTGATAATGCGTGGCAGGATATGAGCCGCAGGAGACGCCCCATCGAAAGGTTCGGTGGGGCGTTTGTTTTGAAACGAAGTGTGGATCGTAGGGAGCTTGCTTCTTAGAGCAGCAGGTATTAACGTTTTCTCTGAGTCATTATAATTTTTGAAGCTAACACGCTTCGTTTTGAATCTCCGCAACACGCGTGTGGCCTTGTGCCGCCGCATGAACCGAAACGTTGTGGTAGGAATGCTTGACGAGGCTGTTGGAAAATATAGAGCAGGCGCTACGAGATTGCGTTCTTGGAAATAGGGAGCGATCAACCACCCTCGTTCCATTATTGTTGGTTTCAAGGATACATGGATAGAGCGTCGATGAAGGAGAAATGAGGCGTTTGTGAGGCAAAAAAGTAGCATGTCGGAGGTAGTATTATGCATTGCGCACATGGTGTTAGATCCCTTCTTCTCCTGTTGCTCACCTGTTGCGTTTGCCGTGTTGGATCCGCCCAGTCCTGGGAGCAGACAGGAGGGCCGCTGGGCGGCAACGTTCAGGCGTTTGCTCTTAACGACGACGGAGATCTTTTTGTCAGCTTGTGGAACGGCGGCATCTATCGATCGGAGGACGACGGTGAGAACTGGCAGGTTCTCAACTACGGCCTGGACGCCCGGGCTCTGGCCGTCGGTGCGGACGGAGATCTCTTTGCGGGCACTGGTTCCGAAGGCGTGTTTCACTCGGACGATAACGGCGAGAATTGGGAGGCGGTCAACACCGGCTTGACCAATACACGCGTTCAGGCTCTGGTCGCCAACGCAGACGGAGATTTCTTCGCTGGGACGTTAGGCGGTATTTTTCGATCGGAGGACAATGGCGAGAGTTGGGAGGCGGTCAACACCGGCTTGACCGATACGACGATCCCTTCGCTGGCGATTAATGCGGATGGGGATATTTTTGCCGGCACGGTTACTACGGGCGTTTTTCGATCAGAGAACAACGGCGAGAGTTGGCAGGCCGTCAACTCCGGCCATACGAACACGCTCGTCCAGACCATTGCGATTAATGCGGATGGGGATGTTTTTGCGGGGATGTGGGGGGAAGGGGTATTCCGTTCGGAGGATAACGGCGAGACCTGGCAGGCGGCCACGGCAGGTCTCACGAATACAGCCGTCCTTGACCTGGTATTCAGCACGGATGGACAGCTCTTTGCCGGGACGAATGAGGGTTTTTTTCGATCTCAGAACAACGGGGTAAGTTGGAGCGAATTCAACGCTGGATTGACGAATACATGGATTGAAGCACTCGTTATCAATGCCACAGGGGAGGTCATGGCCGGGACCTTTGGCGGTGGTGTTTTTCTGTCGGAGGACGACGGTGAGAGCTGGCAGGCCGTCAATACCGGCTTGCTCGGGAGCGTCATCATGTCTGTGGCCTTCAATCAAGACGGAGACCTCTTCGCCGGGACGATAACCGATGGGTTGTACCGCTCGAAGAATAACGGGGCGGATTGGGAAGCCGTCGACCTCGGTCTGACCAACACAGGGGTTGATGCCCTTACCATCAACGACGACGGGGATCTTTTTGCCGGTTCGTTCGGCAGCGGAGTGTCTCGTTCTCAGGATGGAGGTGCGAGCTGGCAGGCTGTCAATTCCGGTATTGGAGAACTGCGCATCAATGCCTTAGTCGTCGATGCTGATGGGGGCCTCTTTGCAGGGACGTGGGGAGGCGGTGTGTTTCGTTCCGGCAACAATGGTTCGACGTGGGGTACCCGCAGCAGTGGTCTGACCAATACCATCGTCCGCTCGTTAGCCGTCAGCCCGGAGGGAAATCTTTTCGCAGGGACGCATGGCGACGGCGTGTTTCGCTCCCGGAACAACGGTTCGACATGGCACGCCGTTAACAGTGGCATGACCGGTACCATCGTCCGCGCGTTGGCGATCAACGCGGCTGGAGACCTCTTCGCCGGCACGGATACCGGCGGGGTGTTTCGATCAGAGGACGATGGCGAGAG
>JBHHWM010000285.1:0-6030 GCA_046756545.1 Rhodothermales bacterium | reverse complement strand
CAACGATGCCATAGGCTTCCAGGCGGGTGTAATCCTCCGGGTTCAGGGTAATCTCAACCTGGCTTTGCTCGCCGAATTGTTCGATGGCCTGAGCCAGGGCTTGTGTCGAGACGGCTTTCACATCTTGAGGGAGCGGCGCATCGAGCAACTGGCGCACGATGTCGAAGGCGATGGTGGCCAGGAGTTGCTCGCTCTTCTTCATGAAGTCCTTCCAGCCCTCCTGAAACCGGGCCATGTCCCCGACCACGGCGGCTTTCTTTTCCTCAAACTCGGCCTCCATCTCGGCCCGGGCGGCGCTATAGCCTTCTGCATGAGCCTCAATGCGGGCTCGTTCCACCTCTTCTTCCAGGCGTTTCTGCCATTGTGCTTCGAGCGCTTCAAGTTGCTCTTCGGGCGTAGGCTGTTCCGCTTCTGCAGCTCGTGCCCGCTCTTCGAGGACGGCTCGCTGCTCCTGGCGTAATGGAAAATCTGCTTTGAATTCAGGAGTCGCCACTTCGTACGGCACCGACGCCGCCTGGGCCTGGGAACCGCGCAGAACCCCCTGGAGCTTGAAGAACTCCTCCCCGAGATCGTCCGTAGGCCCGCTTTGAGTCGTTACCTGCCGCCTCTTGATCCGAAGCGGATGCGGGCGGTTCGACGGCTCGCTCTCTATGCGGGGAAGCAGGGCGGCAATATCAAACTTTTTTATAACGGGTTTACGATGCTCCATACGTCAGCACATCTTTCAATAGACTCCTTCATCCAAGCCGACCGACACAGCAAACCCTATTCGAGAAGCATGTCTTTGGCCGAGCGCGATAGCGTGATTTCCTCCTGTTCTTCGAGGCTCTGTGCAATTTCCGTAATGTTGCGTTGGGCTTCTTCTACTTCGCGGATACGCACCGGCCCCATCAGTTCCAGTTCCTCACGGAGCATCTCGGCCGCACGCTCGCTCATGTTGCCCAGAATTTTGTTCTTGAGTTCTTCCGAGGTTGCCTTGAGAGCCAGGGCCAGATCACGTTGATCTACTTCTTTGAGGATGCGCTGCAAGTCACGGTCGCCGATATGCACCAGGTCGTCGAAGACAAACATGAGGCCCTTGATCGAACTGGCGAGTTCCGGATCACGCTGCCGGATGGCCTCGATGATAGCCACTTCGCCGCTGCGGCTGGTATTGTTCAGAATTTCGGCCACGGCATCGACACCACCGGTCGAACTCAATTCGGCTCCGAATAGTGAGCCTATCTGCTGACGGATAACCTCTTCGATGTCGCGGAGCAACTCTGGCGAGGTTTTGCCCATCGTGGCCAGGCGATACATGATGGCATACTGAATATCGGGCGTGAGGCCGGAGATGATGTCAGCTGCTTTGCGCGGGTTAATGTGGGAGAGGATGAGGGCCGCCGTCTGGGGGTGTTCATTCTGCAAAAAGTTGGTAAGCTGTCCCGTCTCCACCGTCTGGAGCAAGTGGAAGGCCGAGACCTCCATCGCCGCCTCTACCTTCATCATGATCTCTTCGGCACGATGCGGTCCCAGCGCCGACTCCAAGGCTTCACGGGCAAACGGCACCCCGCCCTGCGCGATGTAGTCCTGCGCAAGCCCCATGTCTTTGTATTCCAGCAGGACGGTTTCGACTACCTCGCTCGAGATGTTGCGCAGCAAGGCGATCTGGATCGATACCTTCTCGACTTCCTCATCGCGCAAGCTCTTGAGCACACCGCTCGCAGCCTCCGTCCCGAGTGCAATTAACAGGATGGCTGCTTTTTGAACTCCCATCAACTCCGGACTGTCCGTGCCCATGAAATTTAGAAATCGCTTCGGGGTTGCGACTTTTTTCTCTTCCGGGGGAGATTTTTCAGCCATTTTTGGGGGTGGTGTGCCTGGCATCGTATCAGGTTAACTATCCGTTTTTTTGTGCGTCTTGTGCCAACCACGAACGGATCAGGTCGGCGGTATCTTCCGGGCGTCCAACCACCTGCTTGCGGATTTCGTCGAACATCAGGTGTTTGGCCTTGAGCCTCGCCCGGGCTTCTGCCGATAGTTTGCTGGAGTAAATATCATCAATGAGTTCCAGATCCACTTCATCGTCGTCGTCAGACGAAGAGAGCAAGCCTCTGGCATCGGAGCCCTCTCTGAGGTGGCCTCTCGAAGCGTCTTCAAGGTGGCCGGCGGCGTGGCCGGCGGCATGCCCACCGCCGACATGAGCGATGTCCGGTAGCCCGGTCACCACGCTAATTCGTTTCGTTGCCGAGCGGATCAGCAGCATAGCGATGCCGAGCGCAAGGACCATCAGCCCGTAGCGGATGTACATCTGTAGCTGTTCCTGACGCCGTTGTTTGCGCAGTTCGGCGGCGATCTCATTCTCTCCGCTCGAATCGAAGTGCGTCTGGTGGATGGCGAACCGGTCCCCTCGATCCGGCTGGAAACCCACGGCATTCTTGACGATAGCCTCGATATTGGTCACTTCGTCGTTCGAATAGGGTTCGAACGTAACCTCCTCTTCCGCATCTTCACCGTCGGGAAGCGGGGTGACGACCCTCTTATAATTGAGAATGACCGAGATACTTAGATTCGAAATCTCGCCCAGGTTTTTCTCGGAACGCTCCCGCGATGTGCTGATTTCGTAGTTTCGGACCATGGAATTGGCGCTGGCTCCTCCCGTCTCGTCGCCTTCTTCCAGGCGTTCCTCGGCGATCACGGTGGCACTCTCCGGATCTATGGATTCGCTCTCGGTGACGACCCGTGTGAAATCCAGCATGGCCGTGACGCGCACAATGGCATTGTTGGGTCCCAGCACCTCATCCAGCATCGTTTGTCCTTTCTCAGTCAGGCGTATTTCGATGGCCTGCTGCATGCGAAGCTGGTTGGAACTGGCCAGAAGATCAGGATTGCCGGCATCGGGGTTGGAGAGCATATTTCCCCGCGTGTCGAGGACCGTAACGTCGGATACAGCCAACCCTTCGACCGCCCCGGCAACCAGGGCGGAAATACCTTCGATCTGAGGCGGGGTAAGTTGCCCTCCGCTATTTAGCTGTAAGACCACCGACGCACTCGGGCGGGTCTGGGTATCCCGGAAGGGACTGCGTTCGGGCACTACCAGGTGCACCCGAGCGGCGTCTACCTGGCGTACGCTTGCCACGGTGCGCGCCAGTTCCCCTTCCAGGGCTCGCTTCATGTTCAGTTTCTGCATGAAGTCCGTCATACCCAGCGTGCCCTGATCAAACAACTCGTACCCGGTAGGGCCGCTAGAGACCACGCCCTCACCGGCGAAGCGAAGCCTGAGTTCATAGACTTGCTCTCTCGGCACGTAGACGGCCGTCCCGTTTTCCTTGAGTTGATACTGAACGCCCTGATCGTTGAGCGATTCGACAACGCTGCTGGCGTCGGTAGGCTCCAACCCTCCAAAGAGCAGGGCGTAGTCCGGTCGTCCCACCCAGTACGAAATGCCTAACAACAGCCCCAGAGCGCCCACGAGCAATAGCCCCATAGCCACACGTTGCCCGAGCGAAAGCCGCTCGATGAGCTGCCGCATGTTGTATATAAAAGATTGCATCTAGTCAGGAATAAAAGCGCAGCATTATCGGTAACGCTGCAAGAAAAGGGGGCGTGGGTGTTTGAAAGGAAAGCTGAGACGACGTCCCACATAAGCCTTCCGCTTCCTCAGCACAGTCACCGCCGCACATTCAAACACCCACACTACCTTGCCCCCATACTTACACCTGCATCCGCATGAGTTCTTGATACGTTTCCAGCATGCGGTTACGGACTTCCGTCATCAACTGGAGGTACAATTCCGCCTGGTTCATCGAGATCATCACCTCGTGCAGGTTTTCTTGCTCACCTGCGACGAAGGCGCTCACCTGCGCATCGGCTTCCTTCTGTGCGCCGTCTACTTCTGAAATAGCATTCGTGAGTGCTTCTCCAAAACCGAGTTCCTTCGACGCACCGGACTCTCCAGGCCGGGGTAACGTGCGCGCTTTGTCGGTGCCTTCGAGCACCGCGGCACGCATCCGTTGTAGCTGAAACACATTCATATCGGGTTCCAATGGTCGATGAACAAAAAGAGCGACTACCCGCTGATATCGAGCCGCCCGCCGACAGCGCCGGGGTTCAGCGTCTGCGTGCTCCGGTTGGCTCCGTAGAGGCGCAGCGTCATGGCTTCGGATTCGGGGAAATACCGCTCAATCATCTGCCGTTCCACTCCGCTCAATCCCTCCAGGCTCGACACGCCTGCTGCCGAACGAGCGGCGGCTACAGCCGGTTTCTCCGTTGCCGATGCCTGTTGTGCTGCTCCGGCTTCAGGGGTAGGTCCCTCCCTACGTTTCGCTAGTTGCGTGTAGAGATGCTGTCCGTTCTGGTAGGGGTTGATGCGGTTATTCATGGATCGTGTTCAGTATTTTCTTATGATGACGAGCGCTAAACTAGATCTCCAACGTTCGTTTTATCATCTCCTTCGCTGCCTGAACCGCCGACAGGTTGGCCTCGTAAATACGGTTGGCCGACATCATGCGGGCCATCTCCTCTACAACGTTGACGTCCGGATATTCGACGTACCCTTCAGCATTGGCGTGGGGGTGCGTCGGATCATATTCGAGGCGTACATCCAATTGTTCGACCACCTCGGCCTCCGGCCCCAGTTCGACGTCCGGGAGGCGACGGCGCAACGAGAGACCGTCCATATGCTGTCCATTGGTCCGGCGTACCTCACGCTCCATCCGGCTCAATAGATTATTAAAGCGTACCGGGCGTTCGCCCAGGGCTCTCTGCACGACCCGCTTCGTAGCATACGACGAGCCGTCTTCCGTTCGTGTAGTAGAGGCATTGGCCACGTTTTCGGACGAGGCCCCGAGCGCGATGCGCTGTGCTTCCATGCCACGCGCTGCCGTGCGGAATACGGAGAATATGCGAGGACGAATAAGCATCATGTATTACCTTCGTGTGTCTCAGGCAGACCGGCCGGTGATGCCCATACGCATCATTTGAAAATGGCTTCGCAGTGCTCGGCTTGCCAGTTGCGTTCGCATCTGCGTATCAGCCATCTCCATTAATTCGTCTTCCAGAACGGGAGCCCCATCCTCGATGACCATGCGCGGATTCACCTCAGCGACATCGCGGGGAGACGCCGTGCTGTGGCGCACTTCACGCAACACCTCTTCAAACGAGACGGACATGCGCTTGTAGCCGGGAGTATCCAGGTTGGCTACGTTGCTCGTGACCGCCTGCAACCGCCATGAATAGGCCTGCATGGCACGGGCCAACAAGTTGAGCTTTGAAGTCTCCATGCTCGTCACTTTTTTATAGAGGATCATCCACTGGCTCCTCGTTGAATCAACCACCGTGCCACAGACTCCGTATCCGCAGAACCACGGTATATCGATTCAAGCATGCCCTTTCTTTAATAGTAGATATTTACCCCACGACGAAGCACAACTGCATTTTTTCCACCCAGGGGAAATTCTTGCCGCGCCGGGTCGTGGCGTGCCCCCCAGCCCGGGGCCGAGAGAAGCACCGCCGGAAAAAGCGCTCAGCCATGTAGGCCTCCTCCCCTGTGCTCCCCTGAGCCTACATGTAGTAGCCTGACTAGCGGATTGAGCCGCCGTGCCGATGCCGTCTTCTCAGTTGGCCCGCCTGATTATCGGCACCCCGGGCACCGTCGTCGCCCGCCGGCCTCTACCGTTGGCATACGTTTTGACCCTTCGATGTGTATGATCAAAACAACCCCTGAAACGTCCCCAACCCTCGTATGCAAACATGGCCGAGGATCTGCGATGGCACCACACCATCCTGCGGTTCCGAGTTTAACCTGAATGACCACTATGCTATCTGATCTGCCTGCTCTCTCCAGACGCTCGGACGAACAACTCCTCGGCGACTTCGCCCAAGTACTTACTCACCGAATTCGGAATCTCCTGGCCGGCATAGAGGGGTTCACCGATTTGCTGGCCGATACGCTGGGCTCCCAGGAACAGCGAGACCTGGCCTTACGCATTTTAGAGAGCACCGCCCGGATCGAATTCGTGTTGTCCGACCTTCAGCATTACAGCCAGCCGG
>JBHHWM010000284.1:0-6036 GCA_046756545.1 Rhodothermales bacterium | reverse complement strand
TGAAAGGCGGCGACGTTGTGATGCTTTTTGCCCTCAAAGCCCTGGCCGACGCCGACGTGCTCGACGAAATAAACGTCATCGTAGCCTTGATCGGAGACGAAGAAAAACCAGGCTCTCCCATCAGTGAAAGCCGGAAACACCTCGTCGAGGCCAGTCGGCGCAGTGCCATCGCTCTGGGGTTCGAAACAGCAACCGGGCTCAATGCCGCCACCGTTGCCCGGCGTGGATCGAGCGGCTGGCGGCTCGAAGTCGAAGGGCGGCAAGCGCACTCTTCCGGGATCTTCAGCGAGAACGTGGGGAGCGGAGCCATCTTCGAAGCGGCCCGCATCTTGAACGCCTTCCACGAGGAGGTACGGGGCGAGGAACTTCTTACCTTCAACCCCGGCGTGATGCTGGGCGGAACGGACGTGACGTATGACGCCCCGACTTCGCGGGGTACGGCTTTCGGAAAAACCAACGTGGTGGCCCGAACCGTGACGGTAGACGGCGGCCTGCGGTTTATCTCGGACGAACAGAAAAACCGCGCACGAGCCCGGATGCGGGCCATCAGTTCACAGGGAAACCTCCCTCATACGTCGGCCACTATCACGTTTCGCGACTCGTATCCGGCTATGGCCCCAACCGAGGGGAACTACGCGTTGTTAGAGGTGCTCGACGGCGTAAGCCGCGACCTGGGACATGGACCGGTCGAACCGTTTGATCCGGGCCGAAGGGGCGCTGCCGACATTTCGTTCGTCGCTGCGTTTGTGGACGGGCTGGACGGCCTGGGCGTAGAAGGAGCCGGCGCTCATACCCCCGACGAGCGTATGGACCTGCGGACGCTGCCCATGCTCATCCAGCGAGCCGCCCTGTTGATGTATCGGCTCGCCCATGATGACGAGTAGGAAGTCCCGTTCCCGCCGCCTTGACCTGGAAGGACCTAGAGCCGTCGGATCTTGATATTCCGATACCAGACCGGGTCTCCGTGTTCCTGCAGGCAGATGTATCCGGTTTCATTTAATCCGTACCGGGGTCTCTCACTCCACTTCGAATCGGCCACACGCTGCCTCCATTCGTCGGTCCACAATTCATAGTCAACAATCATCACGTCATTGAGCCAGTGCTCCACGTGCGACCCTTGCACTACGATGCGCACCTCGTTCCATTCACCTGGGCCCTTGACAACCTCTTCCGAGGCGGGATACATGGCATAAACGGCCCCGGATGATGTCAGTGGATTTCGTCCGTCCGGATGCCGGTCATTGTCCAGCACTTGCATCTCCGGCCCGGTGTCATAGGAGTGTTCGAAGTCTTCAGAGACGCGGTAGATAATGCCGCTGTTGCCGGCCTCCGAGACCTTCCACTCCAGCATGAGTTCGAAATCGCCGAATTGCTCCCTGGTCATAATATCGCCTCTACCCTCGCCGTCGAGAGACAAGGAGCCGTCTTCGGCAATGCTCCACCCGGCGGGAATACTATCCTGCCGGTACCCGCGCCAGTGTTCCAGGCTGGTTCCGTCGAACAGGATCTGCCATTCCGATCCCTGACAGGCCGTTCCAAGTATTAGCAACATTCCCATCAAGAGGACAAAAGCGGTCATGTATTTCGGGTTGGTCTTCATTCGTCTGGTGTTTTAATCGAGTGAAATCAGTCTATTCGAGGGAATCAGCGAGTTCATTACGCACCCAATCAGGAGGCGCTTGAAAGTAGGGGGATGCCGTCGGTTTCGTTGTCAGGGTTACGACGTTTGGAAGTCAGGCTACTTCAGAAGAAGAGACCACAGGTTCGGACTCACCTTCAGAATTCGGGAGCACCCGGTCCTTAAAGGTCATGACGAAGAAGAGCAGGATCACCCCGGCAAAGGCGGCAGGAATGTACCAGAACGTTTGCCACTGGCCCAGCTCCGACGGATCCGTTACGATGGCGTTGAACACCACGCCGGACACCCACGCCCCGATGAACATGCCGAGCCCGTAGGTCATGAGCACCAAAAACCCCTGCGCCTGCCCGCGGATGTCCGCCGTCGATTTCTTATCGACGTAAATCTGTCCCGAGACGAAGAAGAAGTCGTAGCAGATACCGTGCAGGATGATGCCGACCATGATCATCCAGAAGATGCCCGACGGAGCGGCCACCGCGAAAAGCACGTAGCGGAGCACCCACGCCAGCATCCCTACGGACAGCATCCACTTCACGCCGAGCCGTGCAAAAAACAGGGGCATGAGTAGCATGAACAGCACCTCCGACATCTGCCCGAACGTCATCTTAAAGGCCGGATCCGCGATCCCGGCAGAGGCGACGAAACGAGGCGCATACGTGTAGTAAGCCGCAAGCGGTATTGAGATCAAGAACGAGCTGACGATGAATATCACAAAGGGCTTGCTCGCGAGCTTCTTGAGGGCATCGACGCCGAGGATGCTGCTAAAGGTGGGCTGTTGTCCTGCTGCAGGCGGCGGCGTGTGCGGCAGCGCAAAGCTGTAGAGTCCGAGCAGAATGCCGGCCCCACCCGCAATGTAGAGCGGCAACGCCGTCGCTTCGGCATGGAGACCGTACCCGATGATGACGCCTGCGACGATCCAGCCAATCGTCCCGAGGACGCGGATCACCGGAAACTGCTTCTCTTGATTCTCGATGTTGTGAAAGGCCAGCGAGTTCGTCAGGCCGAGCGTGGGCATATAACACAAGACGTGGATGAGAATCAGGCCGTTGAATAACCACAGAGACGCCGATGGCCCTTCAGCGAACAGGGGAGCACAAAGCATCGCGATGCCGCCCAGGATATGAAGCACGCCCAACACTTTTTCCGTCGAGAAAAAGCGGTCGGCTATCATCCCGAGGAAGAATGGAGATACGATAGCCGCGATGGGATTCAGGGTGTAGGGAAGGTAGCTCCACTCGCCCCAGCCTACTTCGGTCATGTAAATGCCGACGGTGACGTACCAGGCCCCCCAGACGAAGAACTGCAAAAACATCATCAGGCTCAGGCGGACATAAAGAGACAGGTTCATAGCCTATGGGTTTTACTTCGATGACTTATTTCAGGCGCATGGCCCTCTGGAAGCGTTGCGGTGTAACGTAGCGTGTATGAAAACGCTGCCAGTC
Source organism: Rhodothermales bacterium (assembly GCA_046756545.1). GTDB lineage: Bacteria > Bacteroidota > Rhodothermia > Rhodothermales > JBHHWM01 > JBHHWM01. Next base: position 2,955 of record JBHHWM010000284.1, on the reverse strand, counting down.
CTCCGGATGACGTTGATAGACCGGATCCTCTTCCAGGCTCCCTGACGGTGTGGTATATGCCGGTTGATCATGAGATGGTAAGGGCAACACGGTGGTCGAAAAGGTGGTGTTCAAATCGCCGTCTTTTACCCATCCGTCACCGATCAGAACGAAGTCACGGACCCAACCGTCCGGCGGCGAGGGCGGTACGGGAAAACGAAAAGCAAGCTCGTCACCCGCATTCATGATCACGTACCGGTCGTCGACCTCAGTAAGCAACTCGCGCACATCGCCGAAGCGGGTATAGTACCCGACGAGGTCGCGCCAGACCTGCCCCGTTCCGTTCAACGCGCCGTAGTCCGGTAGCTCGGGCGAAGAACGATCTGCTTCCCGAACCACCGAGAATCCCCGGTATCGCAGGTCTGCGACGTCCGGGTTCAGGCGGTGGGTCTGGATCTCCGCGTCGGGCAAGGCAACCGCCCAGGCGATAGCGTCCCAGAATATCTCCAGATTCGTGCGCAAGCGCAAGCGGCGCTGTACACCCGGTCGAAAAACACTTTCGAGGTCGATCAAGATCGTTTTTTCTTTTCCCGATGGAAAGCCGAGATCGGTCCGGACAGCCTCCCATCCCCCTTCGCCATCCGGTGCTTCCAGGCTCAACCCCATCGGCGCTGCCTGGCTGCCCTGGCTGATGGCGACGTTGATCGAGCTATCGGTAGGGCGAATCCATCCCGATGCAATCAGCCACAGCGGACCGCTCTCCGGCGCTTCGCCTCCAAGATCCACCTCGACGTAGTGATCACGCGTGATACCCTGATACGCGCCTCGCCCGAAGGTGTCGAGATATCGTTCATCGCGGGCGCGGAGGATATCGGTAACGTCCTGGCCGTTATCATCCCAGGCCTGGGCAATGGGTCGAGGAGGTGCGGTCATGTACACCTTCAATGCTGGTGGCGGGAAGGCGAATCGTTCATCCAGGTACATCTCGGTTTCGGGAGGATGATCCACGACCATCAGCGAGACGTGATCGAAAAAATGCGTTTCCCACAGTTCCGCCGTGATCCGCACGTCGTAATAGCCGTCTCTGGACACGAGCTGGTCTCCCCGGATTTTCACCCAGTCCTCGGTGGTCATGATGCCTGCCGTTTCCTGGGCGTTGATTTTTAAGCCGAGCGGCGACCGCCAGATGAAATCCGTGACGAACTGCATCTCCTCACCATTGTAGGTAAAGAGCCAGGGACACGACCCTTTCAACCGTTGCTGAGCCGCGACCACCTGATCGGAGAGTAAGTCGAACTCGGCCTGGACGTCGCCGTTGGGCCAGATGATGCGAACGACATCGGCCACCAGGTTATCGCCCATACCGAAGTGTACGACAGGCGTCTGAATGGCCTGTTTCTGGAAGAGAAGCCCCGCCCTGATTTCGATTTCCCCGCCGATCCCGAAAGAGTTGATCCGTTGATCGCCCAGTGCCTGCGCCGCACGGGGACGGACCTGCCGCCAGTGATACGGCTTCGTTCCCCGGTTGATGTGCTGCACCGGCCGCCCCTCATCCGACAACCCGACCAGGTCTAACCGCCCGTCATCTGTGAGATCCGTAATTGTAAAAATGTGCGTCCCTGGTACGTCGTTTAGAAAAAGGAAAGCACCCTGCTCATCGGTCAACCAAATGCTCCCCCCTGCCGGGGATGAGACCACGAGATCCGGCCCTCCATTATTGTCCAGGTCGGGCGTGAAAAGTTGGATGCCACCGGGAACGCGCGAGTCCGGCATCTCCTCCCATCGAGCTATCGCCTCCATCTGCCACGCCTTCATCCCCTCGTCCCAGAGGCGCTGAAAGGTACCGTCCGCCTGTAGCGCGATAAGATCCAGGAACGCATCGCTGTTCAGATCAGCGACGGTGAGTGCCAGGACGGTTCCGAGCGCGGACGGCACCGCTCGCGGTATAAATCGTCCACCTCGCAGATTCTCGAACACATGCACCGTCCCTCCCGCATCGAGCAGGGTCGCATCCGGATCTCCGTCCGCATCCAGGTCGGTCCAGGCGAAATCGCGAACGTTCGTCACGGTGTCGAAGAAATGCATCTCCGCGAAGGAACCGTCGCCGTTGTTACGAAGGATGCGTGGGGGGCCGTCCTCCGTACCAAGCACGAGGTCGATGTCGCCTTCGAGATCAACGTCGGCGGCCCAGGCATCGGTATATGCTGCTCCTGTGACTGAAGCAGGGAGGGCCATAGCGGCCGTCGCATCGGAAAAGGCTCCAGTCGTATCCTGAACGTAGAGCCGGAGTCCGCCGGCCCCTGCGAGCGCGAGGTCCACCCGGTAATCGTAGTTGACATCGAGCCCGACGATGCCATCCGGCGAAGGGGAAACAGCCGAGGTCCCACCGGGAAACACGACGTTCTCCCCATCCGGGAATTGCAGATTCCGCCCATCGGCTACCAGCACAGCGGGGGCCCGGTCGGTATCCAACGTGAGGGCTTTTAGGCTAGTCCAGGGCCTCTCCTCGCTGCTCAAGAACTCGACGTCGAACGTCAAACTATCATCGCGTGGTGACGGGGAGGGCCGAGGCGTGGGAAGCCGTACAAAGCGGGTCATCAACTCCCCCACCTGCTCGGCAGGCGTCTCTACCGCCCGAAGGCTCAAACGAAATTCAGGCAGACGGAGCAGCACATTCCGCAAAAAAGCAACGCCCGTCGCGGCTTCTTGCGGATCGGACGAAGTGACGGCCGCTTGAAGCGCAGTCCATTGCTCCTGCGCCTCATCGGGCCACAGAGCTGCCTTCTCCGCCAGTCGTTCTACCGTCTCCCGCAACGTCGTTGTATCCTCTTGCGCGGCAGCAACCCGCGCCTGTTCTACCAGAACCGCCAGGTTGTCCGGCTGGAGGGCCAGTATTTCGAGCAGCAAACGCTGCACCTCGATTCCGTCGCCACCTTGTTGCTCCATCAATTCTGCCAGCGCAAACCGGGCTTTCAC
>JBHHWM010000283.1:0-6160 GCA_046756545.1 Rhodothermales bacterium | reverse complement strand
ATGGTTTCGCGCATGTGCTCCCCGACGGTGTAGTAGGGAATTAGCGCACTTTTCGGCTCCTGAAAGATCATGGCGATCTTTTCGCCACGCAGATGTGCTCGTCGTTTCCGGTAAAAGGCCCGCCACCGGCTAACATCTTTTGTAATGGTTATAAAGCCCTCTTTTTCGCGCACGGAGCAGAACGTATCGAGCCCTGCCAGCAGGTTCTTCTCGTTTATCCTGATCTCCCCACCGACGATGCCGGGCACGCCGTCGATCAGTCCGAGAATGGAAAGTGCCGTCTGGGTCTTCCCGCTCCCCGACTCACCGGCAATACCCACCGAACCCGTTGCAGGCACGTCGAACGAGATATCGTCCACGGCACGCACGAGGCCTTCGTCGGTATCGTAATACGTTCGAAGATGACGGACAGAGAGCACCGGCTGCGTTGAAGCAGAGGAAGGCATGAGAAGGTTTTTCTGCGTACTGAGGCTCGTCTGTTGGTATATCGCCATGGGATCCCGCTACGTTTTCCTGGCACGGAGCCGGTGGCCGAGCCCCTGACCGAGCAGGTAAAACCCGGCTACGCTCATCCCGGTTGCGAGGGCAGGGAAAAACGCCAGCCAGTACTGATGACTCTCGATCAAACCACGACCGGCCAGGATCATGGTACCCCAACTGACCGTCGGTGGAAGGATGCCGATGTTCAGGTAGCTCAACGTCACTTCGACCATCACGGCCAGGGCGAAGCCGTGGAACATGCGGGCAAGCAGCACAGGGCGCGCATTGTACCAGACGATATCTTTCCACAAGATCTCGGCGTCACTGAGGCCCAGTTCTCTGGATGCTTCGACGAACTGTTGCGCTTTGAGGGTCGTCACCCTGGCTTTCACTTCGCGCGCCACGCCGGGAAAGAGGATCAGGCCCAGTACGACCATCACGGCGTACAAATTATAGCGGAAGATGACGGCAGCCAGAAAGAGGATGACGAGGGCCGGGAACGATTCGAAGAGGGTGGCGACATAGGACAGGGCGGCATCGATTCGGCCTTCGTAATAGCCGGCGAGTCCGCCGATGAGCACGCCCAGCAGCATGGATACCGCCACGGCAAGGAGGCCGGGGAGCAGCGTCCACCTAGTGCCGAGGATTAAGGCGGCTCCAATATCGCGGCCTGCCTCGTCGGTGCCCAGTGGATGAACATGCTCAGAGACGATGATCGAAAAAGATTGTTGAGAACCCGTCCCGTTCGTTCCGATGGCGGCTACCTTCACCTCTACACCTCGCCCGTTCGCCTCCTGAGCTTCGGGGGTCCACTGGATCAGGCCGGCAGCGTCGATCTCCATACCGGGAGGGGCGGTGATGAGTTTGTATCGAAGGGTGCCGGCGGGGTGCTGCACACGTAGCTGATAGCGATAGGGGCGATGCGCCGTTGCCGTGAACGAGGGGCGAGAGGTGATGATCAGTGAAGGAGGATGGTTCTTTTGCGAGTCGGTGTCGGCATCTTGTATTCCCAGCAACGTGTCGAAATCACTGCTCTGACTATAGGGTTCGATTGCTATCGGGGCCTGGAAAAGAAGACGTTGAAGGAAGGGCCAGTGGGGAGGCTGTCGGTAGGCCGCATCCTGGCGCTGTAGGGGTTCCTCGTTGACGAATGCCACGACGTTACCGAGCAGGAGCGAGCTAAGGATGATCGAACCCGCCGCGAGAGAGAACCAGCCCTGCCGCCAGAGCTGAACCACCCTCCAGAATCGCGAAGACGCCGGTATGTCGGTGAAGGTCTGCTTCATCGCAAGGCCGGGGCGGTACGCAGTTGCGGATTGGCGGCCAGCAAGGCGAGGCGGCTCATCATGTTGAGCAGCACGCTCAGGCCGACGAACAACGTGGTGGCAGCGAGGAGGAAGGGATAATCCTTGGGGCCGTTCGTCGTCAGGATATCTAGCACCTGGAAGGCCAGCCCTTGCCAGCCGAACACGTACTCGACCACCACGCTACCGCCGATCAGGTAGGCTGTTTTGCTCGCCACGATGGACAGCGTGGGAGGGAGCAGTCCCCGTATCAAGTGGGGGCGCAGAGGCACGTTGCGTGCTCGAATCGCCCGGACGTAGTTTTGCTCCAGGATGCGGGTCGTCTCGGTGTGGAGCGTACGGGTGATATCAGACAAAAGGCCGTCGCCCAGGGCGAGGGTGAGTATCGGAAGCAAATAGATCAAGATCGTGGTGCCTGGGCTACCCGATCCGAGAAAGGTGCGAAAAGGGGGGATGCCGAAAAGCCGCGTAGCGATCAGGATGGCGGCGATGCCGATGATGAGGATAGGCATCGAAGAGAGCGCGTGGAGGAACCCGCTCCAGGTGCGGAGGAAACGGCTTCTTGGTCTGAGGGCGGAAAGGACTCCGGTCGAAACGCCCACCGACAACGCCGTCAGCAGCGCGCCGCCGATAAGCGTGAAGCTGAGGAGACCACGGTTAAGGAGCACCTCCAGCAAAGGAAAATTCTCACTTTTGCGCCCCCAGTAGTCGAAAGTAAAAAACGTCGTCAGATTCGTTGTGACGCGTTGAAGGAAGGCGTCATCCGTGGGGTCAGGCACAAGGGCCAGCGCCAGCGAGACGGCCACCCCGGCCCCGATCAGTACCAGTAGAGCCGATCCGATACGTTGCAGTACGCTAATCACGAAAGTCCTGGGCGAAGTACCACTGGGCGAAGTAGGAGAAAAAGTAATAAGGGTCGATGCGGTATCCGGCCAGACTGCGGTGCAGTGCGGCGTTTTTGTCCACGCTCAGCACAAACGTGTAGGGATTAGCCTCTGCGAGGATTTTTTGCAGTTCGTGCATCAGGTCGATCCGAGCTTCCGGGTCCCGAGCCTGATGAAACTGCCGGATGATCTCATCTACGCGGGTGTCGCTGTATCGCACGATGTTGTTGCCTCCGAACGATTCGCTGTCGAAAAGATCCGTGACGTCATAGATGGGGTCGAAGGTCCATTCGACCAGGGCGATATCGAAGTCGTGGTCCAGGAAGAGACGCTTGCGATACGTTTCCAGGGGCAGGTCGATGAGGTTCACTTCGACCCCGACGGCCGCGAGATCGCTTTTGTAACTGGCTGCGAGGTTCTGATTGGTCGTGGTGCCGGCGGCTTTTTCTACGAAATTGACCAGTTCGAGGCTGAGCTTTCGACCGCTACGATATTCGAGAACACCGTCCCCATTTCGATCCAGATACCCGGCTTCCTGGAGCAGCGCGCGCGCTTTGTCGGGGTCGTGAGGGAAGGGCTTGATGGTATGGTCGTAGTATGGCGAGGAGTTATTAAAGGGGCTGGAAATGAGATGCCCCTTCCCGTTGAACCATTGGTCGAGCATCTTCTGCCGGTTGGTGGCGTAGGTCAGCGCCTGACGCACACGGGGATCACGCAAGGCCGGGTGGGTGCAATGATAGGCGAAGGCATAGATAGCAAAGGACGGATATTGCTCGATGTTGAAGGTTTTCAGGGCTTCCAGCGTATTGATCTGGCCGGGGGGTACCTGGATCATTAGCCGATGGTTGCCATACATGGCGCTGAGTACCATCTGGCTGGGATCCGTAACCTTGTTCATTTTCACGCTCTTGATGCGGCCCTGATCGCTCCAGTACGCATCGTTCACGTCGATGGATATGTGCCCTTCGATGGATTGCCTTCTAAATTTGAAGGGTCCTGTTCCGACAGGGAATTCCTCTAACGGCGTCGTCCGGGGCGCGGGGGCAAAATTGCGAAAATGATGCGCCGGAATAATCCAGGTATCGAAATATTGAAGGAGGTCTACGACGGGCTCGGAGAATGTGGCGCGCACCGTAAGAGGATCGATGATATCCAGTGTGAGCGAGGCGTATTGCTTGCGTAGTTGTTCCGGGGCGAGGCGTTTGATGAAGGCATAGGTGAACGTCACGTCTTCGGCTGAGAACGGTTCGCCGTCGTGCCAGCGCACGGTCGGGCGGAGCGTGAACGTGATCAGGGTGTCGCTCTCAATGGTGTAGCTTTCCGCCAACATGGGGACGTAACGTTCCTCGTCATAGTCGTAACGGAGCAACCCCTCGTAGATGAGTGCAAACAGGCGATCCGTCGCGCCGCGTGCTGTTTCAAGGCGATACGGATTCAGGCCTTTCACCGATTCCGACTCGGCATATTCCAGTAATCCCCAGGGTTCCTGGGCAGATTGGGACTGTGCCTGGCAAGGAACCAGGCGGAAAAACAGCAGGCCGATCCAAAGGACCGAAAGCCGGCCACGGCACGCGGGAAACCGTAAGACTATGTTCAACCGATGATACATCGTCGTGTGAGGATAAACGAGCGCTTACTGGCCCGTGCGTTTCTTGCCCGTGGTTCGTTCCGGAGCGGTATAGGCCTGCGCGAGGTACAGCACCCCCTCGGCCACTGGAAAGACATCCACCAGGCTTACAAGGTGGCTCCGGACGGCCGGGTAGTAGGGACGTCCCGTCAAGAACTTGGCCTGAGTGAGCGTGGTCATGTAGCCGGGTTCAACGGTATCCACCCGGTTGTGATCATGGATCGGATAGACGGCTTCGAGCAGGTGCAGCGCTTCGTGGATCTGACCTACGTTCAGCAGGGCGCGACCTAGCTTTCGTGCAGTGCGTTGGGTTTGCTGCTTCGCTGTTGCGTGTGTACCGGCTGCCTGTCGAATGGCGTCGTGCTCGTCTTCGAACCGACTGGCGACGAAAGCCCATTCGATCAACATTGTAGGGTCGCCTGATCGGGCCTCGGTCCACAGCGCCCGTGCGGCTGCTCGCTTTCCTTCCTGGTAGCGAAGTGCTCCGAGATAGACCACGCGTAGCGGATGGCTTGTTTGTTCAAGGAAAGCGTGAGCTTCCGTGTAGTAACCTGCCTCGTAGGCGCTGATTCCAGCATAGAGCAAGGCCTCCTGTCGTCCCGATGTTCCTTCTATACGTCGGAACACATCCATCGCCGCCGCGAAGTCGGCGAGGACCAGTAATTCGAGCGTGGCCGGGTCGTAAAATTGCAACACAAAGTCATCGTGAACGACGACTTCCCGGTCGGGGGCTGCCCGGCGGATAAGATCATCCTGGAGGGGAGAGAGGGCGGCTATGTTGCGTGCCTGTAGGGCCGCCCAGAGGCGACAACGATAGGCCGCCACCGAGGGTTCGGTGCCAGTGTTGCAACGGGGTGTCTCTTCCACGCCGGTTTTCCAGCGGGCAATAGCTCGTTCACCAGCCAGCGCAGCATTACCATCGACGGAGACGGCATCCCACAGCGCAGTAGCCTGGGGAATACGACCCTGCAGGGTGAGACAGGCCGCTGCCCAGAGACGCGCCCTCCGGCGGTATTCCAGGGGAAAGTGTGGTGCATCGAACGAGGCTTCGAAGTGGGGGAGGGCGTGTTCGGGTAAGCCTTGTTCAAAAAGATAGCGTCCGAGGAAGTACGCCGTCCAGGGAGTGGGTGTCACTTCGTCGCTCGTCAACCGGAGGGAGTAGTACTTCTCACCGATGGCTACTTGCAACGCAGCAAGGTCTCGCAGGAAGTAGGCACGCTGCAAGTGAGCCACCCCAAGCACGGAAAGCGCCCGATCATCACGTTCATCCAGGCTCTTTTGGGTACCCTTCACTGACAGTATCGCCTCTGTGTAGCGGTGCCGGCGCAGGAGTTGTTCGGCCTGCCGGGCCTGTACCGGACCGGCAATCCAAAAAACGCTCATTACTAATGTCAGAACCTTGGCCGGCATGAGGGTTGTCGCTGTAACGGTGGGGTTTCGTCGTGTGTCGATGCGCGTGTGTGAACGAGGGCTATGGGTTACGAGGAAGCGACGGTCACCGTCACGGTCCAGTCACTGGTCGAACTGTCTTCAGCAGTAATGGTGTAGGTGATCGGGTTGGTGAAATCATTGGCTGTTACACCGCTGGCTTGAGCGGTCCCGCTTATCGTGGCTGAAGCTCCGGCGGAAAGCGTGAAGGTGGCGATCAAGTTGGTTACGTCGGTGCCGTTGGCTACCTCGATATCAACCGTGCGCGCGATGGCGTTAATCGTTGCTGCTCCGGTTTCCTCCGGAAAGCTGAACGTGATGATGTCTTTCTCGCTGCTAAGTACCTCAGTCACGGTCCACTGAAACGTTGTGTTCCCTGCCCCGCCCTGTGGATCACTCGCGGTGACGGTGACGGCATAGGGGCTGCTGTCGGCGGC
>JBHHWM010000282.1:0-6162 GCA_046756545.1 Rhodothermales bacterium | reverse complement strand
ATTGAAGTCTGGCGACGACTACTCAGGGTAAGATTATTGAATGAGTCAACATGGCTGAAGGAGGATAACTGCCGCCGCCTCCGGAAAAACGGGTTCAAGGCCATCTTGCCCGGCATCGAATCGTGGTACGACATAGGCGGCAAATCGAAGATGCGCTCGGCGAAAGGGATGGAGAAAGTGCGGCGCGTCGCCGAACACGTCAACATGATCTTGCAGTACATCCCTTACGTACAGGCCAACCTGATCCTCGGGCTCGACGTCGATGAAGGCGACGAGCCGTTCGAGTTAACCCGGCATTTTGTTGACCTGGCTCCCGGCGCTTTTCCCTTCTTCTCCCTGCTGATGGCCTACGGACGCAACGCGCCCGACAACCTCCGATACCAGCGCGAGGACCGGGTGCTCAACATCCCGTTTCATTTCCTCAATCAGCTTCACTCCATGAACGTACGGCCCAAACACTATACGTGGCCGGCCTTCTTCGATCATGTATGCGAGGTCTACGCCTACGCCTTTTCGCGACGCGCCCTCTTCCGCCGCTTCAAGGCCACCCGAGACCCCGTGACGCGCTTCGACCAACTTTTTCGTGGGTGGGCCTCCGAACGCAACCATAAACTCGTCCGAAATCACATGAAAATGCGAGATCGACTCCGGACAGACCAGGCCCTGCTCCGGTATCTTGACGGCGAGACCACCACCCTGCCGGGGATCTACGTCGAACCGATTCAGCGGGACCTGAAATGGTTGTGGGAGTGGCTGCCTGAGGGGGCGATGTACCATGACCCCAATGCCTATCTCAAGTCTCTTGAAACCGATGTCCAAGAGGCTCCCAGAGCCCGCGCCGGAATGACGATGACATAGACCTTGAGATGCGCAGCCTGCGCCTACTTCGCCTTGCTCGACTTCCTGCGCCCGCCTTTGCGCTTCCCTTTTCCTTTTTTTGCGGCTCGCTCTGCCAGCAACTGAAGCGCTTCCTCCATCGTGATGGTTTCGGGCACCTGGTCTTTGGTGAGCGACGCGTTTAGTTTGCCGTGCTTCACGTACGGCCCGTAGCGCCCGGCCCACACCTCCACCGGTTCGCCGGACGTGGGATGCTGACCGATGATACGCATCGGTTTATTCTTAGCCTCTTTCACGCTGATCAATTCGAGCGCGCGTTCCAGATCGATGTCGAAGATGTCATCGGACGATGTGAGTGAGGCGAAGGTCTTGTTGTGCTGGGCATACGGTCCGTAGCGGCCGATGCTCACCCGGATCGGTTGTCCGGTCTCGGGATGCTCGCCCAACGTCCTGGGAAGCGACAGCAGTTCGACGGCCAGCGTCAGGGTCATCTCGCCGGGGTCGACCCCGGCGGGTAACGTCATGCGGCGGGGCTTCCCTTGCTGCTGGTCGTCGCCCAGTTGCACGTAATGGCCGTAGGGGCCTTTGCGAAGCAGGATGGGCAGATCCGCTTCGGGATGAATGCCAACCACCCGGTCGGGCGCGTTTCCTTCTCGTAGAAGCTCCACGAGCGCTTCTTGCGTCACGTCGCCCGGGACGAGTTCGTCGGGGGCCGAGGTTCGCAGTTGCTCGCCGTTTAACTCGCCTTCGATATACGGCCCATACTTGCCCACGCGAATCACGTAATCTCCCCACTGAGGGAACGTGATGGTAGACACCTTCCGGGCATCTACTTCGTCCAGCGCCGCCTCGACGCGGGCCTCAAGGCCCGTGGTCCCGGAGTAGAATCCGTGTAGAAACGAAGTGGCTTGCCGGCCCCCTGCGGCGATGTCGTCGAGGACCTGCTCCATGTCGGCCGTGAAGCCTACATCGACGAGATGCTCGAACTGGAACTCCAGCAGATTATTCGTGGCAAAAGCCGTAAACGTCGGGATGAGGGTATTGCCCTGCCGCCGGACGTAGCCGCGACGCTGAACCGTATCGATGATGGTGGCATAGGTGCTGGGCCGCCCGATGCCTTCTTTTTCCAGCGTTTTGATGAGTACGGCCTCGGTATACCGCGCCGGTGGTTTGGTCTCGCGCCCTACGGGATCGACGCCGTGGCAGGCGGGCGTATCTCCTTCTTTGAGATCAGGTAACGGCTGGTCGCGGTTTTCGAGGGCGGCTTCCGGATCGTCGCTTCCTTCGACGTAGACCCGGAAAAAGCCGGGAAACTCAATGGTGCGTCCCGACGCCCGGAATGTCGCGATGTCATCCCTCTCCCCGGCCTCTATCACGACGGTCACCAGGCGCAGGAGGGCGTCGGCCATCTGGGTGGCCACGGTACGCTTCCAGATCAGATCGTAGAGCCGGGCTTCCAGGCCCGAGAGGCCGAGTTCAAGAGCCGTCTTCATCTGGTTGCCCGCCGGGCGGATGGCTTCATGGGCTTCCTGCGCATTACGCACTTTGCCCTTGAACTGGCGCGGTTTGTCGCTCAGGTACTCCTTTCCGTAGCGCTGCTCCACAGCCCGCCGGCCGGCCTCGATGGCTTCCTGCGACAGATGCGTCGAGTCGGTTCGCATGTAGGTGATGTAGCCCTGCTCGTAGAGGCGCTGTGCCGTCTTCATGGTCTGACGCGCCGTCAGGCTAAGCTTGCGGCTGGCTTCCTGCTGCAACGTAGACGTGATGAAGGGGGGATACGGTGAACGCCGCGTCCGCTTCACGTCCACGTTTGCTACGCGCCAGGGCGCATCGACGAGGCGTTCGGCGAGGCGGCGAGCCTGCTCTTCTCCCAACAGGAGGACGTTCTTCCCGTCCTTCAGGTTTTTCTTAAGCTTGCCCGTCTGATCGTCGAAGTCGCGGCCCGTTGCCAGGCGGAGGCCCTGATAATGCGTCATGGACGCCTCAAAAGCCTGGTCTTTCTCTTCCAGTTGTGCTTTGAGGCTCCAGAACGATGCCGGAACAAAAGCGATGCGCTTTTGCTCGCGCAGCACCAGTAACCGCACAGCCACGCTCTGTACCCGGCCCGCCGAGAGCTTTGGGGCAATTTTCTTCCACAACAGCGGCGAGATGGTATAGCCCACCAGGCGATCCAACACACGGCGCGTCTCCTGCGCATCGACGAGGTGCTGGTCGATCTCCCGGGTCGTCTTCAGCGCATTCAGAATGGCCTCCTGCGTGATTTCGTGGAAGACCATGCGCCGCACGGGGATTTTGGGATTCAAGACCTGCAACAGATGCCAGCCAATCGATTCGCCTTCTCGATCCTCGTCGGTGGCAATGTACAATTCATCGGCCTCCTTGAGGGCCTCTTTTAACTGGCTGACTACCCGCTTCTTATCCTTCGGAATAATGTATAGCGGCTCGAATCCGTCTTCGGTATCCACTCCGAGCCGTGCCCAGGACTGATTTTTATAACGAGCCGGGATTTCGGCTGCCGAGGCCGGCAAATCGCGCACATGCCCCATGCTCGCCTCAATGCGATATTCGCCCTTCGGCAAAAACTTGCGGATCGTTCGAGCTTTTGTAGGTGACTCTACAACGACTAATCGCTTCATATACCGGTGTACTTCGTTGATTTTCTTTTCAGCCCGAGTCTCACGCCAGATCCCTCTCAACGTTCCGCCCGGCCTTTCGACGCACGGCCTCTCGTGTAATGATCGTGAAAAAAGCGGCTGGGCGATCAAATGGAAACAAGAACGCGCTGATTTCGTGAATGGACTCCTTCGCGCCTGTACTTCACCCTCTGGGGATTGAGGCAACCCACTACGGGTGCTCCGGCCTTCATGAGCCATAACCTTGATGCCATGAAGACCACCACATGTTCATCCATGATCATTGACGAGGCCAATCGAATAGCGAAGCCGCTTGGGCTTTTCTAGGAATCGATTGGCCTTCATTGGCACGTCCCATTCACGCGTTGTAGAGAAACTATGACCCCGACCAAGTACGTCTATCGCTTCGGCAATCGCACGGCCGAAGGAAGCAAAGAAATGAAAAACCTGCTCGGCGGAAAAGGTGCAAACCTCGCCGAGATGAGTTCCATCGGGTTGCCGGTGCCGCCCGGCTTCACCATCACTACCGAGACTTGCCACCACTATTCGCAGCACCAGAGCCAGTGGCCCGACGGCCTTATCGCACAAATACAGGAGGGGATCCGCCACATCGAAGAGGCCATGGGCCTGACCCTGGGCGACCCTGAAAATCCGTTGCTCGTTTCGGTACGCAGCGGTGCCGCTACCTCGATGCCCGGCATGATGGACACCGTCCTGAACCTCGGCCTCAACAACGAGGTCGTGGAAGGATTGGCTCGGAAGACCGGCAACGAACGCTTTGCCTACGACGCCTATCGCCGCTTCATCGATATGTTCGGCGACGTGGTCATGGGCGTCAAGCACGAACACTTCGAGGAAACCCTCGAAGCGATGAAGCAGGAAAAAGGCGTCGAGAACGACCTCGATCTAGATGCCCGCGACCTCAAGCGCCTCGTGGACAGGTACAAGGCCATCTACCGGAAACATACCGGTTACATGTTCCCCTCCGATCCGCAGGAACAACTTCGTTTTGCCATTAATGCAGTGTTCAATTCCTGGGACAGCGCGCGTGCGGTGAAATATCGGCGCATCAACAAAATCACCGGGTTGCTCGGCACGGCCGTCAACGTGCAGGCCATGGTCTTCGGCAACATGGGCGAGACGAGCGGCACGGGCGTTTGCTTCACGCGCAACCCGGCGACCGGAGAAAACAAACTGTACGGCGAGTTTCTGATCAACGCACAGGGCGAAGACGTGGTAGCCGGGATTCGTACTCCGGAACCGATTGATAAGATGGCCCAGGAATTCCCCGGTCCTTTCCGCGAACTGCTCGAGGTGACCAACGGGCTGGAGCAACACTATCAGAATATGCAGGATATCGAGTTTACGGTGCAGGAAGACCGCCTCTATATTCTGCAAACACGCAACGGCAAGCGAACCGGCGCGGCAGCTATCAAGATTGCGGTGGACATGGTCCAAGAAGGGCTGACGGACAAAGAGCGGGCGGTGCGCGAACTCGTCGAGCCGCAGCACCTCGATCAATTGTTACACCCGGCCTTCAAGGACGAATCCGAGTACAAAGACCAGGTCCTTGCCATCGGGTTGCCCGCCTCTCCGGGTGCCGCCGTCGGCCAGGTCGTCTTTACCGCAGAAGACGCCGAAGCCTGGAAAGCCGATGGCAAGCGCGTCATCCTCGTCCGCATCGAGACCAGCCCCGAAGACGTGGGGGGTATGGACGCCGCAGAAGGCATCCTCACCTCACGCGGGGGCATGACCTCGCACGCCGCCGTCGTAGCGCGTGGCTGGGGCAAACCCTGCGTGGCCGGGTGCGGCGGCATCATCATCAACTATCGGAACAAGACGTTTACCAACGGCAAGGTGACCGTCGAAGAAGGAGACTGGATCTCGATCAACGGTTCGTCCGGCGAGATTATACGCGGCAAGCAGAACCTGGTCGATCCCGACCTGGGCGAAGATTTTGACACGTTCATGGCCTGGACCGACTCGTTCCGGACGATGGGTGTTCGGACGAACGCCGACACGCCCGAAGATGCCGAGAAGGCCATTGCCTTCGGCGCGGAAGGCATCGGCCTGTGCCGCACCGAGCACATGTTCTTCGAGGGCGACCGCATCCTGGCCGTCCGGGAGATGATCCTGGCCGGCACCGAAAAAGACCGCCGCACCGCCCTGCTGAAGCTCCTTCCTTTCCAGAAGGAAGACTTTCGAGGCATCTTCCGGGCCATGGCCGGGAAGCCTGTCACGATTCGGCTGCTCGACCCGCCGCTTCACGAGTTCTTGCCCCACGACGGAAAAGGACAGCAAGAAATGGCCGAGACGATGGGCGTGACTATCGAAGAGGTGATGCGTCAGGTGGACGCGCTGGAGGAGATGAACCCCATGCTCGGACATCGCGGGTGCCGCCTCGGCGTCACGTTCCCGGAGATCACCGAGATGCAAGCGCGCGCCATCCTCGAAGCCGCCGTCGAACTCCAGGAGGAGGGCGTTGAGGTCCTGCCCGAGATCATGGTGCCGCTCATCGGTACGCTCGAAGAGTTCGCGAATCAGAAACAGGTCATCCTGGACACCGCCGAGAAGGTCTTCGCCGAAAAGGGAAAGCAGGTAGACTACCTCATCGGCACGATGATCGAGATTCCTCGGGCAGCCCTCACCGCCGACGACATCGCCAAGGAAGCCGAGTTTTTCTCCTTCGGCA
>JBHHWM010000281.1:0-6169 GCA_046756545.1 Rhodothermales bacterium | reverse complement strand
GATTTAGGATCTGGTGGGGTAACACCCGTGGGGGTTCGAGTCCCCCCTTTCGCACCCCTAAAAAAGCCCTGTTTTTTGCGCGGATGCGCGGATTGCAGGGCTTTTCTGTTTTTGAACTTCTGCCCAACTCTACCCAAATCGACCTGGATATTTCGGTAAAATGACGGTAAAAATCCTCACGAAACAGCGGTAAGAAATGAGAAGCCGAGAAACCATGCAGCCTGAAGCCCTCACGGTTGGATCGCTCTTTACCGGCATCGGTGGTTTCGACCTGGGTTTTGAACGGGCGGGCTTCGAAATCAATAATGTGAACGGGCTAAGCAGTACCTTCAGCGCCTGGAGAAAAAGCATGGCAAGGCCAAGGCGTGAGCCCCCAGGGATGCTGGGGCCATTGAGCCAGCGGCTCTCCCCGGACTGCCCCCCGCTTGGATTGGACGCCGGTGCCGTGCCCATTGCTCTTATCAAGGCGCAGACGCGCCACGGTCACCTCGACGCTACCGGTGTAGCCAGCCTACGGAAGGAACCTGGGAGAGTACGGGATTGATTCCAGGACGTCGGTCGGCTTGCTAGGGCTCGCCGGCCCGGCGGACCGGCACCCCCGGCTCTGGCTTGTTGCGGAGCCCGCCGGGGGGCAGATCCTCCAAACGGGTTGGGTGCAGCAGCGTGCAAGACACGCCGAAGAGCGGCCAAACCAAAGACAGAAGGCTCCCGCAGAAGTAGCGTCGATCCCACAGGCGGTATCAAGCGCAGAGGCGGGTTTTTCAATCCGTCAGGGGATGCCTTTGTGCCCTTGACAACCGAGGCCATAAACGGGTTAGGCGGCCTTGTGCAATTCGTTTTTGGAGCCGTTGAACGCTCCGTCCTCATCTTTTGCGGATCCTCCTACGGCGCGACCGTGATCACGACCTTGCCGAGGTGCTTCGCTTCACCAAAGCGCTGAACAGCCTCCGGCACGTCGCTCAACGGATAGGGGCCATCGATCACACAGTCGAGTCCATTTGTTTCGAACAGGTCGTTCACATAACCCAGGTCCTTGTTTGGTTTCAGGGCAACGATTCGAACGTGCTTCCCGCTGAATCGGGAAATGAGCGGCTCCATGCAGAAGACTTGGAGCAACCATGGCAAATAACCCCCAACGGTCACGTACCGGCCGCCGGGATTAAGTGAACGCAGGTACCTGAACGCCGAACGATTGGTCTTGGTATCGAGAATCAAGTCGTAAAGCTGCCCGTTCCGCGTGAAGTCTTCCCGCTGATAGTCGATGACATGGTCGAACCCCATGGATCTGAGCATGTCCAGCTTGAGTGCGCTGTCGACGCCGGTCACCTCAGCCCCGAACTGTTTGGCGATTTGCACACCGATGGTTCCAACCCCGCCGCCGGCACCATTGATCAGAACGCTTTCGCCCTGTCGAATCCGCCCGAGGTCGACCAGGCCCTGCAGCGCTAACATGGCTGCATGGGGAAGTGCCGCTGCCTGTTCGAACGTCATGCCCGGCGGCTTGCGGCTTAAGGCATCTTCCGACACACACACGTACTCGGCAAAGCCCCCGAACCCCGCCTCGGATATGTCGCCGTATACATGGTATCCTGGCTGAAACTTCGCCACGTGGTTGCCGGTAGCCTCGACAATTCCGGCAACCTCCACCCCAAGTATGGCCACCCGGGGCCTCACCAGACCGAACATCAGCCGATAGATGTACGGCTTGCCGCGAACGAAAGACCAGTCCCAGTCATTGACGGCCGTAGCGTGGACCTTGACGAGAACCTCATCGTCCCTGGGTTCAGGCTTCGCCACCTCCTCGAGCCGAAGAACGTCCGGAGACCCATAGCGTGTGAGTACAATCGCTTTCATGGCGTGGTGGACACAGGACTATCGGCGTAAATGAACGAAACCAGATTGTCATCTCCAGTACGCCTAACGGCTCGGTTCAAGTGCGAAAAGATGCGGAGCAACGCCTCTGAAACTAACACGCAACCACGCGCGGAGCAACTTTACCTGAGAACAGCAAAACGCTTTTCGTCACTTGGAACCGTTTGTTATACGCCGTGCGTATGTTCCATTCAGAAACGTTTGACAATGATAGTCATTTTGACTATATTTACACTTGACGCTTATGCGTTACTTCAACCTCGAAGAACTCGGTGCTTTTGCTCGCCGCGTCAGAGAAGAAGCGGGACTGAGTCAGGCTGAAACAGCTCAACGCATAGGCTCGTCTCAGTCAAATGTCAGTGCTGCTGAAAAGGGAAAAAGTTCAAGATACATGAGCGTTGCCCTCACTATCATAGAAGAGATTGGGGGCAAACACATTGAAGGCCCCCTTTACGGAGTTAAAGACGAAAAGGACACCGACGAATGACTACTCGCTTTGAAAAAACGGCTGCTGACTTTTTCGCTGGCATTGGCCTTGTGAGCCTTGGTCTTACTCGCGCCGGCTGGAAAGTGGAATATGCTGTCGATTACAGTGAGGATAAGCGGGGAATGTATGAATCACATTTCGGAAAAGGACACTATCATGTCAAGGATGTGGCCGAGATCACTCCTGGGGAAGTGCCGCCCGTCAGTCTGTACCATGCCTCCTTTCCTTGCACAGACACTTCAGTCGCAGGCTCCCGTGGCGGCATAAATAGCGGCGAATCCTCCTCTTTTTGGAGCTTTGCAGATGTGTTGGAAAAGTCAGGAACAAGGCGGCCTCCGCTCGTGCTTCTGGAAAATGTCGAAGGACTGTTGACTTCCAGCGGAGGCATAGACTTAAAGGCGATTTTGCGCACGCTCTGCAGGCTTGGATATGCCGTGGATGTGCTCTTGATTGATGCCTCCCATTTCGTTCCTCAAAGCCGCGTCCGTCTGTTCATCCTAGGACAGCTAGATGGTGAAAGGCAAGATGCTCTCCAACAAGAGATTGTCTTGCAACAGGAAGGTGATGTCCGGCCCGAAAAAATAGCAAGTTTCATTCGATCTCACCCCGACATTGCCTGGTCGATACGCTCGCTGCCACCACTGCCGAGACTCTCGTTAAGCTTAGAGGATATCATTGACCCAGAAGCAGAATGGTGGACACGCGAACGCTCAGATTATCTGTTCAATCAAATGTTTGAGCGTCACAAAGAGGTTGTATGCCAGATGATGATGCAACAGCGTTGGTCTTATGGCACAGTCTTTCGTCGGACGCGCCAGCGGGAGGGTCGGCGGCAATCTACTGCAGAGTTACGATCCGATGGTATCGCTGGTTGTTTGAGGACGCCGAAAGGCGGCAGCGCTCGTCAAATTATTCTAAGGGCAGGGTATGGACGATTCGACGCCCGATTGCTGAATGCCCGCGAATGCGCCCGGCTTATGGGGGCTGATGACTACTCCATACTGCCAGATTTACCTTTGAATCAAGCGCTCTTCGGCTTTGGAGATGCGGTTTGTGTGCCGGTTATCGAGTGGATTGCTGAAAATTATCTTTCTCCAATTATCGAAGAGCGGGCGGGGCAGCAACTCGCGGCTTAGAATAGTGGCGGATGGTTCGCAACGCGCAGACCGCCCTTGATCTGTAAGATGATCTCCCCATTTTCGGCTACCCAACCATAGGAAATACTTCTGCGGTATCGCTGCCGTGGGTTAGGGCCGGTGTAGGCATCTCTTAAGCCGGCGAGCCAGCTTCTGAATGTCGGCTCCAACGCGGACCCGGGCACTCGTCGAACCACGATATTTCTATAATCGCGGCTGTATGAAATGAACACGTGCCAGTCCAGTTCAATATCTTCAATGAGCTTGTCCTCGCCATGATTGCGGTGGTATTGATATTCGAAGCTGTTACCAGTCACCGCTGATTTGATTTCGTGTCGGGTCAGATCGGAACCGTAGCCCTCGCTCTTCTTGTCGCCCACCAGGATAGCACCAAATAATTCCCAATCCTGAAACGGCACATTTCCAGTGACAGAGAAGTTGTACTCTTCGAGAAGCTGTTGCTTCTTGAGATCAAGAATTCGACTCTGGTAAAAGTCGATTGCCTTTATAATATTCGAATCTTCCACGCCGTACCACAGCCGTGTATAGCCGTTGCTCAAACATTGGAGTTTAAAAAGGTGATCACTCTCTATCAACCGGCTATTGCTCGCTCGATTTGACAGCAGCCATCGTCCGAGAATGCTGCTCGTTTGACCTGTCGTCCACAGCTATTACGCCCTCTCATATATGCAAGCAGGTTTGCGCACTATTACATCGCGCCCCAAAGTAGGTTCAAAAGGGTTGTTTTCGGTAGGCGTATAACGTTAAGGAATGTATGCGGAGTGCTAAAAGATAAGCAGGCCTCTGCTGCCTTGCACACGCCCTGACAGCATTTCGCATACATTCCGGTTGAACTGAGCCGCACGGGCTATGGGCTTTCAATCAAGCCCCACATGCAAGCAATGACCCACGCTAGGGAACAACACCCAACACAGGCTCGACCACGTGAACACACAAACCATACACAACCCATTGCGTGACCTTACTATCGTTCTCGGCAGAGCAGATCGAGCCCCTTTCAGCATCGGTCGCACACAGCTGTGCCTGGCCCTGGAAGACAAACCCTCCAAGACGATTCGCTTCGGCAATCATGCGCTGTTGAATCTGGGTTGGCAGCCTTCATTGGGGCACCGGGCCTGCTCTCGATGGCGGTAGCTTCGAGAGCGTGGCCACAACCTGCATAGAACCCTCGCTGCAAACACGACATATCCATTCGAGGCAGGCAGCATCGCTTGAGCTACCTGTCTCCGGCTCCGGATGCACAACCGAGCCAAGCAACCTTCTGATCAACGGCAGTTGCTCTTTGCGAGAACGGTTCGAGAGAAAACCATAGTGCCGGATGCGGACGAAGCCCTTGGGCAAAACATGCAGCAGGAAGCGCCGCATGAACTCTAGGGCCGAAACACGCATCACGCGCTCACGTCGGCCCCGACGATAGTCCTTGCAGTGGAAGGTCACCTGGTCCTGCTCTAGAAACAGCAACCGCCGATTCGAGATAGCCACCCGGTGAGTGTAGCGGGCCAGGTACTTCAAGACCTGCTCCGAAGAGCCGAAGGGAGCCTTGGCATAGACCACCCAGTCGACCTCTTCGATGAGGGCGAGAAAGGCGCGCCAGGCCTCGGGGGCAGTCAGATCCTTGAGTTTACCGGCCAGCACAAGACGCTCGGCCCGGTAGGCCTGCCGGAGATAGACCAGATACTTCTTCCGGAACAACCGGCTTAGCACCCGCACCGGCAGGAAGAACCCGGCGCGGGCCGGGATCCATCGTTGTCCGTCCAGGGAGAGCCCGCCTCCCGGTACCACACAGTGCAGATGAGGATGATGTAAGAGCCGCTGGCCCCAGGTATGCAACACGGCGGTAAAGCCGATCTTGGCCCCGAGGTGTCTCTCGTCCCGAGCGATGGTCAAGAGCGTCTCGGAGGCTGCCCGAAACAACAAACCGTAGAGCGGATGGAGTTACTGCCCCAGCTTTCCTGGTAACGCCCCATTACTCGCATAAACTCGAAGGGGACGAGCATGTCGAACTGGAAGTAAGTATTGCCGGGCACATCTTCAATGACCCCTCGGACGATCATTTCATACTGGTTGTTGATGGTGACGAGTTGTCCCATCGGGTCAACCCCGGCAAAATGCTTTTCTGCCATTTCCTCCGTGATGACCAGTGAATACGGGTCGTTGAGCGCCGTAACGGGATCCCCTTTCACGAAGGGAAACGAAAACATCTGGAAGAAGGAAGGATCGGTTGCCGCGATGCCGCTTTCATAAAAAGACGCCTCGCCGTGACGGAGTAGGAGGCTTCCCAGGTAGTTGAAGCGGGTCGCATCGATGATCTCGGGGATTTCCTCTTTGAAAGCCGGCCCCACCGGATGAGGCGTCACCGTGACGTGAAACGTTCTGCCGGAGTAAAACTGGTCTTCTTCGACCCGGTAAATGTCTTCGGCATCTTCGTGAAAGCGGTCGTAACTCAGTTCGTCCAGCACCCAGAGAAGGATCAGCATCGAGCAGGCCATGCCGACGGCCAGCCCGAAGATGTTAATGGACGAGTAGCCCTTGTTTCTGAACAGAACACGAAGCGCAATCTTGAAGTAGTTGGTAAACATGGGAGTAGGCACCCTTTTTTAATGCGAATTAAGGGTTGAGAACCATATCGTCCGGTGTGTTTAGCAGCAGTGGA
>JBHHWM010000280.1:0-6176 GCA_046756545.1 Rhodothermales bacterium | reverse complement strand
GCCGAGGAAGCGGCCGACACCTTGCGCAACGGCCTGCCCCTGGTGAACAAGAAAATCAAGGGCGACCTCATCCTGGGCGGGGAAGACCTGACCAGCCCGTTCGAGTTCGATCTTCAGGACGGCCGGAAGATCGCCCTGGCAGGCTTGCCCGGTCAGCGGCAGTTTGCGCGGGAGGACTTCCGTGCCGGCATCGAAGTGCAAGGGTGTGTTTTTGACGGCCGGGTGGTGCTCGCGGGGCTGGGGCTGAAGAAAGACGTGGACGTGGTGGGCACGCGCTTTTGCGCCGACGTAGATCTGCAACACAGCGTCTTCGACCAGTCCGTGGCGTTCTATGGATGCAGCTTCGAGGGGAAGGCCAATTTTTCGGACGCCATGTTCTGGGGCACCGTTCATTTTGATCGGACCTCCTTTAGCGCTCCCGCCGACTTCTTCCATACGATGTTTCAGAAGGGCGCAGGGTTCAGCCGGGTTGTGTTTCACGCCTATTGCAGCTTCTCTCAGAGCCGGTTTGCCTCGTCCATGATCTTGACCCCCTGTCTCGATTTCAGCCGGGTGGTCTGCCACGAGGCCGCCTATTTCCTCGGTGCGCGTTTCGACGGGGTTGCCGATTTTAGCGGAACCCAGTTCCGACGCCTGGCCGACTTCTCGGACGCCGTCTTCCGGTACGTTAAGTTGTCCAAAACGCAATTCGGGTGGATGGAGCTTACCTGGGAGCAGATCGGGCGGACCCGGCTGTTGTTCGGCCCCATCGTGCTCTCGGGCGTCGATGTGACCCGGGAAACCCTTACCGATAAGGAATTCGAGCAGTATTTTCGGCGGCGGGCCGATGCACCGCTTCCCGAGAAGCATCGCCAGTACGACATCCTCAAGGGCATCTTCCTGAAGCAGGGCGACTTCGTAAGCGCCGACGCCTGTTTTTATGACTGGAAGCAGATCGAGCGGACCGAAAGCACCCTGGGGTGGAATCCGGAGCACTGGTTCGCCAAGGCGTTTCACTACCTCAACTGGGCATCGTGCGGCTACGGGGTCAAGCCGATCCGTACTCTGTTTTTCGCTACGATCTTGATTCTCCTGTTCGGGCTGGCCTACACCGTCCTCGACCCGTCGGTCGCGCCGACGTTCAGCGCCTTGTTCTCCCACGGATCGGTTGATGCCTTCTTCTCGGCCCTGCCCGGTAATGTGGAACGCAGTTTCATGGCCTTTATGAACTTCACCAGTGAGGATGCCGGACTGGGGCCGACGGCACACAAGCTCTTCCTGGTGGAGCAATTACTGGGCTGGTTCACCCTGCTCCTTTTCGTGGCAACCTACACGAGAATCCTGCTACGCTGAGCGGAGTCGGGCCGGTCACAGAGAGCCTGGGAGGAATACATAGATTCATACCCATAATTCAGAAAAGGAGGAAATCATGTCCAGTCAAGAGGTATTCAAAGCGGGTGAAAGAGCCATGCAGGAGGCCCGGTGGGAAGACGCCGTACAGATGTTTGGCCGTGTATCGCAGCAGGACCCCAACTATGCCGATGCCCTCTATTACAAAGCGCAGGCCCTGAGCAACGCCGGACACTTCGACGACGCCATCGTCGCGTTCGACCGAGCGATCCAACGGGTCGGACACGGTACGAACTATGAAGCCGACATCCTGGTAAGCAAGGGCGATGCGTTGATCGAGATGGACCGGCTGGCCGATGCGGAGGCGTGCTACGACCGGGCGCTCAGCATCAAGCCCCGGCTGGCACGGGCCTGGGTACACAAAGCGCGGATCGAAGCCCGTAGAAAACACTATCAACAATCTGCCGACTATTGCGACCGTGCCCTGGCGCTCGACCCGAAGGAGTACCGGGCGTGGAACAACAAGGCATTCGCCCTGTGTCAACTCGGCCGGTTCGACGAATGTATCAGGTGCGCGAAGGAAGCGATCAAGCTCAAGCCGGATTACACGATGGCCTATTACCACATGGCGCGTGCGTACGAGGCCAAGGGCGACCCGCGTCGTGCCCGGAAATACGACGAACAATTCCAGCAGTTAATCCAGCGCCAGCGGGGCATGATGCTCGAACGCATGGTCGGGCAGAAGCCGGTACATCCGAGCCCACCTCGGAAGAAGCGGTGGCCCTTCTGGCGTTGAATCCTATCACGGGTCGGTCATTCGGCGCTACCGGGACGGGGGAAATCCCGGCGATCCGGAGGCCGGGCCGGGTTCTTGCCTCCAACTCTCCCGGATTACGCAGGTATATCGGAGGCGAGCCGCGAAAAAAGAACCGTGTTTTGCCGTGTAATGTTGTTGGAAAGAGGAACGTACTTGCTTTGACTCTATACCAAGTGATACATTCAACGTATACCTTCAATGATCTTGTTGAAGCCAAAGCGTCGCAGTAGTAATAGCTTTGGTTTCCGTTTTCCTGCAAGGACCTGTTGCTTTCGCCAGTGTATGGTCGTTCTGCGAAGCGAGGTCCTCTCAACCATCGGGTGCTGTATGCCCTTGAAGCTATCGGTCACCAAGACAGACGAACCGGCTGCTCCGCCTGATTCGTTCATCTTTCACCAGGAACGAATTATTATTGGTCGCGATGCCGCCAACGACCTGCCGCTGAACGATATGAAACGCGTCGTTAGCAAGCAGCACGCCGAGATGGTGGCGAGCGGCGCGACGGTTCACGTGACGGATCTCGAGAGCAAGAATTTCACCTACGTCAACGGGGATCGACTCGAAGCCGGGCGGCCCTGCGAGGTTCATCCGGGCGATACAATCCAGATGGGCGATTTCAAGATCACCTTCGAGGTGATCGAACCCCAGGCCGAACCGACCGACGCGCCTGTTACCTACGAAGACCGGACCGTCTTCGACACGAGTTTTGTCAATCCCTTTGAGGAAGGGGTGAAGCTGCTGGCTGCGGCGCTGCGCGACCTGAGCACACAGTATGACGAAGAAACACCGCAACGCCGCGACGACGCGCTCGACGAGGCCCTCCGCGCCGCGATGGATGGCGAAGAGCACCCGGCGTATGGCCTGGTCGCGCATCTGCTCCGGGGCGACGTTGTTTCAACGCCTGAAGTGACGCCGCCGGTGACGCCGCCCATCGCTCCGGTGCCGCCCACGACGCCGACGGCTTCGTCGGGGCCGGCCGGGGTGGTGCTGGAGAGTAGCGCCTCGCGGCTGCATCAGGTCGTCGATACGGTGCTGCAAACCATGGCCAAGTTGATCAGCGGCCCCTGGCAGTTCCGGAACGTTTTTATCGGACAGACCATCATGGAGACGGAGGAGACGGCGTTTCTGTACCGGGGCGATCCCGACCTGCTTAAACAGCACACGCTCGATCCCGCGCTTTCGGACGAAGAGGCGGCCTATCGGCTGCGGCTGCTCGAAGAAGCGATTGAGGATGTGGGGGTGCACCAGGTGGCGATGCTCGATGGATACAAAGCCAGCGTGCGGGAGGGTGCGTTGAGCCTGATCGACCAGCTCAATCCCGATGCGATGGAGAAAGCGGCTGCCGAAGAAAACCCGCTGTATCGTTTTCTGCCGCCCCTGGCCAAGGCCGAAGCGCTCAAGCGCCTGCGGGATCAACTCCAGGAACTGCGCTCCGAAGATTGGGCCGCCGCCGAGCAACGCACCTATCGCCCCGCGTTTATCAAAGCCTACCTGGCCCGGATGACGTCCGTCCGGCGACAGGAACCCTAGCTGAAATAACCGATCCCCGGGGTGGACGCACGGCTGCCGGAGGGATCGTGCACAGATAATCAGAGATTCACGCAAGTACGAACAACGCTCTATGAACATCGACTATCGACTTCGGGCATCACTCGGAGGATCTTTCTTGCTGATTGCGGTATGGCTGCTGGCAGGATGCGGCGGCTCGCGCGCGTTGAACATGACCCTGGCCGGTAAGCCGGACATGAACAGCATCGACGACGGCGGAGGCGGCAACGCCGCCGTCGTGCGCATCTATCAACTCTCGAATGAGACCAACTTCCGCGACGTGACGCTGGAAGCTTTCTGGCAAAACGACGAGGAGGCGCTCGGAAGCGAACTGATTGCGCCGCCCCAGCAAATTCGCCTTTTCCCGGATCAGCAGGAGACCATCAAGGTCGAACCCACTTCGAATACGAAGTTTATCGGGGTCGCCGCCGATCTCCGCCAGCCCGACCGGGAACGGTGGCGTCAGATTTATTCCATCGAGGAAATGAAAGGCAAACGGATCATGGTCGAGGTGGGCAAGAACTACGTGACCATCGACCTCCGCTGACGACCGGGGCCTGCCCCGGCGGCCTTTTTCAAGATAACCAGACTGCAACCAGACGGCCTTCCGCTACGCATGCCGGTAGATAGAAAACGCGTGGTGTGGTTCGAAGGAATGACGCTCGACCCGCACCACTTTCAACAGTGGGATCGATACAACCAGGGCGTGCTCAACGCGCGGATTCGGGCCCTGGCCGGGTTCGACTGGGGTGTGTCCCAACTCGAAATCGACCGGGAACGCCTGGCCAATGGCGAATTGGTGATCGTTCGGGGTAAGGGAAGCATGCCCGACGGCCTCACCTTCGATATGCCCGAGAGCGACGAAGTGCCCACCCCGCGCAATGTTCAGGACTACTTTCCGCCGACCGCCGACCGCCTCGCGGTGTTCCTGGCTACGCCGGTCGAGCGGCAGGATGGCGGAAACTTCCTGCTGCAAGGCGCTGAAAATCGACGCCAGACCCGCTTCCATTCCGAGAGCATTTTTGTGCCGGACGAGAATACCGGCGCGGACGCTCGTAAGGTGGAAGTGGCTCGCGCGAATTTTCAGATTCGCTTCGGCGGAGAACCCGTCCAGGAATACACGACGATCCAGGTGGCCGAGGTCCTGCGTACGAGCGCCGGGGTCTTCGTGCTCAACGAGCAGTTTGTCCCGACCTGCCTGAGTGTGACGGCCTCGGAGCGGTTGTTGGCCCTGACGCGCCGGTTGCTCGAACTGCTGGTGAGCCAGAGCACCTCGCTGGCGGACCGGCAGCATAGTGTGACCAAGCTGCGTGAACTCTCGCCCGCCGATATTCTGGCGCTCGGGCTGCTCGGCACCATCAACACGTATATCCCGCTGCTGAACCATCACCTGGCTCACGCCGAGAGCCATCCCGAAGCGCTGTACCTGACGTTGCAGAGCCTGGCCGGTCAACTCACAGCCTGGCTGCCTGATGCCGGCGTGCACCCGCGCAACTTTCCGTCGTACGACCATGCCGACCTCACGGGGTGTTTCAACCGGCTGGATCAAATACTGCTCGACATGCTCGGCGGGGCGAGAGTTGAGGCGAACTATATCGAAATTCCCCTGCAGTTGCAGCGCGAAAACCTCTACACCGCTTCGATCGACGCCGAATTGCTTCAAAGTGCGCAGTTTTTCCTGGTAGCCCGGAGCCAGGAATTCAGTGAGGGGCAACTCATCACCGAGTTGCCGAAGAACCTGCGTATTGCCTCGCCGGAAACTATCGAAGCCGTCCTTCGTGGGGTTATTCGTGCGCTGCCTATCGAGCACACGCACCGCATTCCCTCCGCCTTGCCCGTCGATCAGCAGGCCAACTACTTCCTGTTGCGGAAGACGGGGCCGTTCTGGGAGGCTATCTGCGACAGCGGCGGGGTGGCGGTTTTTGTGCCGACCGAAATCAGTACAGTCGACCTCAAGTTGATCGCCGTTCTATCACCTTGACGGACGTGTTGACACGGGACGTTCCTTGCCGGTTGTTCAACATAAACGACCGCCGCGTTCTTATTCGCGGGCGGGTTACGCATAGAGAAAAAGGGGTACTCGGATAAGCGACATCGTGATATCCCATCGATGGGTCCTTAGCCTGGTCTCCGGGATTGCTCAATCACATTCGACGAAAACCATGGCTGTAGCCGAAGCTCCTTCCGAACTGTTATTCGATGAGGCGCACAACCGCCGCCTGGCCGAGATGTATGCGCCCTGCTTCACCCTCGTATTACAACTGCGGGCCTCCCACGAATTCGGCGATGCCGAGGTGCTGCGCGATCGGATCAAAGCCATGTTTGCCCGGGCCAAGGAGGATGCCTTGCGGGCCAGGCTGTCGTCCGAAGAAGCCGAAGCCGCCAAGTTTCCCCTGGTTGCGTTCATCGACGAGACCATCCTTTCGTCGAACTGGAGCCAGAAAGATCGATGGGCGGCCCGGACCCTGCAACTGGAGTTGTA
>JBHHWM010000279.1:0-6182 GCA_046756545.1 Rhodothermales bacterium | reverse complement strand
GAGATGGTCAGCGGCGGTACCTATCCTTCCCCAATTCGGTATGGACGAGGAGCCTACGCGGGCCTGTTCAGATCAACATCGCCGAGCAGCAGGTGAACGTAGCCCCATCGCCCTAGATTCTAGTCGTCGAACTACGGGTTGTAGCCTCCTGTTGAAATCCGCACGCATAAAGGCGAGTAGGAACTGGGACAGTGCCGTACAAATGATATCCAACTTCTCCGGACGCAAACTCCCAGGATGGGCAGTGAGATAGCCGTGTGCAAACATGTTTCTTAGGGCACCTGCTAATTGGATCACGTAATACGGATTACCGGCGTAGAATCTATAGAGGTTGTCTTGGGCCTTTTCATGACTGTGTTCTAGGAGGGAGTTCTTCAGCTTTTGATCAGGGTCGTTGTCCTCAACAACCTTCTTCAAATCGACGAAAACCTGCCTGTCCACGTTGCGGAACAACTCTTTATATCTGAGACCTGCAATGGACTGATATCTTTCAAATGCTGTCCAGACAAAGAACGTTTTGGTGACGGCCTCATATCCAAGGACGGTCTGATCTGCGTAGCCGCTTAATCGCAAACCCTGGTAATTCCACGAAAACCTGTATCGTCGAGCGAACTCTTTAAACGCTCTCCACGAATCACGATAGCCTAAGTCTGCCGGCGTACATTTTCCTTCTTTGATATAGGCTTCAAACTGATGAATCCCAGGAAGAGCTTTCTCAAGTTCGTTCGGCAGTTTGGGCATAACGGATTACTGGTTCTTCTTTGCTCCAATCATACTGTCTTCATCGACGACTAAACCCATAACTTTAGATTTTTCACACGCCATCGATATGCGCTCTCTCAAGCCGCATTCTCATTAATAGAGCGGATGACACTAACGATTTTATTTCTTGTGTCCAAGGGTCTTGTAACGGGCAATGCGGGCATCAGCGTTAGGATGGATACCGTGGAGGTTCTCCAGTTTCCCGAGATGGTCAGCGGCGGTACCTATCCTTCCCCAATTCGGTATGGACGAGGAGCCTCGTTGAACCCCAACGGATTTAGCGATCATTATCCGATAGCCGTTCGTTTACGCGAACCGTGAGGGCGTGCCGGGGATCATCGACGTCGCGGGGTCGTTTGCGGCGCTGTCCGGTTGACAGGAGAGAAGGACGGCAACACGCAATCCCTCGACAGGGGCACACCTGACAGGTCATGGCAAACACACTGATTGTTTCTATCTCGGGTATTCGGGGTATTTTCGGCCAGGGGCTCGATGCTTCGGTACTTGTCCACTTTGCCTCGGCGTTCGGTACATGGTGCAGCCGGAAGGCACAGGCAAGCAGGAGATCCCCGGTGGTCGTCGTCGGGCGGGATGGACGGGTCACGGGGCCGTTGTGCGCGCAACTGGTGACCGCGACGCTGCAAAGTACAGGGTGCAGCGTGGTCGATGCCGGGCTGGCGACTACGCCGACGGTGGAAATGGCGGTGCCGGCAGTGGAAGCCGCCGGAGGGATCATCCTCTCGGCGTCGCACAACCCGGCGGAGTGGAATGCCCTCAAACTACTTAATGAGCGGGGCGAGTTTCTGTCGCGTGCCGAGGGCGAAACGGTGATGGCCCTTGCGGATGCCGGGGAGGCCGTTACGGTATCCTATGACCTGATCGGGACCTATAGGCGGCAGGATTTTCTTGACGCTCACATCGACCGTATCCTGGGCCTCGACTTCATCCATCCCGAGCGCATCGCGCGGCGTGATTTCAGGGTGGTGGTGGATGGGATTAATTCGGTGGGCGGCATCGCGTTGCCGCGCCTGCTGCACCGGCTGGGCGTGCGCGAGGAGAACATCTTCGTACTCAACGGGGAGCCGCATGGTCGATTTGCGCATCCTGCCGAACCCCTGCCGGAACACCTCGGCAACACCATGACCTACGTGGCGGAAACCGGTGCCGACCTCGGGCTCGTCGTCGATCCCGATGCGGATCGCCTGGCGCTAATCGCCGACGGCGGGCATTATCTGAGCGAGGAACTGACGCAGGTGATTGCCGCGGACTTTCTGTGGCGTTTCCGTCCCGGTCCCTTTGTCACCAACCTCTCGTCGTCGCGCGCGATAGAGGACGTGGCAGCACGCTACGGGCAGCCGGTGTATCGGGCCGCCGTTGGCGAGGTCAACGTCGTCGAGATGATGAAGGCTGTGGGGGCGGTTCTGGGGGGAGAAGGCAACGGCGGGGTCATCCTGCCCGACCTGCACTACGGGCGTGATGCGCTGGTCGGTGCGGCGATGGTGCTTCAGCACCTGGCCGATCAGGGCACGTCGTTGTCCGAGCTGCGCGGGACACTCCCGGTCTATGCGATCTCGAAAAACAAAATACCTATCGGCAGCCTCGATCCCGACATCTTGCTCGGCCGCCTTGCCGATGCGTATCGAGAGGCCGATATCTCGACCCTCGACGGTGTGAAAATCAATCTGGAAGAAGGATGGGTGCACCTGCGGAAATCGAACACCGAGCCCATCCTTCGGATCTACGCCGAAGCCGAAACAGCGGAAGCCGCCCACGATCTGGGGCATCGCTTTATGGACGAATTGAAGAAAATCCAGCCGGTCTAACAGATTTGTGCTCCCAATTCGATCCGTCCCCTAAAGATTTCAAAGATAGTGGCGATTAGAAAAGATGATGCAGTGTTATGCATTCAGCGCCAGTAAAGGATTTAATCATGACTGATCCTGTACGTGAGTACCTGTCGCGTCATGGGTACGCGGCTTATATCGTCGAAGGCGGACTCGACTATTTATTGGACGCATGGGAGACCATGGTTGCCGCCGTCTCCGAAGGACAGATCCTCGACCGCAATCAATTCATCTCGGGGATGGATCTGCGGCGCATCTTGGAGGAGACACTCGCCTTTATCCCGCTCTATGAGCAGGCCGGGTATTATAAGCGAGTGATCGAAGCCGATCAAAAAATCAGACAGCATCTAGTGGCTTCCGAGACGCCGCTGTGCGATCAAGAAATGGCATCGATCTACGGGTATACACCGGAGCGCCACTGGTGGTATTTCTATCGCCCCAGGCAGGTGAACGAGACGTGGCCCGTGCGTATCTGACCATCGATGTTTCTTTGACCCGGGCGCAAGGCTTGCTGGCGGTTTCTATCGAGTAGCTACGTTGCTACGATAGTATCCCCGGAATAGTGCGTGATGTCGTGGTGAAGCGAATAGTTCGGATCCTGCTTCGAATCCCGACGTATACCCCCATGCATTAGGCAGTATGATCACCTCTTCATCGGGGTGATTTTATGAAGGCGAAGTCTCCACTGAGGGGGGGAGGCTTCGCTTTCTTTTTCGGGTCGTTCCAGGTCCTTTGGCTTCGTATCTTGCAACGTATCTCCGGAGCCGTTGATGGATCCGGCTCTTGTATCGTATCCCTGACAAGCCACCTCGCATCGATGGCAGAAGCATCCACAAACGACCCGTCGTACGATCTCTTTCACGCCCGGCGTCAACCGCTGGACGCCATCTTTGAACCACGGTCTGTGGCTCTCATCGGGGCGAGTGAACGCGAAGGCAGCGTCGGGCGGACGCTCTTGCGCAATCTCATCAGCAATCCTTTTGGCGGCATTGTCTTTCCCGTGAACCCGAAGCGGGCCAGCGTGCTTGGGATCAAGGCGTATCCATCCGTCAGTGCCTTGCCCGAGGCGGTAGACCTGGCAGTCATTGTGACGCCTGCCTTCACAGTGCCGGGGATTGTTCGGGAGTGCGTGGAGGCCGGAGTCAAAGGCGCAATCATCATCTCGGCGGGGTTCAAGGAGGTCGGCGAGGAAGGGGCGAAGCTGGAGCAAGAAGTCCTGGACATCGCTCGCGCGGGGCAAATGCGTATCATCGGGCCGAACTGCCTGGGCGTGATGCGTCCGCTCACCGGGCTCAACGCCACGTTTGCGGGGGGGATGGCCCGGCCCGGCAGCGTGGCCTTCATCAGCCAGAGCGGTGCCCTGTTGACGGCGATCCTCGATTGGAGTTTTCGCGAGAACGTCGGCTTCAGCGCCTTCGTCTCCATCGGGTCGATGCTCGACGTCGGGTGGGGCGACATGATCTCGTATCTCGGCAACGATCCGCGCACCAAGAGCATCCTGGTCTACATGGAGTCCATCGGCGATGCACGGTCGTTCCTGTCGGCGGCACGCGAAGTAGCACTTCAGAAGCCCATCATTGTGATCAAGGCGGGACAGACGGAGCAGGCGGCCCGCGCGGCGGCGTCTCACACAGGAACCCTGGCCGGAAGCGATGCCGTGCTTACGGCGGCTTTTCGCCGGACGGGTGTGGTGCGAGTCGATTCCATTGCCCACCTGTTCTACATCGCAGAGACCCTGGCCAAACAACCGCGTCCCAAAGGGCCGAATTTGACTATCCTGACGAATGCCGGTGGTCCCGGCGTTCTGGCTACGGATGCGCTCATCCGTGGAGGAGGGCAACTCACGGGCCTCTCTGACGAAGTGAAGGAGACGTTCAGCACGTTTCTTCCTGCGGCCTGGAGCCACGGCAATCCGGTGGATATTTTGGGCGATGCCGACCCGGAACGATACGCCCGGTCGCTGGAGGTCGCTGCCGGGGATGCGAACAGCGACGGCCTCCTGGTCATTCTGACGCCCCAGGACATGACCGACCCGACGGAGACGGCGGAGCGACTCAAGCCGTATGTGCAGTCCATCCGTAAACCCGTGCTGGCTTGCTGGATGGGAGGGGCCGACGTGGCTGCCGGGGAACGAATTCTGAATCAGAGCGGCATTCCAACCTTTCAGTATCCCGACACGGCGGCTCGCATTTTCAACTATATGTGGCAATACAGCTACAATTTGAGAGGCATCTACGAAACGCCGACCTTCTACGATGAAGATGAGGATCCACGCGACCATAAAAGAGCCAGGGATATCATCGAAGCGGCGCGCGCTGAAGGCAGGACCCTGTTGACGGAAGCGGAATCGAAGCACTTGCTGACGGCCTACGGCATTCCCACGACCAGAACCCTCGTGGCTGCCAGCGCCGACGAGGCCGTCGAAAGGGCGGAGGAGATAGGCTACCCCGTTGTGCTCAAGCTCCATTCCTTCACCATCACGCACAAAACAGATGTCGGGGGCGTCAAGCTGAACCTTCAGAACGCGGATGATGTCCGCTGGGCCTTTGAGGCCATACGCGCCGGAGTGGAAGAGACGGGCACCGCAGGAAGGTTTGACGGCGTGAGCGTGCAGCCGATGGAACGGCTCGACGGTTACGAGTTGATTATCGGAAGCAGCCCCGACCCGCAGGTCGGCCCCGTGCTGCTGTTCGGATCGGGCGGCACGTTGGTCGAAGTGTATAAAGACCGGGCGTTGGGCCTTCCACCGTTGACCACTACGCTGGCACGCCGCATGATGGAACAGACCAGGATTTACAAAGCGCTTGGCGGGATACGCGGGCGTGCCCCGGTCGACCTCCATGCCCTGGAACACCTGATGGTGCGCTTCAGCCAGCTCGTCGTAGAGCAGCGTTTCATCAAGGAAATCGAAATCAACCCCTTGCTGGCTTCGTCGAATCGACTGCTGGCCCTTGATGCGCGGGTGGTCCTCTATGCGCCGGATGTGCAGAAGCGCGACCTCCCCAAACTGGCCATACGCCCGTACCCGTTTCGATACGTGGCCCAACGTACATTACGGGATGGTACGCCGGTCTCCATTCGCCCGATCCGCCCCGAAGACGAACCGCTCGTGGCAACGTTTCACCAGACGCTGTCGGAACGGAGCGTTTATTTCCGGTACGCCGGTTTGCTGAAACTAAGTCATCGCGTGGCCCACGAACGGCTTTCGCGCCTTTGCTTCATCGATTATGATCGGGAGATGGCTCTCGTCGCCGAGGTGGTGCCGCACGATACCGGCGAGCCCGAGATCATCGGTATCGGTCGGCTAACCCGGCTGCACGGCACGGAGGACAGCGAATTTGCCATGCTGATCCGCGACGAATACCAAGGACGCGGGCTGGGAACGGAGTTGCTGCAACGGCTCGTCGACGTCGGGCGTGCCGAAGGGCTCCGTCGCATCGTCGCCGATATTCTGGTGCAGAATCGGGCCATGCAACATGTCGTCCGCAAGCTGGGCTTTACCATCCTACGTAGCGGAGACATCGGCGACCCCATGATCAAGGCCGTCAAGCAACTCGACGGTGAAAACGAAGAAAC
>JBHHWM010000278.1:0-6196 GCA_046756545.1 Rhodothermales bacterium | reverse complement strand
GTATCCATGCCATCCTTGCCGATCTCCGATCGTTAGCACCGCATGAGAAACATCAAAGAGTATTGCGGCATCTTCGGCATCTTCAACGCGCCGAACGCGGCCCGGCTTACCTACTACGGCCTCCACGCCCTGCAACATCGCGGCCAGGAATCAGCCGGCATCGTCACCTCGACGTACGACGAGCCCAGGCAGCGCCGCATTATGCCGAGGCACAAAGACTTTGGCCTGGTCCTCGACGCCTTCAGCGACTCGCAGGTCTTCGAGACCAAGCTGTTGGGCGACGCAGCCATCGGGCACACCCGCTATTCCACCAGCGGGTCTTCGAACAACCGGGCCAACATCCAGCCGTTCGTGGTCCACTATCGTAACGGCAACATTGCACTGGGGCACAACGGCAACCTGTCGAACGCCCGAGAATTACGCAACGCCTTCAGCGAGCGGGGCACCCTCTTCCAGACGACGTCCGACAGCGAACTCATTCTCCACCTGATTGCCCAAAGCCGCCGTCACAAGCAGATCGACCAGATCATCGACGCCCTGACGCAGTTGGAAGGCGCATTCTCGCTCGTGCTCCTCACCGATGAAAGCCTCATCGCCGTGCGCGATGCCAACGGCTTCCGCCCCCTGGCCCTGGGTCGCCTCGATGATCCGAAGGGTGCACGCCAACCGGCCTACTGTGTCGCCAGCGAGACGTGCGCCTTCGACATGATCGGCGCGCACTACCTCCGCGATATCGAACCGGGCGAAATCCTGATCATCGACCGAAACGGGTGTGAAACAGGTACCTTCGCCAGCCATCGCCTCACCCAGCGACACGGCATCAGCCAGTGCATCTTCGAGTACGTCTACTTCTCCCGCCCCGACTCGATGATCTACGGCGAGATGGTCGACAAGGTACGGCGCAAGACCGGCAAGCAACTGGCGCACGACGCCCCGGTGCCGGTGGTGCCCGCCGAGGAAAAACCCCCCATCGTGATTTCCGTGCCGGACTCCTCGAACACGGCCACGCTCGGCTACGTCACGGAATGCCAGAAACTCGGCTTTCGCTGCCGCTACGAGATCGGGTTGATTCGCAACCATTACGTGGGGCGCACCTTCATCGCACCCGGCCAGGACAAGCGTGAGATACGCGTCCGCAGCAAGTTCAACACCGTCAAGGGCCTGCTCAAAGACCGGGTCGTGGTGATGGTGGACGACTCCATCGTGCGGGGCACCACGGCGCGTTACCTCGTCCAGATGGTACGGGAAGCCGGAGCCAGCGAGGTACACTTCCGCGTTGCTTCGCCGCCGGTCATCAGCCCGTGCTTCTACGGGATGGATTTCCCCAGCCACGAAGAACTGCTGGCCAACAAGTTTAAAAACGCGAAAGAGATGGGTGCCTGGCTCGGGGTCGATTCGCTGGCCTATCTGTCGGTCGAAGGACTGATGAAAGCCGTCCGGACGGCCAACGAGAGCCCGCTCGGCTACTGCAACGCCTGCTTCACGACGCACTACCCGGTGCCTGTCGAGATGGGGGTGACCAAAGAAGAGAACGAGTGGTGAGCCTGCGCCGATATGCGAAATGGAAAAGCCGCGTCGTCACCTACACGACGCGGCTTTTTTATACGAAAGGCGTGTGCCCTACATCATGGCGGCAACGGTTACTTCTTCCCACTCGCCGGCGTCGTTCTTGACTTCTACTTTTTCAGGGATCAGTCCACTTTCATAGACCGGCATCCCGGTCACGCGCGCCTCTTTGGCCATATGGCCCGACAGTTGCGCCGCGGAGGCCAGCAGCACGTAGACCTTGGCGTCTTGCTCCCCTCCTTCGAGCACTCCTACCGGAATGCCCATGTTGGCACAGGCTGTGGCACAGGCGGGCATCTGGCCGCTGGGAGTCATATGCTCATCGCCCGTGTTGGCGTGATTCATGCCGTAGCACTTCGTATCGACCAGGGTGCCGGCCACAGTAACGGCTTCGGGCATGTCCATATCTCCCTCCATCGGCTCATCAGCATGCTCCGTCGTTTCATCGTCGGCATCGGCCTGGCTCTCCCCTTCGTTATAGCCGCCGCAGGCGGCGATCAGCAAGGCAAGAGCAAACAGGAAAACAGAGGAAAGGGTTTTGATGCGGTTCATAACATCCTCGCTAGCAGGTGATTGAAGGCAAACGGCAATGGTGCAAATTCCCGTTGGAACCGCCTACGTTCCGGCGCGGCGTCAGTCCCATGTATGCAAACTCCGTCGACTACCAGACACTACTGCTTTCTTATGGTAGTTTTTTCTCCCCACTTCTGCAATGGGTTTATGAAAACACTGTGATGTTACATCGATACGCCGGGGGAATGATGAAAAATGTCGACCTCGCTACGCATCCTTGAGAAACCGCCAGGCTTTCTGGTATCGAAGAAGGCGCGCCTGGTCCTTCTTCGTCAACCCATCGAGACGTCGCAGGTCCATGTTGTCTTCCAGATCGGCCAGCTTGACGCGCCGGGCCACGGGATGCCCGGCAGCCCGTTCGATGAAGGCGTTGTAGGATTCATCCTTCCGGCGCGTCAGATGGGCTACGGCGTCCACCACCTCTTCCGAGAACCCTTCGTCGCGGAGTGTTTCCAGCGTCCACGGGGTGTCTTCGACGACGTCGTGCAACACGGCCGCCATCATCTCGACCGGGGTCTCCATGCGCAGCATGAGGCGTAAGGGATGGAGGATGTACGGGGCTCCCGCCTTATCGATTTGCCCTTGATGGGCCTCCGCCGCCAAGCGAATGGCCCTCTCCAGCATGACCTGTTCATCCGGCCTCTCCTCGATGGCTTCCTCCTCGGTCGGGGAGATCTCGGATATCGCCTCCTCGGATGGAACCTCCACAGATACGGCTTCCTCGGATGGCGTTTCCTCGGATGGGGCCTCTTCTGACACCGTCTCCCCTGATGGAGTCTCCGCTACTTCCGGTACGACCGCTTCTGCTGCTTCCAGCGCTTCGTCGACGACGGGTACCTCGGGTGAGGCGTCGTCCTCGGCTTCGGGGGGTGCCAGAACCGCCGGTGCCTCTAACGCTTCGTCGATGACGGGCACCTCGGATGAGGTATCCTCCCCAGCTTCCAGGACCTCTACTACCTCGTCGTGTGAAGGCTCTTCGGATGAGCTATCTTCTGCATTCGGGACCACAACCGCTTCCGGTTTCTCCTCGACCGCGGCTTCCTTTTCGGCATAATACTCGGCCAGTTCCGACCCCCGATCCAGTGAGCACGACATGCAGATGGACAGGCTCCATTGCACGCGGGTCGCTTCGACCCACCGGCCGCAATTGGAACAGAAATACTGCCCCAGCCGAACCTGCGCATAGGACACCCCGGCACGCTCCTGGATAAGCTGAGCGAGCCGCTGCTGCTGAATGATGGAGAGGTCTTTCTGAGCTTCGTCCGGACGGGCATAGTCGCCCACTTTGAACCGGCCGGTTTGCACGTCCAGCACAAACGGCTTCGGCCCGGCATCGGTCACAATGCTTCCGACGACTCGCTCCAGATTCATGGGGATCTGCATCTACGTTGGTCTCATAAGGGTATCTAAATGACAGGACGGCAGCATGGTTTCAGCGCGCTATGTGGGATCGTCCGGCGGCAGCGTCTCCTTCAGCAAGCGAAGCACGTTGCCGCCCATGATGCCGCGAATCTCCGCTTCGGTGAACCCGTCGTCCAGCAGCGCTTCGGTGAGGAGCGCCAGGCCGGTAGTGTCGAAATAGGTGTGGACGGTCCCGTCAAAATCGGAGCCCAGGGCGACATGCTCGACGCCGACGAGATCGGCCACGTAGCGGATGGCCCGGACGACGGCACGGGGCTCGACGTCGCAGACGGCCCCCCGCCAGTACCCAATGCCGATCACGCCCCCGGCTTCGGCGATGCGCCGGAGGTGCCGGTCGGAAAGATTGCGCAGTCCCTCGCACGTGCCCTGTACGCCCGTGTGCGACACCACGACCGGCCGTGTGGCCACGTCGAGCACGTCGTCGATGGTGCGGGGGGAAGCATGAGCCAGGTCCACCAAGAGGCCTTGCTCTTCCATCCGTCGAACGACCTGACGCCCCAGGTCGGTGAGGCCGCCCTTCTCCATTCCGTGCGCCGATCCGGCCACCTCGTTATCGAAGAAATGCGTAAGGCCCAGCATCCGGTAGCCGGCATCGAAGAAGGCATCCAGGTTCTCCAGGCGGCCTTCGAGCGGGTGAAGCCCTTCCATCGCCATAAGCCCGGCCACAAGGTGCGGCTCTTGCGCCCGGCGGGCAAGGTAGCGTTCCAGGTCACCGCTGGTGCGAATCATCACGAGGCGTCCCTCCGAGCGAGCGGCGGTGCGGCGCAAGCGTTCGGCCTGGTAGAGGGCGCGTTCCTTCAGGCTGGTCCACGTCCGAAAGGGCCACCACTGGGCCATCACCAGGAGCGTGATGCGATCCGAGTCGCCCTCGTTTTGCCGGTAGTTCTGCCCCCACGGCGACTTGGTGACCGCGGAGAAGACCTGCAAGGCCACGTTGCCTTCGATCAGGCGCGGCACGTCTACATGGCCGTAATCGGCGCGTTTGAGCGGATTGCGGCCCCACAGCAGGAGGTCGGCGTGCAGGTCGGCGACGAGCAGGCGTTCGTGCAACCGCTGGGCGTCTTCACGGACGGCATACGGCGGCGCGTGCTCGAAGACGTTGGCACGGCGGTCGAACTGGCGCGGAGCGAGCGTAAAGAAATACCCCAGACCTATCAAGAGGATCGCCGGGAGGATCAACCATAATCGTTTCATAAGTACCGCCGGCTATTCCCAGTCCGGAATGGTGCAATCGTCCCCTCTGTCCGTATCCAGGAGATATACGATTTTCCATCCCTCGTCCGAACGAAAGAGTTGCATCGAGTTAACGCCGCAATGGTGGAACTGGTCGCCCAGATAGAAAGCATACTGCATCCATGCCGAAGCCAGGTTCTGATCGACGCGAATGGTAACATCCCAGATGCGTTCGTCCCACACCTGATCGTGCGGCGACCCCACCGCCCGAACAAAACCATCCACCGGCCCGGCTCGCAAGACGGACGTATCTCCCTCGTAGAAGGCTCGCCCCAGCAGGGCCGATTCGTAGAAGATCGAGCGTACCATGGTGCTGTCTCCGGCCCGCATACCGTCGAAGAGATACTCGACGGCGGCCCGCACCTCCTCTTCGGGCGTCTGTGCCGCCACCGACGACGTATCGATGGCGAGCAGTAGCAGGGCGAGTAGCAGCCAGGAAGCAATACGTCTGAGCATGATGTTTCTCCTTTTTCAGTTGAGGATCAGGCAGGAAAGGGAAGCCGCCTTTGACGGGTACTCCGGCGACCCCGTTGCACGGGCAGCGACAATGTATTCTCAAAATTGCAACACTGCAACGACATCTTTTCATTCGCCCTATGGAGAGTGCCGCCGCAGCATGTTATTTTGATCGGGTTCCCTCTCCATCCACGCAAAACTCCCGAACGCCGTGATCTGCAAGATGCCAACCCTCCTCCGCGCCGGCCTCCTCGTCGCACTCCTGACGTACGCCGTCTCAGCGGACCTTCAGGCGCAGGACCTGCACCCCTCGCGCCGCCCCAGCCCGGCAGGAATTGCCAAAACTCACATCGGAAATGCCTACGTCAAGGTCGTGTACGGACGCCCATACGTCCGCAACCGGGGCATCTTCGGCACGAACACCGACAGCACAACATACCTGGTTCCGTTCGGCGAACTCTGGCGTACCGGTGCCAATGAGGCCACGGAAATCACGCTGACGGAATCACTACTTGTAAACGGTTCCAGGCTGGATGCAGGTACCTACTCGATCTTCACCGAGCCCGGTGCCACCGAGTGGGTCATCCACTTCAGCCCGCAACTGGGCCTCGACGGAACCGGCATCTTCAACGCGGAGACCCAGGAGTTCACGCCCAATGTCTATGATCCCTCACAGGACGTACTCGTGATCCGCGTCCCTTCCGGGACCCTAGACGACGTTGTGGACCAGTTCACCATCTCCTTCGAGCAGGCCGACGGTGCCACCCACATGGTCTTCCGGTGGGAACGGACCGAAGTACGCGTGCCGTTCGGCCCTGCTTCTTAAGCACCGGGCTTGAGGCTCCCGTTGGTATGGAGCCGGGCAAAAAAGCGCGTCAGCTTCGCTCCATCGAGGTGCCCGTCGGTGCGCACGCCGCTGCATAGATCGAGCCCGAAAGGCTTCACC
>JBHHWM010000277.1:0-6236 GCA_046756545.1 Rhodothermales bacterium | reverse complement strand
CCCGGCAGCCAGCCGCTTCCTTCGTCCGGCCATGAATCGGTGAACAGCACCGGCTGCCCCTCATACCTCGCCCGGTAGACACCCTTCTTCGGCGCGCCGTGATAGAAAACGTCCAGCCGCGAGGACCGGCGTCCGGCCTGAATCGGCACCTGGAGACGGTCGCTCCGATGGTTCGGCGAAAGGATCATGCCGTTGACTCGCATCGAATCTACGACCATCCCCGCCAACGCGAGCGGCAGCGCTGTCAGCGTATCGGGGTGCACAACGTCGAGGACGGCGCGCGCCTGGAGGCCGGATGCCCCCGGATCGAGCCGGAGCGTCAGATCATAGTGCTGCACATCGACTCCGGGTGGCAAAGGCGGAACGGGGGGCTCCCTGCACGCTGCCTGGAGCAGGCCTGCCAGCAGCCCGAGGCACACCCAGAGCCTGCAGCTACTCATCCCCGTTGACGGTGGTCAACGCGCTCACCAGGTCGGCGACAACCTCGTCCGAGATGCCCATGCTGCTGAAGCCGCCGTCGTGATAGAGCGTCTGCATGGTTACCATGCGGGTCAGGTCGCTGAGCAGCGTGACGGTATAATCGGCACAACTTTGCGCATCGGCGTTGCCCAGCGGTGAGATCCGTTTGCCGAACTCAAACAAGGCGTCGAAGCCGGTAATGCCGGTGCCCGCTGTCGTCCGGGTCGGACTTTGCGAGACGGCGTTAATCCGAATACCCCGGCGCCCCAGGCGGTATCCCCATGCGCGCACGATGCTTTCGAGCAACGCTTTGGCATCGCCCATTTCGGAGTATTTAGAAAAAACACGTTGTGCGCCGATATAAGAAAGAGCGACCACAGATCCGCCATCGGCCAATGCTCCGGTATCCAGGGCATGTTGGACGATGCGGTGCAGACTGATGGCGGAGATATCGAGGGTTTTGTGGTACCAGTCGTAGTTCAGGTCTTCGTAGGGCACTTTTTTGCGCACGTTGATCCCCATGCCGATGGCGTGCACGATAAAGTCAATCTGCCCGTAATGGGTCTTGGCCTGTTCGAAGAGTTGTCGAAGGTCGTCGTCACTGGTGGCGTCGGCCCAGATGATGGGGCTGCCGGTTTGTTCAGCCAGGATCTCGAGCGTGCCCATTCGCCGTACGACCGGCGCGTTTGAGAGCGCGAACTGTGCTCCTTCCCGGTGGGCCGCCTGTGCAATGGCCCAGGCGATACTGCTCTCGTTGAGCGCGCCGAAGATAACTCCCGTTTTCCCTTTAAGAAGACCGTTTCCGGATTGTGCCATGGTATGCCTTTTGCCTTATGTCGTCGTGTGATTCGCAGCGTTGTAGTAAAGTATGGCATAAAGTAGTGATCTATGCTGTGAGGCGCTATACGTAGTCTCTTCTGTATAGCGTAATCCACCATAATCTGACAGTTTCTCACTGGCAGGGCTCAGGTACGCCATGAGTTTCAGGATGAAGACGTCCTATCCTACAGGCAGTACTTTTCGCTACCCCCGTTACCTTTTGTAACACGTTACGTTATGAAGCCCTTGAAAGATTATTTCGAAAAGATGGGGTTGCAGCTATTCCTCCGGCAAGAGCCCACGCCCTCCCTTTCTCCGGAAGCACACGCCGATCTCCGCGCCTTCCTGATTCGCCGCCGTGCCTACACAGACTCCTGGTTCTTCTTGTTACGTGTGCTCCTGGGGCTCGGCGTCTTCGGCCACCTGCTCGTCGGCATGATCAGCAGGCAAGAAGGTATTTCACTAGACATCACCCTGGCGGGTCTCTATGTGCTGATCAACCTCGCCATCCACATCAAAAGTAATCACGGCTTTCAGTATGCGCGCTGGGGCTACATGATCCTCGACTTTCTGAGCGTGCTGGCGCTACGCTATGAATTTAAATTCGACGCGCTGCTGGATCCTCACGCCACCATGATCGGCCTGTTCTCCCTCCTGCTGATCGCCTACGTACAATACAGCGACGTTCGCCTGGGGAGTGTCCTGGCCCTGGTCACCATCTTGTTTACGGTCCTGACGCTCTGGATCGACCTGCGCGACATGCTCCCCATCGAATTGCCCTTTTTCGCAAACCTCCCGACCCAGTACCCTCATCCCCTTCAGGCCCTGCTGCTCCTGAGTGCGCTGGCGGCGGTATGCGTCGTGACCCACCGCCTCGTGCACCGCCTCTATTCCCAGCTATTACGCTACAGCATCGAACAAGAGCAACGATCGAAGGCCGCCGTGGCCTCCGCCCTCGAACGGTCCCGCCGCGAACGCCTGGAAGAACTCAATCAACTCAAGCACAACTTCATCACGGTGATCTCGCATGAACTGCGCAACCCGATCACGCCTCTGCTCACCTCGCTGGATATTCTGAGAGACGAACTGGGCTCGGCCGTCGAGTCTTACGAAATGCTGGGCATCGCCCGAGAATCGGCCAGCCGCATCCAGCGTATCATCACCGACTATACCAAGCTCGCCGAGTTGGTGACCATGGACGACGAGAACCTGCTGCGGTGGAACTTACGGCTGACCGATCTGATGGACGTGCTCAAAGAACAGACCGACAAAGAGCCGCGCATGATCGGCGCTTTTCAGAACCTGGTCGTATGCACCGACCCCCGCCTGCTTGGCGGCGCGCTGCTGGCCTTGCTGCGCCGCGCCGAGCTGCACACCCCGGACAGCGAGACTATTACGTTCTGCGGCTACGGGAACCAGGACGAGGTCGTCATGTCCATTCACGATCCGGCCAGCTATCTGGAAGAACAAACCATTGCCGCGCTCGACGACCCGTTTGTTCTCTCCAGCGAGCGCGCGTTTTCGCAACAACCGACCACCGGCCTGGAGCTTATTCTGGCCAGCCACTCGATGCGGCGGATCGGCGGCACCCTGGAAATCAGCAGCCAGCCGAACGTGGGCACAACGGTTCACTGCATGGTACCGGGGCCGCGTCCTAACGCCCTGTGGCTCGACGATACCCAGCT
This sequence comes from Rhodothermales bacterium, assembly GCA_046756545.1. Classification (GTDB taxonomy): domain Bacteria; phylum Bacteroidota; class Rhodothermia; order Rhodothermales; family JBHHWM01; genus JBHHWM01. Next base: position 3,273 of record JBHHWM010000277.1, on the reverse strand, counting down.
CCGGCATAAGCTCGGAACCATCGGTATGTGATGGAAGCCGACGTGCGCCCCCCCGTTCAACTCCGCACTTCCCGCATCGTCTGAAGCATATCCAGCATGGCCTCATGCAGCCGGCCATTGGTGGCCAGGATTTGCCGTTCAAAGAGAGGATTGGGCCTGTTTCGATAGTCGGTGACGCATCCTCCCGCCTCTTCCACCAGCAACAATCCAGCCGCCACGTCCCACGCATTGAGCCCGGTCTCGAAGAAACCGTCGAAGCGACCGCACGCCACATACGCCAGGTCGATAGAGGCCGCACCGTGTCGCCGCACGCCGCGCGCGGCATGGATAGCCTGCCGGAACACCTCCAGATAGCTTTCGACGTGATCGAAGGCACGGTAGGGGAACCCCGTAGCCAGGAGGCTGTCGCCGAGCGCATCCCGGCGGCTGACCGCAACGCGCGCCCCATTGTGATAGGTCCCCCCTCCACGAATGGCGGTAAAAAGCTCCTCGCGCGCCACATCGAGGACGACGCCCACCATAACCTCGGCCCCCCGTTGCAGGGCAATACTCACCGCGTAGGGAGGTACGCCGTGGGCAAAGTTGGTCGTGCCGTCGATGGGATCGATAATCCATCGGTGCCCTTCGACGGTGTCCATCATGGCCCCTTCCTCGGTCCCTTCTTCCGCCAACACCGTATAGGCGGGAAATGCCTCGCCCAACACCCGCGTGATGAGGGCTTGCGAAGCCTCGTCCACCTCCGTTACCAGATCGTGCACCCCCTTCTGTTGAATCTGCTCCTCTCCGATGCGCCCGGCATAATAGCGGATGATACGCGCCGCCTGCCATGCCGCTGCTACCGCCACGTCCCGTTGGCGCTCATAGGTGTAGGTTTCTGTCGCGTCTTTCATGCCTCTCCTTTTTTCTTCATGAGCGATGCAACCCGGGCGCATACCTCGGCGTGACAACGCTGCTATTCTGTCCGTGCTTCACCAGTCTCCCTGTGTGTATGAAGGTCGTTCCGCTTCTCGTATGCCTCACGGCACTCGCTCCCTTCGTCCTGGCCGGGTGCAGCGATGCAAACACCGCCATCGATGTGCCTCTTCAGGCTGCTTCGGAAACGATGGACCAGCAGGATCCCTCCGAGCGCGACGCGGTGCTGGCCGCCCTGCAGCCCTTGAAGCAGGACCTTTTCCGGGAGGCCTTCGCCACCCTGGCTCATTACCACTACACGCGATACGCCCGCACCGAGCAATTCGACACGGAGCTTCGCCTGATAGCATCTGCGGTATACATTACGCGAAACGACGTACAAGACGGCATGCGCACGCGCGCCATCCTCCACGCCGACTCTACCGGTACGTCGGATGCCGGCGCTCTGGATCGTTTTGTTTCGGCGGGCTTTAACGAAGAAACCGTCGCCAGGCTTCCCGATCAGGTCCTTCCGGAAGAACCTGCGTACCTCGTCCCACGCAACTACGAAGCCTTTCACTACCGGCTCTTGCCCGATACGATGCTCTGGGATTCGGCGACGCAGGTCATTGAGGTACGCGCAAGGCCGGGCACCGGCCAGGAGATCCGACAGGCCCGCTTTTACCTGGATCGCAGCAGCGGCAAGCTGGTGGCGCTGTACATCGAGCGTGCCGGAGGGGGAGTGCTGTTCCGCGAAGAGAGTCGATTGTTTCTCCAGATCCGCCCGGCACCCGACGCCGGATGGGTCCCCTACAACATCCGGCTCTTTACCCACATGCGTGCAGCGCTGCGAGCCCCCCGGCAAATCCGCCACGTATCCACGTATTACGGCTATGCCCCCGTCGGAGGTTGAACAAGCGGGAATAAGGACCGGAGAGCCGCGAGAAACAGGAGCCGAGAAAGTCTGGCCTTGCCCCCTGCTACTTGGGCAGCATGGAATGCAGGGCCGGATGCCCAATCACTCGCACGAGAACCGTATCCGAAGCAATGATGCCCGGATCCACGATGGACGCATTGAGACCGTTTATCAATACGGTGGCCGCATCATCGGGTTGATTTTTCAAGACGAAGACGCGTGCGAGTTGGTAATAGGCGGCGGCTTCATTCGGATCGGAAGCGACGGCTACGCGAGCAAACGACAGGGCTTTGTCGAGCCGGCCCAGCATCATCGCGTTCCAGGAAAGCTGAATGTGGAGCGAGGGATCGTCGGAATCGAGTTCGGCGGCGGCATCCAGGGCCTGTTCGGCCAGCGTCATGTCGCCGTTTCTACGAGCCGCTTCACAGAGAAGGAGATGGGCCTTGCCGTCTTTGGGACTCAGGGCCACGGCCCGGCGGGCGTCGACCAGGGCCTCGGCATCTCGATTCATCTTCAACAGGGCCTGCGCACGCAGCTTGAGCGCACCGACATCATCGGGAAAGGCTTTGAGCACTCGATCCACCCGTGCCTTGACCTCCAGGACGCTGGCGCCACTCTTCCAGGCGGTCTCCGCGCGCCGATACTGCATGTTGAGTTCCGGCGTCCGTACCTGTGCCTGCGCGAGGGCTACCGCTCCCCATCCCAGTATCAGCACGATCAGAAGTCGTTTCCCCATAGAGCCGCCACACATCGTTTTGGCTACCTTCATCGAACGTGACATGGAAAAGTATCACTGGCTCAAACAGCAATCAAGAATCATTCCACGGGCTGTTTTCGTACGTTCGAGCGCTTCGGCCTGCCTGAACGTATATTTTTCCTTACAGTATCGCCCTACGGATGTCACACTCCATGCTCCTTCCGCTGGCGCAGGACACACGTGCCCTGCTGAAAACCCGGCACTTCGGTCGTTCGATGCGAAGCTACCAGGCGGTAGATTCGACGAACACGGCGGCCCTGCAATGGGCTTCGGACGGAGCCCCGGAAGGCAGTGTGATCCTGGCGAACGTTCAGACCGCCGGGCGCGGTCGGCAGGGGCGCTCCTGGCACTCGGCTGCCGGACAAAACCTGACGTTCTCGGTGATCTTACGTCCTTCCCTGCCGCCTGCCCGGTTGAGCCTCATCACCCTGGGAGCCGGCGTGGCCGTCGCCGAAGCGGTCGAGGCGCTTACCGCCCCGCTTTCGACTACCATTAAATGGCCCAACGACGTACTGCTGGAAGGCACCAAGTGCTGCGGCATGCTGCTGGAATCTACACTCGACGAAACGGGAACGGCCACGGTCATCCTGGGCATCGGCTTGAACGTCAACCAGAGCGCGTTTCCGGAAACGCTGGAATCGAAAGCCACCTCGCTCCTGCTCCAAACCGGGCGACATACCCCAAGGCCCCCTCTGCTCGCAGACCTGCT
>JBHHWM010000276.1:0-6286 GCA_046756545.1 Rhodothermales bacterium | reverse complement strand
TGTGGAACCTCCGGCTGTGGAACCTCCGGCTGTGGAACCTCCGGCTGTGGAACCTCCCTCTGAGGAAGCTATCGACGAAACCGCTTCGGTTGAGCCGGAAGCCCCCACGGTCGAAGCCGAACCTGACCACAGTGAGGAGTTCGAGGAAGAGGTCTCTCTTCTTTCTGAGGCGGAACTCAAAAAAATAAAATCAAAAGACCGCGTCGTAGGGATCTTGCTGAAAAAAGGGATCGTGACGACGAGGGATATCAAGCGCGCTCAACGGAGACAGGAGGATGAGCAACTCAAAGAACCTCTGTGGCGTGTCCTGACGCTCGTCAGCGCAACACGCAACGAGATATTTGCCCAGGCCGCGAACGTGTACGCTTTCAAGGCGGCTGTCCTGGGAGATGGAAAGCCCGATCCTGATTTTGCCCGGTCGGTGATGGACACGTTCGACGAGCAGTTGCGCGATTCGCTACTGAAGCTCCGGGTCGTCCCCTTCGAGGTGGACCTGGATCCGCAGACGGGGGCTATTAAGGTTGTTTTCATCACGCACGACCCCACGCGTCCGGAAGTGCATCGGATGATGCAGAAGCTCAAGCTCGAACGGTTCGAGTTGCGCTATGCTCCTGAGAAGGATGTCAAGGGGCTGATTCTCGAAGCGTTTCCGCGTAAGAATGAATTCCTGGAACGCCTGGACGAAGAAGGAGGCATGGCCTTCGATCTGGGCGCGAGCTATGATGAGCAGTCTGATCTGATCGATGAAGATGCCCTAGAGGCCGAGATCAGCCGGTCGAAGCTCATCAACCTGTTCGAGGCTACGCTCGTCGAGGCCGTCCGGCAGGAGGCGTCCGACGTGCACATCTGGCCCAATGCCCGAAAGCAGGTAGAGATCCACTTCCGTATTGACGGCCGGTTACAGCGGTGGCACGTCGAAGACAAGATCCATCCCGAAGCGCTTATCGCCGTCATCAAGGACAACTCGATAAACGTGGACCGTTTCGAGCGCGACGCGGCCCAGGACGGCTTCATCCAGCGATGGATCGACGAGGCACTCATCCGCTTCCGCGTGTCGGTGCTGCCCATCGCAAATGCCGCCCAGGATGTGCGCTCCGAGTCCATCGTCATTCGCGTGCTCGACGACCGCAAGGTCATCAAAGACTTGCGCCAGCTCGGCTTGGACGAAGTGGCCTTCCAGCGCTTCCGCAAAGCCATCAGCCAGCCGCACGGGATGGTCATCCTGACCGGCCCGACGGGCTCGGGTAAAACGACGACCCTCTATGCGTCGCTGCATGAAGTGGTCTCGCCCGAGGTGAACGTGCTGACCGTGGAAGACCCGGTGGAGTACATCTTGCCCGGCGTGCGCCAGATCAAGCTGAACAACAAGCTCGGCCTCGAAGGGGCCCTCCGTTCGATTCTGCGCCATGACCCGGACGTGGTGATGGTGGGCGAGATGCGCGACCGGCCCACGGCGGAACTGGCCATCAAGCTGGCCAACACCGGCCACCTGACGTTTTCGACGCTGCACACCAACGACGCCGCCAGCGCCGTCAGCCGGCTCTACAAGATGGGCATCGAGCCGTTCTTGATCGCCTATGCCATCAACCTGGTCGTGGCCCAGCGGCTCATTCGTCGTTTGTGTAGACAATGTAAAAAGGTCGATTTGGACCCAGACCACGTCCTGCTGAAAAACCTGGGTTTTTCCCAGGAAGAGATTGCCGAGACGACGTTTTATACGACAGGGCATGATGAGAATTGTCCGGTCTGCAAAGGGCTGGGCTTCAAGGGACGGCGGGCCGTCAGCGAGGCGATGTACTTCTCGCGGGAAATCCGTCACATGATCGCCGATTCCGACGGAAAGCTCGACGAACAAGAGATCAAAGCACTAGGGGTTAAACAAGGAATGATGACGCTCCAAGACTCGGCACGGGAAGTCGTCAAAACGGGCGATACGTCGGTACTGGAGATGCTCCGCGTGGTCTCGTCGGATGATTAGGTAGGTACGCTGAGGTAGGCTCACGCTGCAAAGACGGATTGATCACCGGTTTTTTTCCGCCTGTGTTGCGTGCTGCGTCGTGTGTGAAACAGGCCCCTTCACGCACACGCAGTACGCAGCATGGCGTTTTCATTGCAAGCGGCTTCGGATAGGCGCGCTTAGGCGTTGAAGTGGAAACTACAGGTAGACCAATTACTTAGTGTACCTCGGAAAGGAGGCCGGGCTACCCCCTGACTTCGGAGGAGTCTATCTCCTCGTGGCAGTGTTACTTCATGTAATGATCCTCATTTCATTTCGAAATAGGCAGGTGAAATTAACCGCTCGTCTTTTCCTGTCAAACCGGTGCTAGCAGCATAATTCGGCATCATTGGTCCGAATTACGGCGTGCGGCACATACTTTGCTCAATGAATTAAGGTGTCTTTCAGTGTAGATGTATAGCGCCCATGCACTGGGACGACAACGTACCGGACCATGACGGGGGTTGGGTTCGGTAGAGAAGAGCGGGGTATAAAGGGAGGATTCATATTTGGGCACCCTGCTCAAAGAAGCATACTTCTTAGGGTAGGTATACCAAATACATTACAGAAATATCATAAAAAGACGGAGTTCCAATGTCGGAGACGATGCTCTCATTCCTGGCATTGATGATTGTAATGCTTCTGTCGCTCAATCAGACGCGATCCATTGTACAGGCAGAGCGAGAGATTACGGGCGTGGAGATGGAAGTGATCGCTCATGCAAAGGCGTCCGAGCAGATGCAATACATCGTCAGTAAGCCGTTCGACATGAACACGAGGAACGGTACCATCCACCTCTCAAACCAGGATCTCTCCTCCCTGACTCACCCCTCGCAGTTCCCCAGAGGCTGGGTGTGCGACAGTGAAGGAGAAGATAACTGTGACGATGTGGACGACTTTAATGAGATGCAACCGCTGGTCCGGCATTTTTCCGTCGGCGAGGATACGCTACAGCTTCCCTTTGAGATCACGGCGACGGTGAAGTATGTCGATGATTATGGTAATCCGACCAATACGCGTACCTGGGTCAAGGAAGTGACCGTCATCGTGGATCAACTGGTGGAGCAAGGCGGCGTTCGCTATCTGTCAACGCCTGTCGTATTGAAACGACGGGTATCGCCCCGCTTCAGGAGAGTGGCGGGAAGCCCTTGAGTTGAGTAACAGCCAAACCAAAAAACGGCGCTAATCCATGGTTTTTCTCTACGACCACGTGATATCCCTGATTGTCGGGTCTATCGTGGTATTGATGCTCTTCACCGTACAGCAGCGCTCACAGCAGGTAAACGTCGAGCGTACGATGACCTATGTGGCGAAGAAGCAGCTTCTCGAATTTGCCGACGTGTTGGAGCGTGACTTTACCAACATCGGCTATGGATCGGCTCCGAATGATTCGGTACTGACCGCCTTCCATGTGCGTGCCGACGGCGTCACCGATACGCTGGCGTTTTGGGGGGCGAAAGAAACGAACCTGGGGACCGTACGGGTCCAGATCAGGTACGTGGTTTCTCTGGTTGATAGCGTGGTTGTCGACGAGGGGCCGATCCCCGTGTACCAGTTGCGACGCTACGAGAGAGAAGCCAGTGGTTTGTGGGTGGAAGCGGGGGGAAGCCCGGCGACGCTGAGTCGTTTTTCGTTAACACCTATGGTGGCGGGTAGCACCAATACCGCCGATTTTCAGCAAGCGGACCAGTTGCAGGTCCAGGTTGCCAATGTCGTCATGCCGACGAATTATGAACCCGATAACATTACACGTGGATTCCGGCATTTATACTGGGGCATCATGGTGACCCCAGGTAGTGTGACCGGATATCAAGGAGAGTGACACTACCAGATTAGGCGTGCACTGCGGGGAAGCATCACGAACCTAGCCACAAGATATTTGATCAGGGTGTTCAGTCATGGGAAAAGGAACCCTTATAGTCGCAGCGGCTGTTGTCATCGGCACCAGCATGCTTCTCTTCGGAAGTCAACGAAGCGGCCTCGACATGCGCGACGAGCAAAGCGTCTATGAAGAGAAAGGCTTTGCGCGTTCCATCGGTCAGTCCGGCTTCGACGAGGCGCTCAGCACGTTCAAGCGCACGAAGAGCATTACGCGCACGCAGTCCGAAGTGGCCATGGACGATGGAGCGTATCAGGTGGGCTTCTCCGAGAACATGTACGGAGACCTGGACCTCCTGGTCACGGCAAACAGCGGAGAGACCCAGCACACGGTGAACGGTAATCTCATCTTCGAAACGTCGTTTCCTTCGGCCCTGGCGATTGAAGATGATGAACTGGACTTTCGCGCGATAGGCAATTCGTATACTATTTCCGGCGTGGATTACCGGATGCCCTCGCGGCAACAGGGGGGGAAAGGCTTCCTCGAACCCACCTATGCCGTGATGACCGAGCCGGCTCATCTGGCCGCCATCGACGCCGCGCTCAATCCAGCCCGCGTCGAAGGTAAAGGCCGCGTGCATACCGCGTTCGACAGTCTCTTCTACGAGCAGTTGTACCAGGCCGCCCGGTTGCAAGCCGACCTGTCTCTCCAAACCACCGCGACGCCCGAGGAGAAACAACAGGCCATTTCGCAGGTCTTGCAAACCGCTTCGCCCGGCAATCCGAAGATTATTCATGTCGAGGGGCCGCTCATTCTCGATAATACGTACGACTTGCATGGGTTCGGCATGCTCATGGTCAACGACGGCGATTTTCACGTCAGCTCTTCCCGGTTTAACTGGGAGGGCATCATCATGGTGCGAAAGCAAGAAGAGGACACCGTGAGAATCTCGTTCTCGGACAGCCCGGCGGTCTATGGCAGCACCATTGCTTATAGCTGGCCGTCGATTGCCGGCGGTGGAGGCGGCGGCGGAGGGACCTGCACGCCCGACTTTGACATCACCGGCGACGATGTGATCGTACACGATGCCTTCCGTTTGCGCATTGAAGTATTGGGGGCCGCGATCAGTGCCGGTGGGTCCTACGACATGCCCGTGACGACGAAAATCGTCATCGGCGATCAAGAATACGAACCCTTCGGAAACTGGGACTCTCCCTTGACCGGCAACGTCAATACCGGCAACAGCGGCACGACCTACCTGTGGGAGCCCGATCAAACCTTCCCGCCCGAGACGCGCGTCACGATACGGGCGCGTTCGTGGCAGAAAAGAACGTATCAGTGCGGATGGTACCGTCGTTGGGGTCGTTGGTATCGGCGCTATTGCACCTACTCCGGCAGTGAAGACGCCCACTGGCAGGTATACATGGAGCACGATTCCAACACCGATTCGCAACAACTTGAAGTGCTGCGCGACGGATCGGCTGTGCCGAATGTAGGAGGCTATATGGGCCAGACGTCGGCCGAAGATTTTGTGTCGGACTACATCGACTTCGGCCTTGACCAGATGACGATGGAAGATAATCAGGCGATCAACCTGTTTGAACTGGGGTCTACGAATCCCTCCTCCTCGGCGTTCGACATGCAGGACCTGGTATCGATGGTCAGCCTGGTAAAGGTAGATCCAGGAGGGGGAGGAACGATAGCCTGTTCGGGTGGCACCCCGGCGGCTAACCGGATCGAATTCACCATCTATAACCAGTCTCAATTCGTCTATAGTCCCGAAGCCATCGCCAAACTGGGCAATCGTCTCGACCTTATCAATGACGCGGCGCAGGTCGTCGTAACCCGCCGGGAAGGAACAACGTGTGATCCTCTAGAGCGTGAAAGAGGATTATGCCAGTAGCGTGTAGGGGCCGGTAGGGATTCCTTTCACCATCCATCAGAGGCCTTCGGGGTTTTGGCGACTTCGGAGGCCTTCTGGTATACCCTGCGTCTGATGCTTGTTTTGGGCTGGTCGCTCTCTGGATGTTCTGCATTTTGCGGCACAAGCAAATACTGGCAGCCTCTTCCTTTTATTCCTTCGAAGTTTTGATAGAACGCTACCGAGTGCTTAAGGGGGACCTGCATTTTGCCGAAACCTTCGATGGTAGATGATGCCGCAGAGGGGGGATTGATGGATCGTTTCTCTGTGGATTCCTTCGTGAGATTGAATACAGGTAGGCCGTGACAAATCCAGCCCTAGCCGATATCCTCGCACAGCAAGTCAAGAGCGGTGCTGCGTCTATGTCGAAGGCGCGGGTGCGCGCACCCATCGTGCCGCCGCTCCCGGCCATCGTTAAAACCATCACCGACTCGATCCCAGAGTCCATGTATAGCGAAGACCGGGTTCGTTACATGGCCGACCAGGTCAACTCGCTGCTGGAGAAAGACCGCGTATCGCTCCGCGAACACGTGCAGATCTTCATCAAGCG
>JBHHWM010000275.1:0-6287 GCA_046756545.1 Rhodothermales bacterium | reverse complement strand
ACCCGATACGAGTGGTTTTTCAACCCTATCTCTGAAAGTGATAGGTAGCTAGTCAAATAACCAATCGGGGACACACGGCAAGCGGGAAGACGGTGCACGCTCCCGCTTGCCGTGCGTTTGTCGGGCTCTTTGCTATTAGGGTGACGGCGATCCTGTGCTCCGGCGGCTTGCCCTCGCCACCACGTCTTGATTGGCCCCTCCATTATTTTGCGCACTCCTCTGCGATCTCTGTTGGATGATCTGTTCGCTGTTCTTCAAACGCCATCTCTACTGCCGTCTTGCACCTGATAAAGAAAGACGAAAACCCAGCCCGAACAGGTCATTTTGGTTGATTTTCGACCTCCATACTGAAGCAAAGATCAGCCTTTCAAAAAAGTGGGCATACCCATGTCCGGTCTGCTGTGGTTTTCCGGCCATATCGAATGAAGACCAACCCCACACGGTTCACCAAGACCCCTACTACGATGCGACGCCATACACTCTTGCTCACTGCATTCCTCCTCCTACTCACGGTTGCCAAGGCTGCCGCGCAGACGAAGGCGATGGAGATTAAAGATAACAGCGGCACCTCCCTCTTTCAGATCAACGAGGATGCGTCACTGTTCGCCCTGGGCACTTTTGGCATCGGCACGATTCCGGCCACGGGTGCTGGCACGTGGCTGATGTGGTATCCCAGGAAGGGAGCCTTCCGCGCCGGGTACGTCTCCTCCTACCAGTGGGATGATGCCTACATCGGTGACTACTCGACGGCTTTCGGTCACAACACGATGGCTGCCGATTTGGGTTCTTCGGCGATTGGATATAACGCCGTGGCCGCTGGCGATTTCGCCACGGCGCTAGGTCGGGGATTCGCCAACGCCGAGTCGGCTACAGCGACGGGCCAGGGTGTTGCCGTCGGAACCCATTCTACGGCGACAGGGAGCGGACGGGCCAACGGCGATTATTCTACGGCGATGGGGGGATGGGGACAGGCTAACGGTGACTATTCTACCGCGATGGGGAATGGACAGGCTGATGGCGATTATTCTACGGCGGTGGGGAAAGGGCAGGCTAGCGGCAATTATTCTACGGCCATGGGAAATGGACGGGCTACCGGCCATAATGCTACAGCAATGGGGAGCGGACGGGCGAGCGGCGACATGTCGATCGCTTCAGGCTTTAATACACGGGCGAGTGGTAAGTACTCTATGGCTATGGGCTATTTCACCACAGCCCAAGCGTATGCTTCTCTCGTGCTTGGTCGCTACAACGTTGTCTCGGGCGATAGCCTATCCTGGATGAGCACCGATCCCCTCCTCGTCGTCGGTAACGGGAGAGATGAACACAATCCTTCCAATGCCTTCACACTGCTCAAGAACGGCAATCTCACCATCGCCGGAACGCTCACCGAAAACTCCGACCGCCGCCTCAAAACCGACATCACACCGCTCCATGACGCCGGCAATGCACTGGCTCGTCTCCAGCCTGTGCGCTACCACTTCCGCAAAGGCACCAATCGGCCTGAGGGCGTGCAGATCGGTCTGATCGCGCAGGAGGTGCAGGAGGTCTTTCCCGAACTGGTCATTGAGGGAGCCGATGGATACTTGAGCGTCTCGTATGCGAAGCTCTCGGCGGTGCTCGTGCAGGCGCTGAACGAACAACAGGCGCAACTCGAAGCGAAGGCCGCCGCAGTAGAAGCCCTCCAGAACGAACTCGCCGCCGTCAACGAGCGGTTGGCCCGCCTGGAGTCGGCATCGACGGCTGAGCGCTAGCGGACGCCGCTGCCTCTCACGCATGTACGTGCTTCTCTCCATGCTCCAAACCGGGCACAACCATGAAAACCTGTATCCTTCTTCTCAGCCTCTTGCTTCTTGCGGAGCACCCGGCCCTAGCCCAGACTACCATCACTATCGCTAACAGCAGGGTCTCGCTTCATAACGGTGCCGAACTTGCTACCTCGGGCCACCTGACGATTGCGGGCACCTTCACGCCCAACGACGGCACCCTCGTCTTTGACGGTGCCGGCAATCAACGCCTGACATCCGGCACGGCCCAAACGCTCGCGCATCTCACCGTCAATAAACCCTCCGGGGACCTGGTGCTGGAAAACCATCTTACCGTCACCGGGATGCTCAACGTGCATCGCGGCGACCTCGATCTCAACGGCTTTTTTATCGACCTGGGCACGACCGGCACCCTCATTGAAGCCTGGGGCAACACGGTCAAAGGCAGCAGCGGCGTCATCCTGACCCGCCGCCCGATCAATCGCCCGAACCGCCTCAACGTAGCCGGGCTCGGCGCTGAGATCACGACCTCGGCCAACCTGGGTTGGACTGAAATCAGGCGGGGCCACGCCGTCCAGGCCAATGGGGGCATCGCTCGGTATTTCGATATCACGCCGCAGTACAATACCCGCCTCAATGCGACCCTCACGTTCCACTACGACGCCTCCGAACTGGGCAACGGCCAGGAATCTACCCTGAGGCTCCAACGCTCGACGGACGGCGGGGCGTCCTGGACCAATCAGGGAGGCACGGTAGACGAAACCGCCAACACCATTACACGCACCCGCATCTACGCCTTCTCGCGCTGGACGGCCGTGAGCGAGGGCTCGCGCCCACTCAGGCCCCGGCTTACGTCCTTCGAAGCAACAGTCGACGGCTCCGATGCTGTGCTGACGTGGAATGTGGCTTCAGAGGTCAAAAGCACGGGCTTCGAGGTCGAGCAAAAAACAGAGAGCGGCGTTTGGGAACGTGTCTCGTTCGTCGAAGAACAGCGTCCCACCGAGAATCCGCAGACCTACATCCACCGGATGGCGGGATTGGTGCCGGGCCTGCACGTCTTTCGGCTCAAACACATCAGCCCTGACGGTACCGTCTCGTACAGCGACGAGGTAGACGTGACCGTCGAAGTACCGGGGACCTATGCGTTGACGGCTCCTTATCCCAACCCCTTTAATCCGGAAACCCAGTTTACCCTCTCCGTAGCTCAGGCACAACGCGTGCAGGTGGCGGTCTACGACGTGCTGGGTCGCCGGGTGGCGCTACTCTACGACGGCCATCTCGATGCAGACCGCATCCATCCATTCCGCTTTGACGGCAGCACGCTCTCAAGTGGACTTTACCTGATTCGGGCGACGGGCGATCAATTCGCAACGGTTCGCACGGTGAATCTGGTGAAGTAAACCAGGGCGTATCTCGATTCTTCCACAACAATCATACAGGTGATACTCGTGAAACGGCTACTCCTCACTCTGATGGCGGCTATCCTGCTCGTGCCGATGAGCGGCAGGAACGCGCAGGCCCAGGTAAATCGACTGGACTCGCTCGCCCTCGTGGCTCTCTACAACGCCACCGACGGACCGAACTGGACCAACAACACCAACTGGCTCACGACGCGGGTCGGGGAATGGTTCGGCGTGCAGCTTGACGGAAGCCGCGTGACCTCGCTGGCCCTGTCCAGAAACCAACTCGCAGGTACCCTCCCACCCCAACTCAGAGACCTCGCCAACCTCACTACCCTGATCCTTCACAACAACCAACTGACGGGCACCATCCCACCGGAACTGGGCACCCTCGCCAACCTCACGCACCTGAACCTCAACGACAATCAACTGACGGGTACGATCCCGGTTGAACTGGCCACCCTCACCAACCTCACTATCCTGGAACTCTCCAACAATCCACTGAGGGGCACCATCCCACCGGAACTGGGCACCCTCACCAACCTCATTCGCCTGACCCTCTTCAGAGATCAACTCACGGGTGCCATTCCGGCTGAACTCGGAAACCTCAGAAACCTCACTATCCTGGACCTCGGCCGGAACCCACTCACAGGAGGTATCCCGACTGAATTCGGAAATCTCACCAACCTGGAGTTTCTGGGTCTCGTCAACACTCTACTCGCAGGTGAAATCCCGACTGAGCTGGGCAATCTCACCCACCTTAGATCGCTGAAACTCGCCGAATCCGGGCTTACCGGCAAAATCCCGCCCGAATTGGGCAACCTCACCAGGCTGAAGTTTCTGGATCTCTCCAGGAATCAACTCACGGGCGATATCCCACCCGAACTAGGCAACCTCACCCACCTGAAGGACTTGAGGCTCAGCGTGAATCAACTCACGGGCACGATCCCGGTTGAGTTCGGAAACCTCACCAACCTTAGCACCCTCGACCTCTTCCTCAACCAGCTCACGGGCTCACTACCCCCTGAATTCGGAAATCTCACCACCCTCACCATCTTGAGCCTCTCCAGGAATCACCTCACCGGCAATATTCCACCCGAACTGGGCCATCTCACCAACCTGACGAGTTTGTTCTTAAACGACAATCGGTTCATCGGCAATCTCCCCTTCAGCCTCATGAACCTGACGAACCTGACAAGTTTTGATTTTTCCGAAACAGAACTGTGCGAACCGTCTGACGCCGGTTTCCGAGACTGGATTCAGAGCATTCCCAATCTCACAAGAAGTGGCCTCGCCTGCACGGCAACGGATACGGAAGACACGGCTGAGATTCCCCATGAGTACATCCTGGCGTCGAACTATCCCAACCCGTTCAACCCCGCCACGCGCATCCGCTATGCCGTGCCGACGCAGTCCGTCGTGCGGCTGACCGTCTACGATGCCACGGGGCGGCTCGTGCAGGTGCTGGTGGAAGCCGCACAACCGGCAGGCTGGCACGAGGTCACGTTCGAGGCCGCGTCGTTGCCGAGCGGTGTCTATTTCTACCGGCTCGAAGCAGGCAGCTTCAGTCAGACGCAGCCAATGACCCTGGTGCGATGACCGTTCCTTCATCCTTCACTCAACACAGAGAGGTGATACCCATGAAAACGCAAACAGGAGCAAGGCTAATAGCCGTTTTAGCCGGTGCAATGGTTTTCTTCTCCGGATGTCGTTCACTGGCGACCTCATACGATTCGATCTCAACCTGTGAACAGAGAGGCGGGCGGGTCGAAACCATCTGCATGGTTCGGCCTCCAGACAGTCCCTTCAGTAACTATGAATGTGACGTATACCAAGATGCCTGTGTAAACGCTACGATTAGCCTCAAGGAGTGGTGCAAGCGCGAACGGTTGGAATGGGAGCAAGGCAACAACTATTCCCCGAAACCACCTTCCTACTGCTTCTAGTGCACTTCGCTTCCAAGGCGCCCGCCGGCCGAGCGAAGGGTTTTCCTGACCGGATCGCTGTGCGCAAGGTCTAGCGCCGTTTGGCCCAGATCGCTGACCGCATTGACATCCGCGCCGAAGTCGAGGAGGAGCTGGACCAGAGCCAGTTGGTCGGTCGCCGCCGCGTAGAAGAGCGGCGTCTCGTTCTGGCTGTTGCGCAGGTTGACGTCTTCCCCCCCTTCGACCAACGCACGGACGCGATCAGGCAGGTTCAGCGTGATTGCCAGCAGTAACTGCGGCGGGTCGAGTGATGGAGGCGGCGGCACCTCACCGGAGCCCGAGCGCCCGCCGGAGGCCACGAGCAGGTCGTATACATCGCGGAACGGCGTGATATCGAGTGCCGTCTTCCCGGATTCACTGACCGCATTGACGTCGGCGCCCCTCTGGAGCAACAAGCTGACCATGTGGGGTTTCGACCCCGCGGCGTACATGAGCGGCGTCTCTCCCGAGCCAGGATACCGCTCGTTCACATCCCCTCCACGATCGAGTAGCCAGGCGACAAGCTCGCTTTCGTCGCCAATAATGGCATCGATGACCGACGTGAAGACGGTGGCATGATGCACAAATACGAGAGCACCCAGGTCGTAGCTCAAGATCGAATAGTTCGGAACGTGCGTCTTCCACTTACCGCGCCGCTCGTAGCGCTCGGTTCGGAGACTGATGCCGAACATGACGAGGCGGTCGCCGGCCGGGCTCACAGCGAACGTAGGGATGTCTAAGCCATACGCGAGCGAGGGCGTATTGTGGGGTGAGAAGATAAGATCTCGCCTGAGACCGGTGCCGGTCTCGACCACCGTGACGCCACGGCCGTGCCCCTTCACGTAGAAGGGCCGCAGGTAGTAATCGCCCTGGAAAAGCTGATGTTGCGCGAGGAGGGCACCCTGCATGGATAGCTGCGCACGATCCCTCAAGCCCTGTGCACCCTTGAGACGCATGATGTCCCCGATGGCGCCGGCGAGGCTAATGAACGATTTCGCCAGATCCATCCCGGCACTGAAGCGGCTGGTGATGATATCCCACTCAGTGGCGATGATTTGGGCTTCCGCCGCAAGTCGTAAACCTTCCAACGCGCCTCGCCGTTGCTCACGTGATGCATTCGGATCGCCGCGGAGCGCGTTATATCGGCTACGTGCGGCGTC
>JBHHWM010000274.1:0-6336 GCA_046756545.1 Rhodothermales bacterium | reverse complement strand
ATGCTGACAGCCTCTTTTTGTTCACCCTAGCCAAAGTGATAGGTAGCTAGTGAGGAGATCTTCGAAGCCGTCGCCCGTCACGTCGGTGACATCGAGCAGGATGTTGCCGTCGGCGTTGAAATCACCTGAGGACCACGTTACTGCATGGGTGCTGAGGTCGACGAGAGACACACCCAGGTTACCGACGAAGATGCCATGGCGCAGGTCGCCGCCGAAGAAAGTGGCAAAGCCGTGGAACTCCACCTGGTCGCCCAGGCCGAGCGTCGCCGGCACGTCCTGCACCTCGTAGATCGTAATCTCCAGCCCGGATCCTCCCTGGAGGACGAGAAGGTCCTGGAGACCACCCTGGTCATTCGCGCGTGTCATAGGTCGTCGATGCCGTCGCCGTTGGCGTCCAGGAGGCCGCAACAGGTAGCGGACAAATCGATCTCGAGCGAACCGGACGTGACCGAGTTAGACCTTGCCAGCCGCGTCCCGTCCTTCGATTCAAAGATCAACTGAAGCTGGTTTTCCTGGGCCTGGGCCGTGCCGAACAGCAAGATGAAGAAGAAGACCGTAGCGAGCTTTTTCATGATGTGCACCTCAGGTTCGTTATCGAGCCGTAAGGGTTAATAGACAACGCGCCGGTTCGTGTCGGATTGGACCACCGGCTATCGTGTCGGGCCGAGCATCTTGGCCTGATTTGGGATATGCTCGATGCTTGCCGCAGAACCCCGGTGTCGGTGTTCTGCGGCAGCACCTGTCGCGTCGATTCGTTATTTCAACAACACCATCCTTCTGGTAGAAATAAAACTCCCAACCCGAAGTTGGTAAAAATACGTGCCGCTCGCTACGCGCCTGCCTGCGTCATCCCTGCCGTTCCATCGCACGGAATACGCGCCCGCCGGCTTGTTCGCTTGAATAAGGCTTCGGACTTTCCTGCCCAACAGATCATACACGCTCAACTCAACGGTGCCGGCCTGTTCCAAAGAATAATGGATGGTGGTCGATGGATTGAACGGATTGGGATAATTTTGCTGCAATTGAAAGGTGTAAGGCACGTCCACCGGTTCTTCGTCGACGGACGTTGGCACGCTCGGGCCGGTGTTATCGATGATATGGCTCAAAGCGGCTGTGTTGGCTCCCCCGTTTTGGCTGACCGCCTCAACATGGAGGCGATACGATTCGTCCGGAAGACCCGTCGTTTCAACGTGAAAAATATAGGGTGGGGAAGTCAATTGGTTCGTAGCAACTATTATGGGAGTCGTGCCTTCTCCAAAAGGATCATCTCCCTCAATGTAGTTGAGAACAAATCTTACCGTATCAATACCCGCTCCGTTAACCGTACCCACGTCGGGATCGAAAGCGGTGGCTTCATACGCAATGGCACCCCGCACGGTTTTACCAAAGGTCGGGTTGACGATGTCGATAACGGGTAAGGTATCCATTGGATCTCCGGGCACGACGACCTGAACGCGCAGGGAGTCGCTGTACTTTTCCAACACGGTGATTTCTATGCCGGCTTCCTGGTCCCGGACGGTCTTGCCTACAGTCAGCGCGGCGTCCACATGATCCCTTTCTGGATTGTTTTTTGACCCCGGCGTCATATCCAGAAGTAGCGATTTCGATGTGTTCTTTGGTTGGATCAGAGAGATCATGGCACCGGCATTGGCCGAATCCTCCAGGCTGCGGTAATACACCCAGTACTCGGCACCGGGATTCCTGCGGATTCTCAACGCGGAGAATTCAGTGACTGCCGGGCCGGATAAAGGCGGTTTTTCGAGCGCCCGGATGGTATAGGTGCCCGGCTCAGAAACCGTGAGTATGCTCTCCGGCGGCAGCCAGCCTACGCGGGATTTGTACCAGGGATTGAAATGGTGAAAATTTGCCCAGTCACCCATGATATCAAATTTGTCGCCATATTCGATCAGTACCCCTGCCGTATCAATGGGATTGGCACTTGTGACTCGCCAGAAATTGGCATGCCGCCAGTCGAAGCTATGGCCCATCTCATGGGCGGAATGGGAGGGCTTGTCGAATTTGCTATAGAAGGTGCGGATATTGACGCCGCCCACTCCTCGAAACGGTTGAGGCCAGAGCTTTTTGGTGAAAATAGCCTCACGGTCGTAATCACTCTCAAGGAAACCGGCCTCTTCAGCTATTTTGATCGCATCGGCGCGGATTCTAACAAACGACTGTCTATTATCCAACGCATAAAATGACGTCGGTTGCGGCATCATGAGAACAGGCGTTATGTCGATGTCAAGCGACAACTGGTCATACGAGTTCGCCTTCATGATCGCGTTAAGGGCATCCGCGTGGATGGGGGCTCGTTCGTCCGACAGGAAGACCTGGTTATCATCAGGGTATATAACACGAATGAAAAGAACCTTCTGCACGCCAAGTATTGGATTCGACACCATGTCGCCAGGCGACTCAGTTTGTGCCGAAACCACGAGGGGAGAACACAGAAAAACAAGGATCATCACAGAGAGAAGGCCCCCCCTGAGTGCATGGACCGTGCCGCCCAGGACGAGCGTTAGGATCAGGAGCATACTCTTTTTACTGGCGTGAAGCTTCGCTTTCATGGCGATACCTCCATAGTGCATAGCTGTGTCGCAGTCCGTTCATCTACAATGGCGACACCGGGCCGTGAAACTGGACATGGGCGGGTGTAAATCAGGGTTCTTGAATGAACAGAGAACCTCGCTTCGATCAATGACCATATTTTCTTTCAGCCGCCATCCCTATGTTTGAGCAGAAACGATCCACGCTTTGCCTGAGGGGAGCGCATCATGCTGGCGCCGGGACAGGTCACTCAATGGTTGACGCGGCTGCGCGAGGGCGACGAAGACGCGCTGGAACACCTCGTGCCGTTGCTCTACGACGAGCTTCGCCGGATGGCCCGGCAGCAGCTTCGCTACGAACGACCCGGCCATACGCTCAACCCGACGGCCCTGGTCAACGAGGTCTATCTCAAGCTGGTCCAACAGCGGCAGATTGAGGCCGGGCATCGGACGCAGTTCCTGGCCGTCGCCAGCACTACGATGCGCCGCATCCTGGTCGATTATGCCCGCGCGAAGAAGCGCTTCAAACGCGGCGGCGGTCGACGGCCTGTTTCCCTGGACGAGGCCGAACCGTTTCTGACGGATCAGGAGGCCGGCGAGGTGTTGGTGCTCGACGAGGCGCTGGAGCGTCTGACGGCCGTAAACGAGCGGGCCGGCCAGGTCGTGCAGTACCGTTTTTATAGCGGTCTCTCCCTCGACGAGACGGCAAACGTGCTGGGCGTCTCCGTTAAGACCGTGCAGCGGGATTGGATCACCGCCCGCGCCTGGTTGCGCAAAGAAATCGCACATGGCTTCTGAAGCCTCCCCCTCCAAAAAGAAACGGTGTTGACCAATTTCAGGCCCCATTGTCGCCATAACGAATACAGGCCTCGGCTTATTTATCCCTCGACTCTGAACCGGCATGGACTCCGAACGTTGGGAGCGAATCCAGGCTCTCTTTATTGCCGCGCTCGACCTGGAACCCGCCGAAGGGGCCGCGTTTCTCGACGAGGCGTGTGCCGACGACCCGGCGCTGCGGCGCGAGGTCGAGACGATGCTGAAGGCCCACGAAGACAGCTACGCCCTCGCCATCGAGAACCGGCTGCTTGATGCTGAACCCCTCGAAGGGCCGAACCCGGAATTCCTGCTCGGTACCCGCATCGGCCCCTATCGTCTTCAGCGCCTCCTCGGGCAGGGCGGCATGGGCGAGGTCTACCTCGCCGAACGCGACGACGCGCAGTATCAGCAGCAGGTGGCCCTCAAGCTCATTCGCACCGGACTGCACACGGCCGATGTTGCCCGTCGCTTCCGCGCCGAGCGGCAGATCCTGGCCCGCCTGATCCATCCTCACGTTGCGCGTCTTCTGGATGGCGGTGTGGCCGACGACGGGCGGCCTTATCTGGTTATGGAGTACGTCGAAGGTGTGCCCCTAACGACGTTCTGCGATGCCAACCGGCTCTCCATCGAGGAGCGGCTGCGCCTGTTTGGAAAGGTCTGCACAGCCGTGCAGTTCGCCCACCGTAACCTGGTTGTCCATCGCGACCTCAAGCCGTCGAACATCCTGGTGACCGGAGACGGGCAGGTCAAGCTGCTGGATTTCGGCATCGCCAAGCTGCTTGATCCCGAGGCGACGGCGGTGTCGGTGGCCCTGACGCGCGCCGACCTGCGCCTGATGACCCCGGAATACGCCGCACCTGAACAAGTGCGCGGCGAGGCCGTCACGACGGCGACGGACGTCTACGCTCTCGGAGTGTTGCTGTATGAACTCTTGACCGGGCACCGTCCCTATCGGCTGCCGGGCCGGGTGCAGGCAGAGATCGAGCGGATCATCTGCGAGAAAGAGCCGACGCGCCCGAGCACTGTCATTATAGAGGACGTGCAGGTGCGCAAGCGGGATGGAACGACGGAGACGCTGACGCCGGAACGCATCGGCGCGGCCCGGCGCACACCGGTAGGCCGCCTGCAACGGCTCTTACGCGGCGACCTGGACAACATCGTGATGATGGCGCTGCGGAAGGAAGCCGAGCGGCGCTATGTCTCCGCCGGCCAGTTGGGTGAAGATGTCGATAGGTACCTGGCCGGGCGTCCCGTGATTGCACAGAAGGATACGCTGGGCTATCGCGCGCGCACCTTCATCCGGCGCAACCGGGTGGGCGTGGGCGTGGCGGCTACGTTCGTGCTGCTGTTGATCGGCTTCAGCGTGGTGACAGCGTGGCAGGCTCGGACGGTCGCCCGTGAGCGCGACGCGGCACAAACCGAGCGCGACAAAGCCGAGCAGGTCGTGCAGGTGCTGGTTAATCTCTTCGCCTCCTCCAACCCCACCATCGTGCCGGGCGGCGACACGCTCCGTGTGGGCGAATTTCTCGAACAGGGCGAGGCTAGGGTGCTCGAAGAACTGAAAGACCAGCCCGAGATCCAGGCCCGGATGAAGCAGGTGTTGGGCGACGTGTACCAAGCGCGCAGCCAGTACGACCGTGCGCGTACCCTGCTGGAAGAGGCGCTGGCCCAGCAGCGTGCGCTCAAGGGACCGCAAGATCCCATCGCCGCCGGTATGCTGCACAGCCTCGCCTTCCTGACGAGGGAGACCGGCGACCTGAAAACGGCGGAAGCCATGTTACGAGAATCGCTGGCACTGCACCGGGCGATCTTTGGCGACAGGCACGAACGCGTGGCGCAGGCCATGCAAGACCTGGCCGCCGTCACGGAAGACGACGAGGAGCAGCGCCTCCTCCTCACCGAGGCCCTTGCCATGCGCCGGGCCGTGTCGCCGGACGACCTTACGCACATCGCCGCCAGCTTGAATCAACTGGGCATCTATCATTTTGGAAGAGACGAATACGAAGAAGCCGGTCGGCTCTGGCGCGAGGCGCTGGATATCCTGAAGCAGCTCTACGGCGAGGATCACCCCCACGTGATGTCGGTGATGAACAACCTCTCCGCAGCGTACAGCATCGAAGGCAGCCTGGACGAAGCCGAGGCAATAACCCGGCGGTTGCTCGCATCAACACGTAAAATCATGGGTTCTGAGACGGCGTCCGTTGCGAGCGTGTTGAACAACCTGGCGACCATCCTGGCCCAGCAGGGAAATCATGCCGAAGCCGAAGCGGACTATCGAGAATCGCACGCGTTGTGGGTCCGGCTCGTCGGAGAAGACCATCGCCAGGTCGCCAACACCGCCAGAAATATAGGGCGGCTCTTACAACTGCAACAACAGTACGACGAGGCATTGCCGTATCTGCAAGACGCCCTGGCTATCAGCCGGCGCCTCGACGGAGAGACGCATCGAATTACCGGATACATGATGGGGCAACTCGGCATGGTCCTGCTGGACCTGGACCGCCTGGATGAGGCACTGCACACCGTGCAAGAGGCCGTCCGTATCATCGAGAATGATATTCCCGAAAAAGGCCACTTCTACCTCGCCGACGGACTGGTCTGGCTGGGCCGCGCGTTCCTGGCCAAGAGGGTTCCTGACGAGGCCGAAGCCCCGCTTCGCCGGGCGCTGGCATACCGGGTATCGACCCTGCGGGCGGATCATCCCAAGATTGCAGAAGCCCGATGCCTCCTGGGCCGAGCACTGGCTATGCAGGGCCGCCACGCCGAGGCTGAACCCCTGCTTCGTGAGGGCTATCCAATCTTCAGCACCTGGGGCATGGCCGAGACCCGGCTCGTGGAACAAGCTCGCCTGGCTCTCGTCGAGACCTACATGGCGCTCGGCCAGCCGGAACAGGCTGCCGACTATCGATAGGGTGTTGGACCGCCAGTATTCTGAATCGTAGAATCCCGCACGGCTTGCACCTGATACGCGGCC
>JBHHWM010000273.1:0-6383 GCA_046756545.1 Rhodothermales bacterium | reverse complement strand
ACCGCTCTCAATTCTTTAGGTGAGAACGGCTCGACACGGGTCAGGAATTTGGCGAACCGGATTCCGTCCTGCATGTACAGGCTGACGTTGGTCCCGGCCCATTTGAAGGGGGCGGTCTCGCCGATGTCGCGCAGGGTCATCGTGTTGACGATGTTCCGGCCTACACCGTCCCCGCCGAAGTCCCACGACAGCGCGTCCTGGTCCCCGTCGGGATGGCAGGAACGACAACTGAACTGGCCCTGGAAGGCCCGCGCCTGATGGAAGAGGCGCTCGCCAAGACGGAGGGTGCTCACCTGCTTCGGTCCGCCCAGGTCGATGATCTGCACGGTGTCCAGCACGTCGGTGTCGATGACGGCGATCCGGTCCTCCAGACGCTCGGCCACGTAGAGCCGCCGCCCGTCGGGTGCCAGGGCAAGGCGTTGAGGATTGGCTCCGGTGGGGATACGCTTGATCACGTACTGGCTGCTCAACCCGAGGTGATTGGCAAAGAGGGCCAGGCTGTCGGGTGTGGCGCGGTCCAGGACGGCGCGCAACGCGGCCATATCTACCACGCTGATGCTGTTCGCTCCCGCGTGCGTAACGAAGGCTTTCCGGCCGTCGGGCATAACCACCACATCATAGGGGTCGGCAAAGTAGGCGTTGACTTCGTCCAGCAACAGTTGGACGACGCGGCCTTCCTCACCCGGCTCGACGAGGCCGAGCCCGTAAGTAAACATCCAACCCCGTCTCACTTGCGATGCCGGTAGCAGGTTTTTCGGTCGCGCCAGCGTCACCAGGGCCAGGTCGCCTTCGGGCGCAAAATCGACGCTCTCCAGCATCTGGGCGGAGGGAACGGCTTTGCGGTCGGTCACGCGAAGAGAGCGGGTGTCCACGACCGTAACTTCCGACACCGGCGGCGCTCGGAAGGCCACCGGATTGCTCAGGCGATTCGTCACGAACAACGACTGACCATCGGGCGAGAGCCGGACGGCATAGGGGTTATTGCCCGCAGCTAGGCGTTTCTTTTCCCGGCCGCTTTCGAGGTCGATGACGGAAAGGTCATCCGAGTACGAATTGGCTACATAGAGATAGTTGCCCCCCGGTCCCAGGGCGATTCCGGCGGGTCCGTTCCCGGTGGGAAGAAAACGGATCACCCGCCCTTTGGACAGGTCGATCACAGACACATTATCCGACCAGCGATTGCTGACATAGGCCGTCTGCCCATCCCGGCTGAGGACGATGCTGTGGGGGTGTTTCCCCAGCGCGATCCGGTTCAGGACGGTGCCTTCGGTGGCCGAGACGATCAGAAGAGCTTCCGCCTCTTCCGCTACAACGTAGAGCCGGTTTCCATCCGGCGAGACTGCAAGGTCCCGGGGCGAGAGATAGTCCTCTTCCAGCAGCCGCTGGAGAATGTTGTCCCCGGTCATGTAGACATGACAGGAAAGGCAAGCGACCGGAGCCCGGGGGCCTCCCATGACGCGGCGAACGTGCTGGTCGGCCAGACGATGACCACCCAACAGAACAACGACCAGGCCCGTTGCAAGCGCGATGCCTGGCTTAACCCATCGTCGGTTCCGTTTAGGGCTGCTCATTGCTTCGCCGGTTGAGAGGTGGAAGAGGGTGCCTCGGCGAGGGATGTGGAGGGCACTAAGGAGACGGGCGGTTTTTTCACGGCTAGAGGCACGATATTCTCCGGAACCCATTCTCGGTCTTCATGGCACCCGATGCAGCCTCGCCGTTCGTTCGGCCGAACCCAGATCCACGACGACGGCCCTCTCACCACCCGACCGTCTTTGTCGAGGGTCTGGAACAACAGGGGCGTATCAGCCGGGACTTCGACGTGGAATGATCCGTCTTCTTCGAGCGGCACCGTGCCCAGCAGGCCGTCGCGGCCCAGAATCTGGACCTTCCGGCTTCGTACAGGCGATGCGCGTCGTCCGGCGAGGGGCAGGTTGGACAGGTTCGCATTCTGGGCGTAGAGCCACCCGACCTGTTGCTGGGGGTCGGTTACACTCACAAACCCCATCGGGCGCGCGCGTTCGATGGCCAGCACGGGCTCGACGGCATGATACGTTGTGGTCGAGTGAAGGCGTCGCCCGATTCGTTTCTCGGAAGGATCAAATTCATACAGGGAAAATGGCTCCTCGCTGGATGGACGGTACGAAACGATGAGTTTCCCGGAGGGGGTCGGAACGACGGAGTGAAAGCGTCCGGATACGTCCGGAGCAAGGTCCACACGCGAATGCAGTGGTCGTTTCTCGTCGATGGTCACGAGGCTGCCGCCTATTGATCCAGGCTCTTCCGATTCGACGAAGACCAGTTGATCTTCGGCGGTTTCTCTGGCTCGACTTAATACGCGGCCCCCTTGCTCGTTTTGGTAGAACAACGTCATGCCGGTGCCGTCGTAGCGCATGGCCAGCAGCGTCGAAAAAGGCGTCGAGGAAGGAGCGCCCCCGCTGACGAAAAGCACACGGCCGTCTAGAAGCACGGTCGTGGCCGCATCAGACTGCGGATGAAAAGTGATGCGTTCTACTTCCGACCCGTCGCGGGTGCTGGTGTAGAGTGCAAACGGCTCCTTTTCATCCGTTTCTTGTGATGGAGCCGCCGAGGCGCTGAAGACGATCCGCCCGTCAGGGAGATAGGCGGGGTCGGTGCAGCCCTCGAATCCATCAGTGATCTTTTTGACCCGCCGGTTCTCCAGGTTCATCTCCCAGATGTGCCAGGCATCTTCCTCTGTTTTCCTGGCAGCGAAAAGCATGCGTTTGCCGTCGAAGGAGATGTCGGGGGTGCGAGCAGCGTGAAACGCCTCGGTTAGAATGTGCGGATCTTCGGGATGGGTGAGATCCACGGCCACGATGCGGCTTTGCTCCGTACCGAGGGGCCGGTTTGCAATCGGGGACACCGAGGCGATCTGGGTAAAAATGAGCATGCCGTTAGGTGGCTGTTCTTCGGATGACCTCACGAAGAACGCCGTGGCAAGAAGGGCCGATAGTATCCCAAGGGTAAAGAATGTACGACCTGAATAAGGCATCCGTCGTTTCATTG
Source organism: Rhodothermales bacterium (assembly GCA_046756545.1). Lineage (GTDB taxonomy): Bacteria > Bacteroidota > Rhodothermia > Rhodothermales > JBHHWM01 > JBHHWM01. The sequence continues at coordinate 3,359 of JBHHWM010000273.1, read as the reverse complement.
ACTACTGTTCCGAGATGGTGAGAATTTGTCCTGCCCGGACGTTTTCTAAAACCTGTGTCTTGCCGGAAGGCCATCGGATCTCGATGCTGTCGGCAAGGGTGCTTTTGCCCAGGCCGAAATGCATCCTGGGATCGTTTGTGGAGAGATAGCCGCCTGAGCTTTTCTTCTGAGCTATTTGCACCGTGCCCTTGGTGGTCACGGTAACACGTGCGCCCACGCCGTCCCGGTTGCTGGATGAGCCGACGAGCAGGATTTCGAGCCAGTTGTTCTCATCCAGGCTTTCATTGCGCAGGAGGACCCCTGCGTCATTCAGGTTTACAATGAAGACATCGATGTCACCGTCATTATCATAGTCGCCGAAGGCGGCCCCGCGCCCGACGAGTTCCCGCAAGAAGTAGCTTCCACGCTCAACGGATACGTCCTGAAACTGCCCGCCTCCCAGGTTTTCGAACAGTTGATCTTCCTGGCCGAAGAGATGATTCAGGTCTCCGTTGGCCTTGAAGATGTCCACGTCGCCGTCGTTGTCATAATCGAAGAACGAGGCTCCCCATCCATCATATTGTCCGCTTGCCGCTGCGATGCCCGCCGGGACCGTGACGTCCGTAAAGAGCCCGGATCCTTCGTTTCGATACAGGGCGGAGAAATGAATATCCGTGACGAAGAGGTCCAGCCGACCGTCGCTATTGTAATCGGCAAAGTCAACGGCCATGCTTGAGGTTTCTTCCCCGCCTTCACTGAAAGCGACCCCTGCGAGCAAGCCGGTTTCCCGGAAACCTGTTCCGGCTTCGTTGTGGTAGAGGTAGTTGGCCATGGCGTCATTAGCCACGTAGATGTCGGGATAGCCGTCGTTATCATAGTCGGCTGCTCCGACGCCCATCATCCTCCCTTCGGGCCGATAAACCCCCTGCGCTTGAGTGACATCCTCGAAGGTGCCGTCGCCCTTATTCCGATACAGCACGTCCGGCTGACCGGCGTAGGCCATGGGAGGCGGGAAGCCGTCAGGCGCGTAGTAATAGCCGTAGTCGGGATCGAATTCCAGGTAGTTGCCGACGTAAAGATCCAGGAATCCATCCTTATCGTAATCCAGCCAGACGGCTCCGACCGTATTTGCATCTCCTTCTACCCCGGCCCGTGCCGCTACGTTGGTAAAGGTGCCGTCGCCCTGGTTGTGGAAGAGCACGTTCGGGCCATAATTGCTGACGTAGATGTCGGGATAGCCGTCGTTATCATAATCCGCCACGGCTACGCCCATCCCGTATCCCAGTTGGTCGGCCACGCCGGCAGCGTCGGTGACGTCCTCGAAGCCGGTGCCGTGGCGATTATGATACAGCCGGTTTTGAGCGGTTCGTCCGGGGTTCTCGCCGTCGCTTACTCCGTCCATGAAGGTGCCGTTGGCCACGTAAAGATCGAGGTAGCCATCCTGGTCGTAATCCAGGAAGGCTGCTCCACTGCCTACGGTTTCTACGATGTTGCTCAGTTGGCCGTCACCCAGGGAGTGCACATAATCGATTCCCACGTGTGCGGTTACATCCACGAAGTAGGCTCCTTCTTCAATAGGGAGAGAATCGTTCGTTGCGGACGGCAAGGGTGAGGCGGGTTGATGCGCCGGCTTGCAGCCTGCGATCAGCACTCCGGCTAAGACAACCAAGGGTACGAAAAGCGCAGCCGTGGGTAGGTTTCGGGACCGCAACAGCTTCGACAGCCGTGAGGTCTCCGGCTTGATTCCTTCCATGCCTGAAGAGGAATCCCCTGTACTAACGACATCGTTGCTCCATGCTATACCTGAGCCTGAAAAAGCGTTATTTTTCGGAGGACTTATCCTGAACATGCAAGAAGGGTGATCTAGGGATGTGTTGATCCTGATGGTCTCAACCCGGATATTCGCTGAACAGACCGGCCCCGGCGGGGAAGCGGGGTGGATTCGGCTGTCCGCTGTGTATCAAATTCCAAAGGAGCTATCCAGACTGAGAGACGCAAATCTAGGAATTGGTCGTTTGAAAAGCTGTAGGGGAATCCCTATACCGCTGTAAGGGCGCTATTCCCTGTTCATGGGAGGAAGCAGAATCCCCGGGATCAATCATACAGACATGAAGAAGGGGTGTTGTGATGCGGCAAAAGGAAATATTCTTGTTGTTTCTATTACCACTATGTGTGCTCATGGGGTGTAGGCCCGCGAGTGAACCAGAGTCCGCGTTGTCCACGCTCGTCGAAGCGGAGCGAGCGTTTGCCCGAGCGTCGGTGGAACAGGGTCTGCGGCATGCGTTTCTGGAGTACCTGGCCGACGATGCCGTCGTTTTCCGACCCACGCCTGTGAACGGCAAGGCATGGTATGCCGAACGACCGGAAGCGCCGGGCACGCTGGACTGGCAGCCCATCTTCGCCGACGTCTCACAGGCCGGAGATATGGGCTACACCACCGGGCCGTGGACCTATAGCCTGAGCGACTCGGCAGGCGAGCAGGTTTCCCACGGTCACTACGTCTCGGTGTGGCGAAAACAGGCCGACGGGTCGTGGCAGGTAGCTCTTGATGCCGGTGTCTCGCATGCACCGCCAGAGACGCCGGTTTACGACAACCGCTTTCGCTCGTCTTCGGATGTGAGGCAGGCCAAATCATACGAAGACGATGCACTCGAAGCGTTGCAAGCGTCGTTGCTTGCGGCAGATCGGGCCCTCTCTGCCGCGATGGCCGAGCAGGGGGTGGCGGCAGCGTGGAACGAGGTCTCGGACGAAGTGGGGCGGTTCTACAGGGAAGGACGATACCCTGCCGTCGGACAGGTTTCGATGCAGGCTTTGCTTGCTGCCATGGCAGGAGCCTGGACGTGGGAGCCTGTAGCTGCCCATGCTGCGCGCTCCGGCGACCTGGGCTACACCTATGGCCTGGCCACGCTCAAGATAGAAATGGCAGATGCTATCGAAGATATCCCCGGAGGTTATTTGAGGATCTGGAAACGGCAGCCGGAAGGCGAATGGCGCGTCGTGCTCGATCTGGCCTCCCCCGTCCCACCATCAACTTGAAATGTCGGGAGCGGGTGTGGTTGGAAGGGAGGTGATGCAACGTGGTAAGAGCGTACCATGTGCAGCGTTATCGGGCGTTTACCGTCTCATTTCAGTGTTCTATCCCATGCATCCGATCATATCGACAAGCAGTCCCAAAATAATCACGATCAAGATAGCGGCGATCCTTTTTTGATGGTTGTCCATGTACGTACGCGTTCAAAGGCTTACGAATGAAATCCCAATAACAAAAGGATCGGGACAGATCATGAGACGCGTAGAAACACTATGCATATTTTCCTTCGAAAACAAGCGAGGACAGCGGTATGAAAAGATTGCATCGTAAATGAGACGGTATTAGGGAT
>JBHHWM010000272.1:0-6444 GCA_046756545.1 Rhodothermales bacterium | reverse complement strand
GAAGCAGTTTGCGCGGCGGGTCAGGCGGGCGCTGGCGGAGATCCAGGGGATCTGGCCGATGCTGCGCTATGAGACACCGAGGGGACGGCTTGTGCTGAAGCAGACCCGTCCCCACATTCCAGTGCCATAAAGGCGATAGCACCGTTTAGCTACTCGTGATGTGCCATGCAGCGATTAGTCGTAGATCAAACCTCAGCAGACGAATTCACCAGGCGCATTCTGGACGCTGTAGAGGAGGCAACGGCCCCACTTTGCCAGAAGGTGGACGAGCTTCAGGAAGAACTGCGAAAAGCCCGGCGTGTGCTGACGCCTAAGTCTGCGATTCACTATTTCGACTACGCCGTGAAACCGGCACGGATTGTCGAGTTCATACGAGGCAAAAACCTTCCCCAGAACGCCGTTGTCCCGCTTCCGGCCAACAAAATCGGCAACACGTACTACATAGAGGCGCAGACGCTTCAGCGCTGGCAGTTGGGACAATGCACCGAGCATGATCTTTTCCCCTGGCAGCGCGCCTGCCGCACGTCACGACCAAAGCATTAATAGAAGGTAGAATTTTCGGTGGGTACGCCACATCCCAGAGAAAAACCGTCAGTAAATCCGTCAGTAGTGAAAAATATGAAAGCCACAAGCTCAGGATAAATAAGAACTTGTGGCTTGGGTATTGTGGAGCCAAGGGGAGTCGAACCCCTGACCTCTTGAATGCCATTCAAGCGCTCTACCAACTGAGCTATGGCCCCAGGTCGAAAATGGCCTGTCATGATACAAATACGGCCCGTTGCCTGTCAATGCAGACACCGGCACCGGACAACGTTCCACGAGCAATTCATAATCTGGTTCCCCTGATACCCTCAACTCGTCGTTAACTTGCACCGCTCATCTGCTGCACAGGAGCAGCGACCGATAGAATCAATGATCAGACGGTTGCCGGATGAGCATGTCTCTCCCAGAACGCCCGGTGGAAATCTTCAAGTTTGGCGGCACGTCGGTAGCCTCGCCGGACCGCATCCGGCGCGTCGTGGAACTGGTGCAGGGAGCCTCCGATGCGGCACGTTGCGTGGTGGTAGTCTCGGCGCTCGGCGGCGTCACGGATGACTTGATTCGAGCCGTTGACGACGCCCTGGCCCGGACGGGACGACACCCCGAGATGTTGAACGCCGTCCGCCGGCGGCACGAAGACGCCGTCGAAGCCCTGGCCGTTCCGGAAGAACAGGCGATACTGCGTTCGGTCCTGGAAGCGTGCTGGCAAGAACTCGGCGAACTACTCGACGGCGTGTATCTGCTGCGCGAATGTACCCGCCGCACGCGGGATGCCATCATGGGCATGGGAGAACGTGCTTCGGCACCGCTCGTGGCAGCCGCGTTTCGGGCCGCCGGCAGCGAAGCCCTCGCCCTCGACGCCCGGACGCTCATCCGCACCGATGCCACCTTCGGCGAGGCCAACGTGCAGTTTGCCGAGACCGACCGGCTGATCCAGGAACGCTTCAGTGGCATCCCGGATCGTACCATTGCCGTGGTTACCGGCTTCATCGCTACGACAGACCGGGGGGTCGCGACCACCCTGGGGCGCTCCGGCAGCGATTACACCGCGACGATCGTGGGGCGCGCCCTCGATGCGAGGCAGGTGGTGATCTGGACCGACGTGGACGGCGTGCTCTCCGCCGACCCGCGTGTCGTGCGGGAGGCCTTTCCGCTGGCCCGGCTGAGTTATCGAGAGGCCGCCGAGATGGCCTATTTCGGGGCGAAGGTGCTGCATCCGCGCACCATGCGTCCCGTCGAGGAACGCGGCATTCCTATTCGCATCAAAAACACGCTCAACCCCGAAGCCCCCGGCACCCTGATCTCGACCGAGACGGATCAGACCGACCTGCGCGTCAAGGCCATTACGACGATCCGGGACGTGGCCGTGGTGATGCTGGAAGGGGCGGGGATGCTCGGCGTGCCCGGCATTGCGGCGCGTGTTTTCGGTGCGCTGGCGGCGCAAGAGATCAACGTCTTGATGATCGCGCAGGCGTCCAGTGAGCAGAGCATCTGCCTGGTGGTGCGCGACGCCGACGCCGACGCCGCGGTTGATGCGCTGCGCTCGGCTTTTTCCTCAGAAATTGACCGGGGGGACGTGAGCGGGGTATACCCGTTGCCGGCCTGTGCCGTCGTCTCGGCGGTGGGGGACCGGATGCGGCACCAGCCGGGATTGGCCGGGCGCATGTTTTCGACACTCGGGCGCAGCGGGGTCAACGTGCTGGCCATTGCGCAGGGTGCTGCGGAAACCAACATCTCGGCGGTCGTGCACGATGATGAGGTGCCGCAGGCCCTCGAAGCGCTCCACGAAGCGTTTCCGCTGGCGCGTCGCCGGGCCCACGTGTGTGTGATCGGCACCGGATTGGTGGGGAAGAAGCTCCTCGACATGATGCGCGAGCAGGTGCCTCGCCTGCTTGGCGAGATGCGCTTAAACCTGCGCCTGGTCGGTGTGGCAAACTCCCGCACCATGCTCTGGCAAACCGAGGGGTTGTCCTACGACGACCTCCTCGCTCGTCTCGCCCATACGGAGCAGACCACCGACCTGAAGTCGCTCGTGGAGCAACTGATCAACAGCCGCCTCGAACGCCTGATCGTGGTGGATACGACCGCCTCGGAGGCCGTAGCGCGCTGCTATCCGCAACTGCTGGAACACGGGATTGGCGTCGTCACGCCCAACAAGCGCGCCAACACGCTCGATATGGCCTTCTACCGGCGTTTGTGCGAGGCCGCAAAGCGGCGCGAGGTGTCGTATCGCTACGAGGCTACGGTGATGGCCGGGCTGCCGGTGCTCTCTACGCTGCGCGACCTCTTGCGCTCCGGCGATCAGGTCGAGCGCATAGAAGGCGTGTTTTCCGGGACGCTGGCCTATTTGTTCAAACGCCTGGCCGACGGGTGTCTTTTCTCAGAGGCGGTTCGGGAAGCGCAGGAACAGGGCTACACCGAGCCGGATCCACGCGACGACCTCAAAGGCGAAGATGTCGCTCGCAAACTGCTCATCCTCGGACGCGAGATCGGGCTGGCCGTCGAACGGGAGGAGGTGGAGGTCGAGTCGCTCGTGCCTGGCCATCTTGCAGACACGTCGGTCGAGGCGTTTATGGATGGATTGGAGGCCATGAACGCAGCCTGGAAAGAATGCGTGGAAGCGGCGGCCCGAGACGGCAAACGGCTCCAGTACGTCGGGAGTATCGAAGACGGGCGGCTGCGCATCGGGGTGCGCCGGATCGACGCCGATGCCTTGTTCGCCCGCCTTCAGGGCCGGGACAATGCCATCCTCTTTACCACGGCGCGGTACCACGACACCCCGCTCGTGGTGCAGGGGCCGGGAGCAGGACCCGATGTGACCGCCGCCGGCATCCTCGCCGACTTGCTCAGCGCCGCCGAGTTGATGCCTTAATGGAAGCGTTACACCGCAGGAGTAACACCGCCTGGGACGGGCCTCGTTCAAGATCAGGAGCCAAGTCTGCAGCGACAACCGTTTAGCCGAAGAAGCTATGAACATCGCACTGGTTGGCACGGGGAGAATGGGGCAGGCCGTAGAGGCCCTGGCCGGGGAACGGGGGCACGAGATTGTGGCCCGGTTCAATGCAAGCAACCCGCTGCTTGAAGCCGACACCGTGGCGGCCCTGAACGGAGCCGACGTGGTGATTGATTTCTCGTTGCCGGATCTGGGAGCGGCCCATATCGAGCGGTACTGCGCGTGGAACCGCCCCGCCGTCATCGGGACGACGGGCTGGTACGATGCGCTCGACCGCGTCCGGGCCTGGGTGGCCGAGCGCGAAGCGGCGGTGCTCTACGCGCCCAATTTTTCGCTTGGTGTGGCACTCCTTGCGCGCGCGCTGCACGGTCTAGTGCCGCTCCTGGAACACCTGCCCGAGTATGATGTCGCGCTCCACGAAGCGCATCATACGGGCAAGGTGGACAGCCCCAGCGGCACGGCCCTTCTGCTCGCCGACGTGCTTCTCGACGGGCTCTCCCGCAAAACGCGGCTCGACGCTGAAACGCAGCACCGGCGGATCGATCCGGAGGCCTTGCACGTAACATCCACCCGCCTCGGGCACGTTGTGGGGATGCACACGGTCTATCTCGACAGTCCGTTCGATGAGATCACGCTGGCGCATCAGGCCAAGAACCGACAGGGTTTTGCCTTTGGTGCATTGAAAGCTGCCGAATGGCTACCGGGACGACAGGGCCTCTTTACGCTCGACGACCTGCTGGCCGACTGGCTCCCTGAGGCGTGACGACGCTTGGTGCGAAACGTGCCGCCATCAGACGATCCGACAAAAGCCCCCATTGCAAACTGGAGAACATCATGACAAGGTTATTTAGAGGGACGGCCCCCGCCCTGGTGACGCCCTTCACCGCCGACGGAGTGGTGGACGAAGTTGCCTTTCGCCGCCTGATCGACCGGCAGATCGAGGGCGGCGTTGACGCCCTGGTAGTACTCGGGACCACGGGCGAAAACGCCACCATCTGGCCCGACGAACGCCGTCGCATCGTAGCCGTCGCCCTCGAACACACGGACGGGCGTGTGCCGGTCGTTATCGGTACCGGCAACAATTCGACGAGCGAGAGCATCCGCTTTTCGAAAGAGGCCGCCGCCGCCGGGGCCGACGGCCTGCTGATCGTGGGACCGTACTACAACAAGCCGCCCCAGGCCGGTTTTCGGGCGCACGTGGCTGCCATCGCCGAGGTGACGGACTGCCCGATCATTCTCTATAATGTGCCGAGCCGGACGGGCTTCAACGTCACGGCTGAGACCACGATACGGATCGCCGAAGAGATCCCCACCGTCCTCGGCGTCAAAGAGGCTTCCGGCGACCTGGCACAGATTTCGGATATCCTCGCGCACCGCCCCGATCACCTGGCCGTGTATGCCGGCGACGATGAAATCGCGTTGCCGCTGCTCACACTGGGAGCCGACGGGGTCATCTCGGTCATCAGCAACGCGGTGCCCGGCTTGTTTAGCGAAATGGTGCGCGCCGGCCTGGTCGGAGATTTCGACACCGCCCGGAAGCTGCATTTCCAACTGGTTCCGGCTATGCGCGCCTGTTTCTTCGAGACCAACCCCATCCCGGTCAAAACCCTCCTCGGTGTGATGGGACTCATCGACCCGGCGCTACGCCTGCCTCTCGTTCCTATGGGAGAGGCTAACCGCCTGCGCATGCTGGAAGCCTTTGCCGGTCTTATTGAGGTGAGTGCATAAGAGGCCCGCACCGCTTCATCAAAAGGACGCTGCCATGGACAAGGTGAACCTGGCCGATAAATTTGAACGATTTGATGCGTATTGGAGCCCGAAAATCGTCGGCGAACTGAACGGGCAATACGTCAAGCTGGCGAAGGTCAAAGGGGCCTTCGTGTGGCACCGGCACGATGACGAAGACGAGTTGTTTTTGGTGGTAAAGGGCCGCCTGACGATCATGTTGCGCGACCGGGACGTAGTGCTGGAACCCGGTGAGTTTTTCATTGTGCCGCGTGGCGTGGAGCATAAGCCGGTGGCCGAGGAGGAGGTACATTTGCTCTTGTTCGAACCCAAAACAACGCGGAACACCGGCAACGTAGAAAACGAACGGACCGTAGCGCACCCGGAGAAGATCTAGCCGTCATCCGTCTGCCTCGCCGTATGGCACAAAACGGAGGGCGGCCTCTGCCGAAGCAGAAAGCCGCCCTATCATCCGGTTCATTGATTGTCAGAAACGTGAGGCCCGTCGAACGGATCACCTCATGTTACTGGATGCCTCCCTCATTAGAATGGTTCAGGTTTTTTCCCGACTGATCGAACTGGACGATCCAGGATGCCTGTTTCACCGCAGGCAGCCGCGCGGCCAGCTTTCCGATAGCTTCGGAGCTGTAGAAGATCTTGGCATTGTTCTGCATCGTGAAGCGAAGACGACCGGCAGGAGCCACGCCGCCGCCGGCACCTTCGCTCCCGGCACCATCTACCTCGGGGTCAGGGTCGCCGGTGAAATCTGCCGGTACTCGCTCCCCACACCGGTCATCATCGACGCCGCTGTTGCGATCATTATCCACCCGGATCGTCGCATGGTCGTCTGACTGACCGTTACGGTAGATGAAGATCCTATACTTTCCACGACCCTCGTTGCCTGTGCCGGCAGCTTTGTCGGCAGGAACGATGGTCACCCAGCGCCCCGCGTTGAAATCATCCAGGTGCCAGTTCGCAGGCGTCGGCTGCGACTCGTACACAAACGTCACCTGTGACCAATCGATCGGATCGTTGCCGTCCTTCGGAATCACGTACTCCCGAATGTTGAACGTGTCTCCTGTGTTCAAATCCAGGTTGTACATGCAAAACTCCAACTCCCCCTGAGGTGGCGGAGCAGGACCGCCCGAGCCGCCGCCCGACTCACCTCCCGAGCCGCCGCTGTCGTAGCCCTTGCGCGCTATCAACGCCCCGTAGATCGTCGCATC
>JBHHWM010000271.1:0-6478 GCA_046756545.1 Rhodothermales bacterium | reverse complement strand
TGGGGTGCTTATCGCGATAGCTATGTCTACCTCCCTTCATACTTCCTGCTCACGATGGCTAAAAAGCTCCGTTTTGTACCACCAACAACCTGACAGGGGGCAAAACCTATGCCCGTTAGGGGAAAAAAGAGTATATCTGTACTAATGACCGAAGAACAGGGATTACAGCCTGGATCGCTCTTGCTGTATCCAGGAGGGACGATACCTTATGTAATGCCTGCGGGTAAAAAAGAAGCGATTTTCAGATTGAGAATGTCTTGATGTGGCGGGTTGAATGGTGTGGAATATAGCATGAAAAGGATAATAATCAGGTTTTTCCATTGCGAGGAATTGTAAATTATGTAGACACGTTCATTCTGAATGTGAATCGAAGGGAGGCAGGTGACAGTATTGAGCAGCCTGTGGTGCTTCAATAGTCAAAAGTCTATGGTTCCCGTCGGTGGCTATATAAAGATCAAGGAAAATGCCCTCATGTCCTTAACTTTCCCTGCCGTTTTGCTGATACTAGTCACAATGCCAGGTACCCATTAGCTGAGTGCACCACGCCGATTCTATAGGATGAAATCAAGAAGGTTGAAAAGATACGTTCTGAGAAATAGATGATGGGGGTCTGGTCCAAGATAGTTTTTGTCGCTGTGGCGCTCATTCTGGTAGTGTTTCCGGAATCTAGCCAGGCGCAGCGATATCACTTTGTGTCCTATACGATTGATGACGGACTGGCCCAGTCTCAGCCCAAAGCAATCCTGGAAAGCAGCACGGGTTACCTCTGGGTAGGCACGTTTGGGGGAGGCGTAAGCCGCTTCGACGGCCGTAGCTTCACCAACTTCACGACGAAAGACGGCCTGGCTTCCAACGATGTCAACGCCATCGTCGAAGATCAAGACGGCCGGATCTGGTTTGCGACCAACCAGGGGATTAGCTGGTATGACGGCACGCAGTTTCATACCCTGGAGATGGAGGACGAGGGGCCATCCGTGAACGACTTGGTGGTCGAGCCGTCGGGTACGCTCTGGTTTGGGACATCCAAGCAAGGGCTGGGGCGCTACGACGGAACCGCGTTGACGTTCTTTTCGACGGACGACGGGCTGCTGGATCCATTCGTGCAGGTGCTCTACCTCGACCGGGCAGGCACGCTCTGGGTAGGAACGGACGGTGGGCTGTGCCGTCGTGAGGAGGCGACCTTCACCTGCTATACAATCGCAGACGGGCTCAGCGATCCGTACGTTCGGGCCTTGGCCGAAGATGAGCAAGGACGCCTGTGGGTGGCGGCGAGAAGGGGTGTAACCTTTTTTGACGGACAGACCTTTACGCCTTTTCGGCAGGACATCTTTGAAGATACGTTTGTGGGTGCCGTGCTGGTGGACGGGGATGGCTCGGTATGGCTCGGCACCGATCAGGGGCTCTTTCGGAGCTTCCGCGAGTTTTTTATCTCGTATCGAAAAGAAAACGGCCTCCCGAATAGCAATATATTATCCCTCCATGAGGATCGAGAAGGAAATATCTGGATCGGGAGCAATGCGGGTGGGCTGACCCGGTATTCCGCGTCCCCTTTCGTGCTCTTCGATACGCAGCATGGGCTGGAAGACGCCAGTATCTGGACGATCCTGGAAGACCGGGATAAGAATCTCTGGTTCGGTACGAACAGCTTCGGCGTTGCGCGCTACGACGGTCGATCGTTTACCCATTTTACGACCGCCGACGGCCTGGTCGGTCTTCAGGTCTATGCTTCCCTCATGGACCGGACGGGGATGTTATGGTTTGGTACCGATAACGGGGTGAGCCGCTACGACGGATCGCGCTTCTACGCGCTCACCAACACCGGTATCCAGGGAGAAATATGGACGCTGGAGGAAGATCGCAACGGTGCCCTGTGGATCGGTTCGGCGGCAGAGGGCGTCGTCCGCTATGAAAAAGGACGGTTTACGCAGTTTACCACCGACGAAGGCCTTGCCGACAACACGATCCTGAAGATTCACGAAGATCGAAACGGCTTCGTGTGGCTGGGGACGAATAACGGGGTGACGCGCTATGACGGCCATGAGATGGCCTCCATCACCAAAGCGAACGATCTGAACCTGGGGCCGGTCGGAGCCCTGCAAGACGACTGGGACGGCCACCTCTGGATCGGGACCTACGGGCAAGGACTCTTTCATTACATCCCGGGTGTGAGTGGGACGACCGGCGCGTTTCATCGTGTTACGATGGAAGACGGCCTGAGCGATGAGTATATCCTGTCCATGGTTTTCGACAGCCAGGGCGATCTCTGGATTTGTACCAACAACGGCCTCAACAAGCTGGATGTCGCTCGGTTTAAAGTATCAGGCGATATCGATATTGCGAGCTATGGGTCGGCAGAGGGATTCATCGGGCGCGAGTGCAATGCCGGTGCCGGTTCTCTTGATAGCAACGGCGATCTATGGTTCGGGACGGTGAAGGGCATCACGCGCTATGCGCCCGGCCACGAACGGGCCAATCCGCACGAACCGCGTACCCACATTACCAACGTCCGCCTCTTCTTTGAAGAGCAGGGCTTGTTCGACTATGCCGACGGCATCGACGTCGGCACCGGTCTGCCGGTCAATCTGCGCCTGCCCTACAACAAGAGCCACCTCACGTTCGACTTCGTGGGCATCAGCATGAAGGTGCCCGAGAACGTCTCCTACCAGTATCAACTGGAAGGGCTCGACGAGACCTGGACGCCCGTTACGCAGGAAACGCACGCTACCTACGCCAACCTGTCGTCGGGAGTCTATACCTTCAAGGTGAAAGCGGCCAACAGCGACGGCGTCTGGAACGCAGAACCCGCTTCATTCCATTTTGAAATCACTCCGCCCTTCTGGCTGACTCCCTGGTTTATCTTCCTCAGCATACTGTTCCTCGCCTTCAACGCCTACGGGTTTTTGCGAACGCGCGAACGCAAACTGAAACGGCGTCAACAGTATCTGGAAGAGATGGTCGAAGAACGAACGCGCGCGCTTCGACGCGAAAAAGAGCGGGTCGTTCAGGTTAACGCCAAGCTGGCGCACACCAACCTGGAGCTCAAGCAACTCTCGCTGGTAGCCCGAGAAACCGACAACGCCGTCTTTATCCTGGATGCCGACGGACGCCTTGAATGGGCGAACGAAGGGTTCATGCGCATGACGGGCTATACGCTCGACACCTTGAAACAGGCCAGGGGCGAGACCGTGCAGGAAGTGTCGAGTAGTCCTGATATTGCCGAGATGTTTCGCCGGGCCGTGGAGGATAAAGTATCCATCCTGTACGAGGCTCCTTTTACCACTATCGATGGGCGGGATCTCTGGCTTGCCTCAACGATGTCGCCCATCACCGCCGAAGACGGGACGGTTCGGAAGGTCGTCGTCGTCGACACCGATATTACCGAGCACAAAGCCCTGGAAGCCGAGTTGATCGACGCGCGCGAGGCGGCGCTCGAAGCGGTGCGGGTCAAGAGCGAGTTTCTGGCCAACATGAGCCATGAAATCCGCACGCCCATGAACGGCGTCATCGGCATGACCAGCCTGCTGCTCGATACGAATCTCGCAGCCGAACAGAAAGAGTTCGTGCAGGTCATCCGCACCAGCGGCGAGGCGCTCCTCGCCATCATCAACGACATCCTCGATTTCTCCAAGATCGAGGCGGGCAAAATCGAACTCGAAGAACAGGCCTTCGACCTCCACACCGTCATCGAGGAAGCCCTTGACCTTGTGGCACGCAAGGCCACGGAGAAGCAACTGGAACTGGCCTACTTCGTCGACGAAGCGGTGCCGCCGACGGTGCAGGGCGACGTCACGCGGGTGCGCCAGGTGTTGACCAACCTGCTCTCGAATGCGGTGAAGTTTACGCCGGAAGGCGAAATCACGGTCTCTGTGGCGGCGCAGCCCGTCGAAGCCTCGCTCTATGAGATCCACTTTGCCGTGCGCGATACCGGCATCGGCATCCCGGCGGATCGAATGAATCGCCTGTTCGAGTCGTTCAGCCAGGTCGATACCTCGACGACCCGCAAATACGGAGGGACCGGTCTCGGTCTTGCCATCAGCAAGCGCCTGAGCGAGTTGATGGGCGGCACGATGTGGGTCGAGAGCGAGGTGGACGTCGGCTCCACGTTCCACTTTTCGATTTGTGTACCCTCGGTGTCTGATGCGGAGCGCATGAAGGTGGCTGATAAAAAGGTACACCTTCGGGGCAAGCGGTTGCTCATCGTCGATGACAACGCAACGAACCGCCGCATGCTCACGATTCAGACTCAGCGATGGGGCATGGAGGTGTACGAGGTTACCTCCGGAATGGAGGCGCTGGCCTGGTTCGACCAGGGCCATACGTGCGATGTCGCCATCCTGGATATGCAGATGCCTGAAATGGATGGACTGATGCTGGCCCGCAAAATGGCCGCGCAGAAAAGCACGGCGTTGTTGCCCCTGGTGATGTTAAGCTCGATGGGAAAACGGTCGAGCCTGGAGGGCACTCGCCTGACGGCCTGGCTCACCAAACCGGCCAAGAAAAATCAACTCTTCGACACGCTGGTTCGCGCCCTCGCACCGGAGGCATCCACGACGACAGCGTCCGAGGCCGGTGTTTCGATTGATTCCGGTATGGCCCGGGAGCTACCGCTCCGTATCCTGCTGGCCGAGGATAACGTGGTCAACCAGAAGGTGCTGCAGCAGTTCTTAATGCGTCTCGGATACCGGGCCGACGTGGTGGCGAACGGCTTCGAAGTGCTCGATGCCCTGGAACGCAGCCGCTACGACGTGGTGCTGATGGACGTCCAGATGCCCGAGATGGATGGCCTCGAAGCCACCCGGCGGATACGGACGACCCGGGAGCCGAGCGACTGGCCCTGGATCATCGCAATCACCGCCAACGCGACCCTGGAAGATCAACAGCAATGCTACGATGCGGGGATGGATGATTATCTCAGCAAACCGGTTCGCATCGACGATCTCGTAAAAGCGCTTCAGCAAAGCATGCCGCATACGGCCGACGACGGAGAAGAGACGGAGGAGGGAGATGAAGCAGCCACCGTGCCTTCGGTGCAAGAAACGACGCCCCCGACCGTGTTCTCCCTCGACAAGTTGCATGATACGGTGGGCGACGACGACCCGGAGTTTATCGAGGATGTACTCCGGACCTACCTGGAGAACACCCCTACGCTGATTGCCGACTTGCAGCAGGCGGTTTGCAACGGCAATGCCGTCGCCTTGTATCGCGCGGCGCACCCGCTGAAATCGAGCAGCAAGATGATCGGTGCAGACGCATTCGCCGCGCTGTGCGAGATCATAGAACAGCTTGGCCGGGATGAAAAGCTGTCGGAGGCGGCGTCCCTGGTGGCCGAGGTCGATCCTCAGTTCGGGGCAGCCCGAAGCGCTATCGAACGATACCTTCGCACCGGGGACGCGGCGACCGATCCGCCCCCCCGGATGCGCCCTTATCCCGGTTTGCCTTCCAGTGCATAATAGGGTATCGGTGAGCTACGGCGTGCGCTCGGAGAAATCAGGGCGCAGCACGAGGAGGTCGTGCGAGACGCGGGCGTAGCTGCCAAAGACGCCGTGGGCTCCTTCTACATGTTCGATGACGTTGGGAATCTCGCCCGGTGAGAACGTCGAGCCGCCTTGCTGCACCATTTGCGAGCGAATATGATCGTAGAGGTTGTCGTCGATGGCATTGGTGCTAACGCGGTTGGGGCCGAAGAAGGCGACGGCGAGCCAGGGATACTTGATCGTAATCGTCCCGTCCGCGTTGAGGTCAAAGGTCTCTTCATTCAAAATGGTGGACCCGTTCACGCGTAGATCGTCGAGCGTGATGTCGCCGTCCTGGCTGTCGAAGAAATCCTTGACCAGGGGGGTCAGGTGTTCTTCACGCGGATCGAGGGCCTCGGTGACGAAGATATAGTAGCTCTGCTCGCGCCCCGGCGACCGGCTGCGGGTCATCGTCATTTCGAATTGTTCGGTACCCTGGTAGACGACCGTGTCGGTGTTGACCGCGACGACGCTGAACGTGTCGGGGACGACCGTGGTGGCGGCGATCCGATCCCGGGTACCGGGTACTTCTACGTCCAATCGATAGGTGCGCAGCGGTTGCACCCGCGTGCGGTGATCTTCCGGCAGGTACACGCCCGGCTCTTCTTCATTTTCTTGAAACGCAACGGTTGCTTCGATGCTGCCGTCGGGGGCGAGCAGGTGGACGCGCACGGTCGCATCCCGGACCGCCAACGCGGTGAAGTCGTAGCGCTGATTGATGAGCGTCGTTCGGCTCAGGCGCACCGGTTGCAGCGGCTCGGCGGCGACCAGGTACCCCTCGACGACGTACGCTTCCTCGAACGCCCCCGGATCGGTGCTGTCGCAGGCTGCCGTCAAGAGCAGCACAGTAAGGGGAAGAATGTATAGACCCGTTTTCATAATCGTGTTCGTTATTGGTTATTAGGAAAGGGACTAGCTACCTATCACTTTCAGAGATAGGGTTGAAAAACCACTCGTATCGGGTG
>JBHHWM010000270.1:0-6528 GCA_046756545.1 Rhodothermales bacterium | reverse complement strand
CGGAAAGGGCTGCGGCGAATCGGCGTGCAGGTCCTCCGCTTTCAACGCAGCAAGCCCTTGTTCCACTACGTCGGACACCGCGCGCCAGTCTCGACGCAACTGTTCAACGGTGGGGCGTTCCTGCTCGCGTAGATCTTCGATGCTTCGGACGTGTGCGAGGGCTTCCTTGTAGGGATTTTGGATGTCGAGCCCGGCATAGGCTGCGAGGTAATACCGTGCATCCACAAGGTGCAATGCGATGAAGCCGAGGCTGTTGGTATCGGGCGAGGGCCGTTTCCAGGCGATGTTGTCGGAGACGTGCTCCAGGCAGTTCAGCCAGAGTTTGGTATTGAGTTGAAGGATAGAACGGAGGGGAAAGAGGATGTTGTTCACGAGGCATCGTCTGGTTGAGGCACGATGGGGCGTGTGAGCAAGTTGCTACGCATCAACAAACGGAAGGTGGCTTCGGGCTAATAGCGCCAGCTCGTCAGGTCGGCGTCGGGCGGGGCGCTTTCTTCGATGCGTTTGAGGATAGCAGGCACGTACATGGTGTTGTAGCGCAGGCGCGAGATGTGGTTCGGGTTGTCGTGGTCGCCGTTCCAGCAGTGCTCGGCGCGGTCGCCGTAATCGACCACGCCCGCATAATACGGGTCGGTGGTGGTCTCCAGGAAATCCTCCGTCAGGTACACGGCATTGTTGAGGTAGTAGTTATCCATGTCGCCGCAGTATATGTGGAGCTTGCCCCGGAGCTTCGGTCCCAGGGTGGCCCAGTCGCGTTCCAGGATGTAGCGGAGGTCGTAGTGTTCGCGCCAGTAGGTTGCCACCTCGTGGTCGATTTCGCCGGTCAGCTTGTCCCAGATGGGCTTCGGGTAGCCGTCGTTCCCCATGGGCGAGTAGACGGCCTGCCAGATGTCGTACTGGTCGCCGGAGCGGCTCCGGGTGCCGAGGGCCAGTTCCATGTGGTTGTAATCCTCCACCGTGGCATCGACTTCGCCGAGGTAATTGCGGTGCCCCGGTCGTTTGAGGCGCTTGAAGGGTCCGTCGAGGTAGTAGGCGTTGTCGTCCTCGTAGATGTTGACCTGTGTGTAGGCGCGGAAGTCAATGGGGTCGGGGCAGGCGGCGAAGGTGCCGTTGTATTCATCGGGATAGAACACCTGGGCGGCCAGCGCTTCCCAGCCGCCGGTCGAGCCGCCGTAGAGGAAGCGTGCCCATCCCGCCCCGATTCCTCGGAACTGTTCTTCGATGTAGGGAATGAGTTCGTACGTGATGGCGTCGCCGTAGGGGCCGAGGTTGGCGGAGTTGACGGCGTAGGAATCGTCGTAGTACGGGTTGGCGTGCTGGATCTGGATGATGAGCATCCGGGGAAAGTCCGGCCCGCTCCACCGGGTATAGAAGTCATAGGCTTCCTGCTGGACGATCCGGTTGTAGCACGCTACGTGGAAGCGCTCGCTGTAGAGGCATTCCAGGTCGGGGTCCGGCGGTTCGGTGCGGAAGCCGCCGAAGGTAGCCGGGAAGTGTCCGTGGAAGACGGCCAGGGGATAGCGTGCCTCCGGATGCTCGTCGAAGCCTTCCGGCACGAGCACATGCGCCCCCAGGTACATGGGCTGTCCCCAGAACTCGGTCAAGAGTTCGCTCTGAATCTTGACGTGCTTGATGTACTTGGTGTCTTCCGGTTCGGAGATAGGCGGTATTTCCCGGTCGAGCCGGATGGACACGCGACGGGTTTTCTTCGGGTCGAGGCGCATGCGTTGGGGCGTGCTATAGAGGTTGCCCGGTGCGCGGTTCCAGTGCTGGCCCTCGCCGCGATCCATCGGCAGCTTCACGGTATGCCCGGTCGCCAGGTTGAAGGTCTCGTACCGATGAAGCACGGCCTGCACGGTATACTCGCCCGGCGGCATCTCCGTGATGCTTCGGACGGGGTATCCGAACACCCCGGCATCGATCACGGCCTCTTCGCCCGGAGCCAGGCCGTCCACGTCGATCCCGAAAATCTGCATCGTGTTGAGCCGCGCGCCGATCTGAAAGCGAGGTTCGGCCTCCTCATTGTCGGAGATCAGAAGCAGCACCCGGCCGTCCAGCGGCTGATCGCTGTGCGTCGTGTCGAAGGAGAGGGCAACCTGAAGGCCGGATGCGTCTCCCTGGTTCGTTGCGGTGTCCTGTTCGCTCGGGGTGCAGCCGGTCATCAGGACGACGGCTATCACACCGAGCCATGCGTGCCGTATGTGAGGGGCTATTTTCTGGAAGGACATGAGACGCTGAGGGGGTTGTTCTCAAGGCGATTTGGTTCTGCTAAGTAGCAAATTGGACACAGAGAAGCAACTACGCTCCGAGGAGGCGTCGGCAAACCGTCTTCTGATGTTTTTGCGATGCGCATGGGTGGCGCAGAAAGAGGGGTTTACCTACATTGGAGGCGGTGTTCGGGGGTGCCTGTCTACTCCTGGTCCGGCCGACCTGCTCGCCCCATGAGACCTGCCGAAGGCTCTCGACCCCGGCCGGTTGTTGTCTCACGCTCATTCCTCCCGTTTTTCTCATGATCCCTTTTCCGAGCTTCCGGCCTTTACATGGCAGCCTTACAATCTTCAGACGACGGATCTTCGCGCGCCTTCTTGTGGGGTTGTTGACGGTCTGTTTCATCGACGGCACCTACGCCCAGGGTGCGCTCCAGACGCAGTATGACGACGCCTACTTTGCCTGGGATGCCGGCCGCTACCCGGCGGCGCTCGACGCCTTTCAGCAGATCCTCCAGGCTCCCGGCGGCGACCGCTTCCTCAGCCCCATCGCGCTGCTGACGGGGGAGTTGTACCGGGTAGACGAGGTGGCCCCGGACGGACGGGCGCTGCGGTGGCACCCGAACGGCCGTTTTGCGGCCTTCGAGACGGGCGACGGGACCGCTCGCGTCACGCACATTGTGGCATTGGAAGGGCATATCGCCCGCGAGGTCGCTGCCGTTGCCGGCTACGGCCTCGTCTTCTCACCCACCCATGATCGGGTTGCCTACCTCGCCGTGGAGGAAACGCCGGAACTCGAAGCGGCCCGCGCCAGGATGAGCGAACGGCGTCAGGCCCGGGACTTTCGCGGCTTCTTCCGCCAGCGCCGGGAGGTGGCGCGGATAGAGGCCGAGCAGGCCCGGATCTGGATACGCGACCTCTCGACCGGGGAGACACAGGAGACGTCGGTGCCCGGCCTGAGTAAAGGGACCCTCGTCTATAGTTCCGACGGCAGTTCGCTCTTTCTGCTCACAGGACCGGCAAAAGAAGATGGCCGGACCAACCTGTACGCGCTTCGGGAAGGAGCCGCTCCGAAACCGCTCACGAAAGGCCCCGGCCTGAAGACCGGGCTCCTGGCCGTCCCCGGCGGACGCTACCTGCTCTACACGATGCCCCAGACGACCATCGCCGTGTATGACCTGGCCACGGGTGAGACGCGTACGTTCGAAGGCACCTCCCCCGCCGTGTCTGCCGACGGTTCGACGCTGGCGTACCTGGGGCGGGACGGCGAGGCGTACACGGTGAACGTCGTCGCGCTCGATGCCGCCGTAGCACCCCATGCGGCTCACACATCGATGAACCGGCTGGATAACCCGGCGCTTTCACCGGACGGGCAACGCGTGGCGTTTCAAATGATGCTGCGCGAAGACTGGGAGCTTTTCGTGGCGCACCGCGACAGCACCGAGGCGATGCGGCTCACCCGCGAAATCCAGCACGATCTCTTCCCCGCTTTTCTTTCTAACGACCGCGTTCTCGCCGTGATCGGGGAAGGCCGGCACCGGCGTTCCTATCTCTACGATGTCCGGAGCCAGGAGCGCACCCGGCTTTTCCACAACAACACCATTCGTACCGTTGCGCCCGAATACGAATGGGCCCCCAGCCCGGACGGTACCCGGATTCTCATCGTGTCGGAGCGAGACGGCGATACCATCTCGCCCGAACGCGCCGTTTATTTGCTCGACTTGATGCGCCGGGTGACGAAAGAGGAACTGCTCGAACGGATCCGGACGAACCTTGCCGGAGAGCAGGATCTCCGGGAGCGGGGCCGCCGCATGTTCGAGCCTATCGCCGATGAGGTGCGCACCGCCGTCCAGGCCGTTTCGACCGGGCGGGTCTACGACTACGAGCAGGCGTTGTATCAATTCGATTCAAAGTTCATCACCCAGCCGGGCAATCGAAAGGCTATCGAGTACCTTGCGGGCAAGCTGAGGTCGTTCGGGTATGAGCCCGAGTTGCAGTGGTTCGAGCCGCGTCCCGGCGTTGAGTCGGCGAACGTCATTGCCACGCTACCAGGGATCGAGAACCCGGAACTGGTGTACGTCATCAGCAGCCATTTCGATTCGGTATCGCGTGGTCCGGGGGCCGACGACAACACCTCGGGCACGACGGCGCTGCTGGAGGCGGCCCGGGTGCTGGCCCGGCGTCCGATGCCGGCCACCATCAAGTTTGCCTTTTTCACGGGCGAAGAGGCGGGCTTGCTCGGGAGCCGGGAGTTCGTCCGTCGCGCCGTCGAGGACGGAGTGCAGATCATGGGCGCGTTGAACAACGACATGGTGGGGTGGTCCGGAGATCATCGGCTGGATAACACGATTCGGTATTCGAATGCCGGCATCCGCGACGTCCAGCATGCGGCGGCCATCCACTTTACGAACCTGATTACCTACGATGCGAAGTACTACAAATCCACCGATGCCCACGCCTATTACGATGCCTACGGCGACATCGTGGGCGGCATCGGCTCGTACCCCATCCTGGGCAATCCGCATTATCACCAGTCGCACGATTACCTGGAGACCATCAACCACCAGCTCGTCGCTGAAGTTAGCAAAACCACCGTCGCCACCATTATGTTACTGGCATCGAGCCCGGCGCGGCTGAAGGGCGTGCAGGTGATGGACCAACGTGGTTCCACGGTGGAGGTGGTGTGGATGGCCGCACCGGAGCGCACCGTGCAATCGTATGTCGTCTCCTATGGTTCGCCGGGAGAGGCTGTGCAAACGATCACCGTCGCCGAGCCGAGGGCGGTACTCGAACGGAGAAGCGCCGATTCTATTATCGCGGTGAAGGCTGTGAATGATCGAGGAATGACGAGTTGGGACTGGGGGCGTCCGGCAGATGATAAGTAGATAGTGAAAGCGGCCCACGGGCGGCCTCGACGATTGGTGCGGGGTGTTTTTTAAACGTTTCACCAACCGTCCACGACGATGAAAAAAGAGAAGCATGCGATCAGGTATGGTATTTCGTTCGCAGGGGTCGTGTTTTTCGTTACCGGGGGGGTGTTGCTTATGACCGGCTCCAACCGGGCCGCCGATCCAGCAGACCCCCGGAGCCTGTTAGTGGAGGCGCATTGGCCTGCTTACGGAGGCGATCTCGGCGGCTCGCAGTATTCCCCTCTGTCGCAGATTAACCGAGACAACGTCCGCCAACTTCAAGTGGCGTGGACGATACGGACGGGCGACATGCGTCACGAAGGCCAATCCGGGGGAGAGGGCACCTGTAGTAAGTGCCACGCCTCCGACAGCAAATTCGAAACGACGCCTATTCTGGGAGGGAATCGCCTGTATGTGAGCACACCGACCAATCGCACCCTGGCGCTGAATCCTGAGACGGGTGCCGAAGAATGGGCCTACGACCCGAAGATTGATCTATCGCTCAACCGGAATGAAGGGTTCATCTCGCGCGGCGTGTCGCAATGGGAAGATCCGACACGCCCCCCGGGCACGCCCTGCCGCCACACGGTTTTTCTGGCGACCGTCGATGCGCGTCTGATCGCGCTGGACGCGGCAACCGGGGCGCTCTGCCCCGACTTTGGAGAGGCAGGGACGGTCCGCCTTGACGAGGGCATAGGGGATCTCCAAGAGGGCCAATACGGAGTGACGTCGCCGCCGGCCATTATCGGGGATGTGGTCGTGGTGGGCTCTTCCGTGGGCGACAATCGACGGGTTGACGATGAACGAGGCATCGTGCGTGCCTTCGACGCACGCACCGGCACGATGGTGTGGAGCTGGGATCCCATTCCCCGGCAGCCGGGCATGCCCGGTTGGGAGACCTGGACCCCCGAGGGGGCGAGCAAAACCGGCGCGGCCAATGCCTGGGCACCCCTGTCCGGAGATGAAGAACGCGACCTGGTCTTCATCCCGACCGGTAGCGCCTCGCCCGATTTTTACGGCGGCGAGCGTCTGGGCAGCAACCTGTTTGCCAACTCCGTCGTGGCCCTGCGTGCTTCGACGGGCGAACGGGTCTGGCATTATCAGGTTGTCCATCACGACCTGTGGGACTATGATGTGCCTGCCCAGCCCACGCTCATCACGGTGCCGCGAGACGGCGAGGACATACCGGCGGTGGCCGTAGCCACGAAGATGGGCCACCTCTTTGTGTTGCATCGGGAGACCGGCGAGCCGCTGTTTCCGGTAGAAGAACGCCCCGTCCCTGCCAGTACGGTGCCGGGCGAAGAGGCCTGGCCGACGCAGCCGTTCCCGGTGCTTCCGCGTCCGCTGCATCCGCAAACGCTGGGTCCCGACGATGCCTGGGGGCTCACCGAAGAAGATCGGACCTATTGCCG
>JBHHWM010000269.1:0-6530 GCA_046756545.1 Rhodothermales bacterium | reverse complement strand
CCGCGCCCGTCACGTAGTCCCTCTCCGCGCGATGACGGCTCCATCGATTGGTCGAAAGGCGGGTGGACCATCTTAATCCGCTCTTCGCCGATGAAGCAACAGGCGGATGTGTTCGTCCGGCATTACCGCACCCTGCTGCGCGATACGGGCCATCCCGTCGATGTTTTCAGCACGCTCGTCCAGGAAGCAATGGAGTACCGCGTAGGCGTCGGGTTGTTCGATACAGAAGAAGGGGCCAGGGAAGCGCTTGCAAGCCTGGCGGCTCAATTGCCCGAAGATGCACAGGTCGTGCGCGTACCTCCCGCCCCCTGATCGCTCTGGGGTTGCCGGGCCGTTAAACGCCCGACGCTGCGTATGGGGAGCGAAGCGTGCCGGGTGCGTTGAACCCGAACCTTGGTTACTTCGATTTCGTAAGGCATCTCTGTAGTACCATGGTATGGCGGGTGCTTGAGCACCGATTTTTTGAAGGAGACGGATTCCTTTCTGCGTGGAACTTAATGCCCAAATCGGGGGTAGGGCACCTGCACGCTGTTTAGCCGTTAATAATTACACGGATACGTGAATCATATAATGGCTTGCGTGGCTACGTGTCGAGGAGGATACTCCTGGATGCAGCAGGTAGCAGACGTTTCACGTTTTGTGGAGAGGGAGCATTCTGGCGTGGCGATGCACGCATGTTGCCTTGTAACCGGGATGATGGCGAACATGACGACGGTTGTCGCTCCTCACGGCAACGTTGGCAGAGCTTCCAACTCCTTCAGCGTCTTCCAACACGGTACCAAACCATATTCCTGCGATTTAAACGTAGTGCCCTCATGGCTCAAAATGAGCGCAACGCGCCCCCTGAGCGCGACGACATAAAGCGAGATCGTAACAACGATCAATCCGGTAAGAGCCCTCGTTTGCCCGAAGGACGCCCCAAGTTCTCGATGTGGCTCTACCTGGTCATCTTCATTGCTCTGCTAGTACAGATATTCCTCTTCATGCGAGGGGTCGACTCGAACACCGTCGAGTATAGCACTTTCCTCGAATACGTGAAGCAAGGCTATGTCGCCAAGGTCAAGATTGTCAATGATCGACAGATCGAAGGGGAATACACAGACAAGGCTGTAACGGAGCGACGTGTCGAAGTAGCCGAACCGCAGCAAGATTTGCTGGGCAACGACGTCAGCGCCAATAGCTTCATCACCACCAAAACCACGAACCACGATCTCATCGAGTTTCTCCTGACCTACAATGCTGAGGCCGAACAGGAAGGGAAAACGCCAGTCGAGTATGAGGTGGATTACAACGAGAACTGGTTCGGCAGTGCGCTCATCTGGATGTTGCCGCTGGTCATTCTCGTGGGGTTGTGGATTTTCTTGATCCGCCGCATGAATCCCGGCTCGCAGGTGCTCAACATCGGGAAGAACAAAGCCGTCCTCTACGATGCAATGGGGGACCAGATTCTAACGTTCAAAGATGTGGCGGGGTTGGAAGAGGCGAAAGAGGAAGTCGCCGAGGTGGTGGAGTTCCTGAAAAACCCGAAGAAGTTCACCCGGCTTGGCGGCAAGCTGCCCAAAGGGGTCTTGCTGGTTGGGCCGCCCGGTACCGGCAAAACCCTTCTGGCCAAAGCCGTGGCCGGAGAGGCCGGTGCCCCCTTCTTCTCGCTCTCCGGATCCGATTTCGTCGAGATGTTCGTCGGGGTAGGGGCGGCTCGTGTGCGAGACCTGTTCAAACAGGCCAAAGAAAAAGCTCCCTGTATCATCTTCATCGACGAGATTGACGCCATCGGCCGGTCGCGGGGACGCGGGATGATGATGGGGGCCAACGACGAGCGGGAAAACACCCTCAACCAGTTGCTCGTCGAGATGGACGGCTTCAGCACGGACAAGGGCGTGATTATTATGGCCGCCACCAACCGTCCTGACGTGCTCGATACGGCCCTGCTTCGTCCGGGACGCTTCGACCGCCAGATCCTACTTGATCGTCCCGACCGGCGAGAGCGCGAGGAGATCTTCAGGGTGCATACGCGCCACCTGCTTCTCGGCGACGACGTACTCATGGATGTGCTGGCCGGCCAAACGCCGGGATTTGCGGGCGCTGAGATCGCTAACGTCTGCAATGAGGCGGCGCTGCTGGCGGCCCGTCTGGGCAAAGATATGATCGAGATGGTGGACTTCGAGAAAGCCATCGACCGGGTCATCGCCGGGCTGGAAAGGAAGAACAAGCTCATCTCGCCCGAAGAGAAAAAGATTGTGGCTTACCACGAGTCGGGGCACGCCCTCACGGGCTGGTATCTCAAACATACGGATCCCGTCATCAAGGTCTCCATTGTGCCTCGTGGGTTGGCGGCCCTCGGGTATGCCCAATCGCTTCCCGATGAGCGCTACATCACCACCAAGGAAGCGTTCCTCGACCGCATGACGATGATGATCGGCGGGCGTGTTGCCGAGGAGATCATCTTCGGGCATTTGTCCACCGGAGCGCAAAACGATCTGGAACGCATTACCCGGACGGCCTACGCCATGGTCGTCGATTATGGGATGAGTGAACGCGTGGGCCATATAAGCTTCAACCTGTCTCGCTCTAAAAATGACAGCCCGATGTTCGAAAAACCCTATTCGGACAAGACGGCGGAACTGATCGACGACGAGGTTAAGATTCTCATTGAGGAGGTGCGGGATCGGGCGCACAAGATGCTCGAAGAGAAGCGAGATAAGCTGGAAGAACTGGCCCAGGCATTGCTCGAAAAAGAGGTGCTCGGACCCAAAGACCTCGTCGATATTCTGGGTGAGCGACCCCACGGAGAGTACGTCTCGTTCAATGGGCAGGCCGACAAAAAATCGGAGAAGGACGACCCGGTGGCAAGGCAAGGTATTTCAGAGAGTGCAGATCGAAACGGCCCGGAAGAGGCCACCGAGCCCGGCGGAGATGGGATGCATGAAGACCCTGTCGATCCCAGACGAAGCTGAATCGCTACCTGAATGTACAATGAATCGTGTGAGAAGGGGGTGTGTATCACGCCCTTTTCTTTTTGATTAATTGATATATACCAATCATCTCTTTGATAAGGGCTTAATGATACAATACGGGATCAATTAACAGGATCTTTACTATGATATTTGCGCCCATGTATATTTATAGCTTATATTGGAAAACTGCAACTACCCCATTAAGAGTTGCTGGACAAAGCATCCTAA
The DNA here is from genome assembly GCA_046756545.1 of Rhodothermales bacterium. Lineage (GTDB taxonomy): Bacteria > Bacteroidota > Rhodothermia > Rhodothermales > JBHHWM01 > JBHHWM01. The sequence continues at coordinate 3,348 of JBHHWM010000269.1, read as the reverse complement.
GGTGTTGAATAGATAGGAGGCACTGTGCCCACAATCCAACAACTGGTTCGTAAAGGACGCCACCCCAAGGTCAAGAAGACCAAGGGGGCAGCGCTTCAGAGAAATCCGCAGCGCCGTGGCGTTTGTACCCGTGTCTACACGACGACACCCAAAAAGCCGAATTCGGCGTTGCGTAAGGTTGCCAAGGTGCGCCTGACCAATGGGATCGAGGTGATTGCCTACATCCCGGGAGAAGGACACAACTTGCAGGAGCACTCGATTGTGCTTGTTCGTGGCGGACGTGTCAAGGACTTGCCCGGTGTGAAGTATCACATCGTCCGAGGTGCGTTGGATACCTCAGGCGTTGATGACCGAAGGCAGTCGCGCTCGAAGTATGGGACCAAACGCCCGAAGAAGTAGGGCCTTCTCCGAGTTTTCTCGGGAGTGACCTTCCTTCTTGCACGCTATGCTTTTGCGGCATGGCGTCTTTTTTGGTGTAGAACAATAACGTCCTTCATTGGGCCTGCGAGAGCGACCCGGCTTCGGGGTTCTCATGCCGGCCCTCCGAGATCCGGACAGAATCTATGCGTAGAAGATCAGCAGAACGGCGGATACCTTCGCCTGACCCCGTTTATAACGACGTCCTCGTGTCGCGTTTTATCAGTTACGTTATGCGCGACGGCAAGAAGAGCGTAGCCCAGCGCATTATCTACGATGCGTTCGATATCATCGAGGAACGCACGGAAGAGCAAGGGGTCGAGGTGTTCAAGAAGGCGATTAACAACGTGTCACCGCTGGTGGAAGTGCGCAGCCGCCGCGTAGGTGGGGCTACCTATCAGGTGCCTATCGAGGTGCGCCCGGATCGCCGCGTTGCGTTGGCCTTTCGCTGGATCATCCAGTATGCCCGCGCGCGCAACGACCGAGCGATGGCTAACCGCCTGGCCAACGAACTGATAGCCGCTGCTCGGGGTGAAGGAGGCTCCATCAAAAAGAAAGACGACACGCACCGAATGGCCGAGTCGAACAAGGCCTTTGCCCACTTTAGATTCTGAGTGTTCCTGTGTTCGAGTTTTCTGGTGTTCCAGTTGAGGATGGAGACGCAGACTGGAACACGGAAATACCGGAGCACTGGAGTACGCGAACACACAAACACTACCTATAGAAATGACAGCCCTCAACGGTAAACATATATCGCTCGATCAGACCCGCAATATTGGGATTATGGCCCATATTGATGCGGGGAAGACCACGACGACCGAGCGCATCCTATTCTATACGGGCCGCCTGCACCGCATGGGAGAGGTGCACGAAGGCGGTGCCACCATGGACTGGATGGAGCAGGAGAAAGAACGCGGCATCACGATTACCAGCGCCGCCACCACCTGCTTCTGGGGAGACCATCGCATCAACATTATCGACACGCCCGGACACGTCGACTTCACGGTTGAAGTGGAACGTTCGCTCCGGGTGCTCGACGGGGCCATCGCGCTGTTTTGCGCGGTCGGGGGCGTCGAGCCGCAGTCGGAGACCGTATGGCGTCAGGCGAACAAGTACAACGTGCCACGTATCGCCTTCGTCAACAAGATGGACCGTACCGGGGCCGATTTCAAGCTGGCCATCGACCAGATGCGCGAGCGTCTGAAGGCCAACCCGATCCCCGTACAGATCCCCATTGGAGCCGGCGACATGTTTCGGGGGGTCATCGATCTGATCCGGAATAAGGCTATCGTCTGGCACGATCACACGCAGGGAGCGACATGGGACGAGATCGATGTGCCGGCGGACTTGCAAAAAGAGACGCGCCACTGGCGGATTCACCTCCTCGAAGCCGTTGCCGAGCACAACGACGAGTTGTTGATGAAGTATCTCGAAGGCGAAGAGATCACCCCTGAAGAGATTCGCGAGACGGTGCGCAAGGCCACGTTGAGCCTCGACATCACGCCCGTCTTCTGCGGATCGGCCTTCAAGAACAAAGGGGTGCAACGTTTACTTGATGGCGTCATCGACTATCTGCCCAGTCCGCTCGAAGTGCCGCCCGTCGCAGGTGTTATCCCGCGTACCGGCCAGGAGGCCGAGCGCAGACCCGATCCGGAGCAGCCCTTTAGCGCGGTCGCGTTCAAGATTATGACGGATCCGTACGTCGGCAAGCTGACGTTTTTCCGTGTATACAGCGGCACCCTGAAGAAAGGGTCACAGGTGCTCAATACTACCTCGGAACGGAAAGAGCGCGTGGGGCGATTGCTTTTTATGCACGCCAATCACCGCGAGGACGTGGAGGAAGTGACGGCCGGCGACATCGCTGCGGCTGTCGGCCTCAAAAATATTAAGACGGGCGATACGCTCGCCGACCCGAATAAACCGGTCATTCTGGAAAAGATGGACTTTCCGGATCCGGTGATCCGCATCGCTATTGAGCCGAAGACCAAGGCCGACAGCGACAAGCTGGGCACAGGGCTGCAAAAACTCGCAGAAGAAGATCCGACGTTTAAGGTCTCGACGGACGAGGAAACAGGCCAGACCCTCATCGCGGGGATGGGCGAGTTGCACCTCGAAATCATCGTAGATCGCCTCAAACGCGAGTTCAAGGTAGAAGCCAACGTCGGGAAACCGCAGGTGGCCTATCGCGAGGCCATCCGGGCAACGGTGGACGAACACTATACCCACAAGAAACAAACGGGAGGTAGAGGTCAGTTCGCCGAGGTCTACATCGAGATTGGCCCGAACGAAAGTGGAGTCGGCCTGGAATTCGTCAACGAGATCGTTGGTGGGGCTATCCCCAAGGAGTTTATCCCGTCGGTGAACAAAGGCATCGTGTCGGCGATGCAGCAAGGGCCGCTGGCCGGGTATCCCATCGAAGGGATCAAGGCGCGCCTCTACGACGGCAAGTTCCACAACGTGGACTCGGATCAGCTTTCGTTTGAGGTGGCGGGCCGCATGGCCTTCCGCCACGCCACGCGCAGAGCCAATCCGGTGCTCATGGAGCCCATTATGGACGTGGAAGTGGTCACTCCGGAAGAATACATGGGCGATGTCATCGGCGACCTCAACAGCCGCCGGGGACGCATCGCAAGCATGACGCAACGCCAGGATGCCCAGGTGATCAAGGCCCTTGTGCCGCTTTCGGAAATGTTCGGCTACTCGACCGACATGCGCTCGATTACACAGGGACGCGCCATCTACTCGATGCAGTTCCACACGTATGAAGAGGTGCCCAAGAGCATTGCCGAAGGCCTTGTGCTGGCATCTTCCGGGGCGCTCGCATAGATGCTCCACTAGTTCAATACAACGACGACTGAACACCGTTATAGACCTACAGAAACCATGGCAAAGGAGACTTTTCAGCGTACCAAACCCCACGTCAACGTCGGC
>JBHHWM010000268.1:0-6571 GCA_046756545.1 Rhodothermales bacterium | reverse complement strand
AAGGCAAGGGCCTGTTCTCGAAACTTCACGTTTTCGCCCGACCCTTTCGAGACGGTTGCCACCAAACGCACGGAATCCAACCCGTAGTCGTCGTCGGCCAGCACCTTCACCGCCACGCGTGGGGGGGTGCCCGGCTCGATGACCGTGCGTGATTCCGGATGCACGACGGTCAATACGGGCGGGATATCCTCCGTGACGGTTATCGGATAATAGTCCGAGCGAACGAGCGCCCCCTCCCGAGGGACGAATTCGAGAAGGTAGAAGCCTGAATAGCGCAATGCCCGCTGTGCCCGATACGTACGCGAATCGTCCGACTGCATGGTTAGCGTATCTCCGTCGCTGAAAAGGAGCCTGCCCTGCACAATCGGTTGATCGAGCGTCACTTCCCAGGTCGCCGTTGCATGCTGAAGCACATCCAGATGTAGATCGTCGGAGGTGCTGGATGGTTGCCCGGTATACGGCGGGGGCGTCACCGTCACGCGCGCCGTTTCTACCTGTACCGGATCCGTCAACGAATCCGTTGAAACGGGTTGCAATCGAACAGGTGTCCCATGCGAGCCTGTCCTGTTTGCCAGAGGCCTGGGTGCCCACAACGCCATCGCACCGCTGAAAACGATCGAAAGGCCCAGTAAGCCGCCTGCTATCAGAAGCCCCTTTCCTGGAACGGCTAACGGCTGTTGCAGGCGATGGAAGGCTTCGAACACCCGTCGCTGTTGTATGCGCTCAATAAGCCGCAACGTATCCGGCGCGTGGAGCAGCAATGCCGTGCTCTCTTCTAGCGTGGGATTCGTACGATCCAGATGCACCGCTATAAGCTCTGCGTCGATGCTCTTTCTGCGCAGCCAAACGATTCCTCCTGCAATGCCGATTCCCGCTGCAACCAGCACGACCAACAACCGGATGAGAGCAGACCCGCCGAACACCACATCGAAACCGATCCCAAGCGGCAACGTCACAGCGATGACCAGGCAAAGCCAACGCGCAGCCTGTCGCCGTCTCACCTTGCGGGCGAGATTGTGCAACGCGATAACCGCTCGGTGAGCGTTTAAGGAGTCTGACGGTGTGCCATCCATCGTTCTACAATAAATAGGAGAAAGGCGACTATCCATAATGGCCCGTGCAGCGGCATCGTGTCGGTTGTCGAGCCATGCACCGGGGTCGCACGCTGCTGTCGAGGCATCAACTGATTCGTAGCGATCCGACGCAGATCGCTTTTCGATGTCTTTTCGGCATCCTCATCTCCATGAAGCAACCACCATATCCATTCCGGAAACGCGGAACTCTGCACGAAAGTACCGGAGGATGGATGAAAGCGGCTGTGGAAACGGTAGTGAATTCCTGATCCCACCGTCTCTCGTTCGAGCAGGGGGTCACCCGAGCTATCTGTCCAGGTAACCCGGCCCTCCTGCTCCGCCATTACCCGTTGCGTCAACGTAGCCGGCGTCTCAAGCATTACGGCATCCAACACGATCCGTCGCTGTACGTCGTGCCAATCATCCCCTTTCGCATCGCTGATGAGCAACAGCCCCTCCTCCACCCTGTTGAGAATCCCCACCGGTGCGGGTTCTTCACTCAACCAGAACAGAACATCGAAATCAGCGGGAAGCGAATCCCAATCCGAACCCATGGAAATCGTAATCGGTAACCGCGATAGTTCGGAAACCGCGCGCATGGCAGCGGCCACATAGCGTGCATCGTCCTGCCGGGGCTCGGTATGGTACAACACCACGCGGCGTCGTTCATGTGCCGGATCTACCGGCATCACATCGTCTTCGGGAAGATCATCTACCCGTCGAAGCGAAACCTGTTGGCCGTCGGCGTCGACATCCAGGGCCAGTTCCGAAACGCCCGTATGGATCTCCCCATCGGTAGAAACATAGACTTGATACTGTTCAAATAAAGTGCCCCTCGGACTGCTCTGTCCCAGGATTACGTTCAAGCTATCGGTACCGACCCGTCTCGCGGATTCTATCCATCGATTTGTATGCTTCGTCTGGATGGGTATCCAGGTCACGGTGGCCCTAAGTCCAGGACGCTCCCCCCGGAGAGTAGCCAGCCGGTTCGGTGCGACGACGGTGATGCTTGATCCGCGAGGAAGCCGCCAGTCCGCTTCTCGCAGCAACGACCACACATCCATGGATTCCTGGTTCTGCGTCGGTTCACGACGGTTCAAATCCACAGGAGGCAAGCCTGAAGCAAGCAGCCGCATCGACGCCCCCGCCCTTCCCAACGAGTCCAGCGTTCGATGCAGGTTCGCGTCGGTTGTCGTAAGGGCCTCGGGATGAACCAGAACCCATCGTTCCGGCTGCGAACCGTCGGTCGATGGGGGTTCGATCCAGACGAGCCCGGCGAGCAAAAGCACCAGCAGCGAAAGCAACGCCGAGCGCACCAAGAGCAGGGATCGCTGAGACAGCTTGATCGCACGTAATCGACTCCGCTCCGTTTCTTCCAGAAAGCGCAGGCTGCCCACTCTCACACGACGCCCGGTCCCCCTGCTCCACAGATGGATCAGCAGCGGCACGATAAGTGAGAGCATCGCTAGCAGCAACAAGGGGGATACAAATTGGAGCATTTCAACTCGATCTCATGTGCTTCGGGAATGTTCTTCGATTCCTGCTACAGGATCATCCCGTGCCGTACTCGTCTGTTCAGGTATTCTCGTAGAGCACCATCAAGAGGTTGATCCAGCGTGAACAAAGAGTAGGTAATCCCCAGATCCTGCAAGACCTGTCTCGTTGCCCGGAGATGGCGCGTAACGGCCTCGCGATAATCGTTGCGAACCCGATCTGAGTCTACCTGCATCACGCGTCCGGTTTCCCACTCTTCGAGTTCGAGCACCCCTTCGTAGGAAAAATCCTGCTCGCGCCGCCCCAGCAGATGGAAAAGGAGCACTTCGTTCTTCAGTGCATTCACCTTCGACAGGGTGGTCCGGATCTCTTGTTTCTGTTCGTGTAAATCGGTGACAAAAAGGACTAACCCGCGTGGCGCTGCCACGGTGAACAGTTGTTCAACCGCGTTCCATTCCGGCCAAACGCCTCCGGCCTCCACCTCATCCAGCTTGTGCAGCAGCCGATGTAAATGTTGCGGCCCTCGCTGTGGCTCCAGCGCCATGATACGGCTATCCCGCAAGGCGTAGAGCGCCACCGCATCCCCCTGACGACTGGCCAGGAAAGCCAATGCGGCAATCAGGAAGCGAGCGTAGTCGAACTTGGAGATCCCATCTTCTTCGTGCAGCATGGAGGCACTGGCATCCAGCACAAAACGCACGCTAACGCTCGTCTCTACTTCGGACTCTCGCACGTAGAACCGGTCCGAGCGGGCATACAACTTCCAGTCGATTCGCCGCAGGTCATCGCCCGGCTGATAGCTCCGGTACTGGTTGAATTCCAGCCCCATACCGGCCATTCTGCTTTGATGCCCCCCGAACATAAACCCATCCACCACGGTCCGGGCGATCAGAGCCAGGTCCTTGATCGCCGCCAGTGTACGGGGATCGATGAAACGATGGGCATGCGGCATGGGTACCCTTGGTCATTGTTACCTAAACGAGCGGGCTTCTCGGTTCCGGGACTTCGTCGAAGAGTGTTCGCGTCACGTCGTCAGAGGTGATGCCTTCGGCTTCGGCTTTGAAGTTGACCAGCACCCGATGGCGCAACGCCGGATAGGCCATGGCGCGAAGGTCGTCCAGGGTGACCGAAAAACGACCCTGAAGCAACGCGCGTGCTTTTGCCGTGAGAATCAACGCCTGCCCGGCCCGTGGACCGGCTCCCCAACGCACCCACGACTTTACAAAGTCCAACGCCTGTTCCGAAGGTCGCGTGGCGCGTATCAGGCGGTTGACATACGCCAGCAGGGGCTTGCTGATCGTGACGTCTCGCGCCAGCGCTTGAAGACTCAACACTTCTTCAGCCGTAATTACTGGTTCGACCGACGGTGCAAGGCTGCCTGTCGTCTTCGTCAACACCTCCAGTTCCTCTTCTTCGCCAGGATACTCGATGGTGATATAGAGCAGGAAGCGGTCGAGTTGCGCTTCGGGGAGGGGGTACGTACCGGCTTGCTCGATGGGATTCTGGGTGGCCAGGACAAAAAACGGGCGTTCCAGCGGATAGGTTTCGCCACCATAGGTCACCTCGAACTCCTGCATGGCTTCGAGCAGAGCCGCCTGGGTTTTGGGCGGCGTGCGGTTGATCTCGTCAGCAAGTAGCACGTTGGCGAAGACCGGCCCTTTGTTGAACTTAAAGAATCGACGCCCCGTCGTATGATCTTCTTCGAGCACCTCGGTCCCGATGATGTCGGTCGGCATCAGGTCCGGGGTGAATTGGATGCGGCTGAAGGAGAGGTGGACGGCCTCGGCCAGGGTGCGGATCATGAGGGTCTTGGCCAGTCCGGGCACACCTTCGAGCAAACAGTGGCCGCCAGCGACGAACGTCGTCAATAGCTCCTCTACGGCCTGCTGCTGCCCGATGATGACCTTCCCGATCTCCCGCCGTAGCGCCGCTAACTTCCTCAACAACGCATCGACGTCGGCTTCGGTGAGTGTGTCGTACCTGCGTACCTGCATGGATAGTACTGATTCAACCGACATGGGCAGAATTCCTCGCGAGTTGCTTCTTCGCTGTCCTATAACATCGCGCAAAGCACGACCTACGCCGTCATCGCGTGGAGGACGATGTTGACGGCGAACTGCGTGTTATCCTTTGCCAGCCACCGCTTGTTGCGATAGTCGTAATCCCACTCGCACCCGTAATCCTTATTGCTGTAGAGCACCGCGACACGCCCGTCGATTTCGATGGCTTTGAGGTAGTCGTGTACCAGATCATCGCCCCAGCCATTGAGTTCATAGGTGGTCGTCGGAGGCCCGTCCGGGAACTCGAAAAAAGCGCTGTACAGCGCATGATCGTTGGGAATCTTCCCGAGGGCATCGGGGCCGAAAATTGCCGCCACCTGGGCCTCGAACGACCGTGCGAAGAGGCCGTCGATGTCGTGGTTGCAATCATCGACAAAGACAAAGCCGCCGTTGTGCACGTAGGCCTCAAAATGATCGCGCTCCCGCGTGGTGAACTCCACGAGCTTGTGGCCGGCGAGGTAGCAGAACGGGCTGTCGAAGACCGCCTCGCTGTCGAGCGGCACGATGCGTTCGCGGGTCTCCACCTCGATGGTCGTATACTCGACGAGCGAGTTGAGCACGTTCGAGGGCATTCGCTGGTCAACGTCCCAATCGCCCGACAAATACTGGAGCCTGGTGAAGACAAAATCGGAGCGTCGCCGTTCAAACGCCACTGCCGATGCATTGGCCCACGGTGCCAGCGCCACGCTCACGGCGCCGAGACCGACTGTCTTTATAAAGGTTGCCCGATCCATCGTTTCACATTGAGGAAACAGAGAGACGGGGAGCCGGACTTCAGCCTGTGCGGCTTTTCCATTCCGGCCCCCCGCATCTCCTTTTCTCAAACAGCATCCGAGAGGCTGGTAAACGTAAAGTCACGCACTTTGACCGGCGGGATGAGGTTGCCGTTGATCCGCATGGGTCGCCCGAGAGCCTCCAGGTTGTTCAACATGATGATCGGGCTCTCGTTGAAGCGAAAGTTCTTAACGGGATAGCTGATCCTCCCGTTTTCGATAAAGAAGGTTCCGTCGCGAGTCAGGCCGGTATAGAGCAGGGTCTGGGGATCGACCGTACGGATGTACCAGAGACGGGTCACGAGGATGCCGCGTTGGGTATCGGCAATGAGGTCGTCGATGCTGGCATCGCCCCCTTCCATGATGCCGTTGGCCGGCCCCGGCACTGCTTCGACGCCCTGTTTTTCAGCCCAGTAGCGGGAGTAGAACAGGTTTTTCACCACGCCGTTTTCGATCCAGACCGTGCGCTTGAGCGGACGCCCATCCCCGGTCCACGCCGCCGTCGGTACTTCTTCATGCGATGGATCGGAATAGATGGTTACGCGCTCGTCCACGATCTTCTCGCCGAGCTTGGTGCCTCCCCCGGCTTTGGCCATGAAACTACGGCCCTCATCGGCCTGGCGAGCGTTCAGATTGAACATCAGGTTTTGCAGCAATCCGATAGCCGCCGTCGGTTCTAGGATGACGGTGTACTTACCCGGCTCGATAGCCCGCGCCTCTCGCGACATGACCGCCTTGTCGAGGGCTATCTGCGAAGCCGTCGCCGAGTCGAACCGCCCCACATCATTGTAATCGCGGGTGACGTATCCGCTTCCGGTTCCGTCGTCCGTGCGCATCGTGACGGAGAAGTTCACCCCCGTCGAGCGATTGTAGGCAAAGAGGCCCATCGAGTTCATCATGGCCGAAAAACCGGCATTATCCTGCAAGAATCCCGCAGCCGTGACGTTTTTGGCCCGCGCCGGTCGAATGCTATCGGTGGCAACCTGTGCGCGAAATTCAGGGGTGATGTTGGCGGTTGCTTCAACAAACGTCGGCGTCTCGGCGTATTCCTGGGGTCCCAGCGGCGGCATGTATTCCGGGTTTTCCGGAGCCAGGCGAGCCAGTTCTTCCGCCCGACGCACCACCTTTTCAAGCGAAGCATCATCGAGTTCGTTGATGGTGGCGATCCCCG
>JBHHWM010000267.1:0-6582 GCA_046756545.1 Rhodothermales bacterium | reverse complement strand
GTCGTCTTCGTCGTCTTCGACGATCAGGATCCGAACAAGGTCTTCACTCATCGTTTCAGGTACGGTTTTACTCACTTTGAAGAGGGAGGAAGTTTGACGATCTGGAACCAGTACACACTGAGCTTCTTGATGACTTCTACCAGTCCCCGAAACGTAACCGGCTTCGTCACGAAGGAGTTGACGCCCAGATCGTAACTACGCGCGATGTCTTCCTCCGCCTTGGATGTCGTCATCACTACAATCGGTATCTTGCGTAACCGCGGATCCTTCTTGATCTCCTCGAGAGCTTCCCGGCCATCCTTGCGCGGCATGTTCAAATCCAGGAGGATTAATCCAGGAATCGGAGAGGTGCACGGGTCTTCATAGTGGTTGCGCCGATACAGATAGTCGAGGAGCTCTTCCCCGTCCTCGACAAACCGCAAGTCGTTCGCCAGACGGTTTTCTTCGAAAGCATCCAAGATCAACATCCGATCTTCCGGGTCATCGTCTGCAATCAACACGGTTACAGTATTATTCAGCACTTCCATTACGATATCTCTCCGTTTACATGTTTGTTCAAGGCAATGAAGAAGGTCGTGCCTTCCCCCGGCTCACTCTCCACCGTGATACCCCCTCCATGACGCTGCACTATCTTCTCACAAATCGCCAACCCGATCCCCGTACCCTCGTACCGACTCCGTCCGTGCAACCGCTGAAACGGCCTGAATATCCGATCCACATACTTCCGCTCAAACCCAATACCGTTGTCCCGCACCGACAACACACACTGACGCAGCGACGCCTCCCCGTTGCACGAAACCTCCCCCCCTATGCGCACACGAGGCGCTACCCCCTCTCGGTGAAACTTCAACGCGTTGCCGATCAGGTTCTGAAACAACTGGCGCATCTGCACCCGGTCGGCCTCCACCACCGGCAAGGCACCCACCTCCACCCGGCCACCGGTCTGCTCGATCTGCACCTCCAGGTCCGAGAGCACCTCCGAGACCACCTCGCCCAGATCCACCGCGACGAAGGGTTGGGCTTTGCTCGTGACGCGGGAGAGCGCCAACAGGTCGGTGATGAGCGTCTGCATGCGGGCGGCGGCTGACTGCATGCGTTGGAAGTAGTCTTGGGGACGTTCGTCGAGCAGGTGGAGGTATTTGTCTTGGATGCGGTCTCCGAAGGCTTGTATTTTGCGCAGGGGTTCTTGGAGGTCGTGTGAGGCGATGTAGGCGAACTGTTCGAGTTCCTGGTTGCTTCGTTTGAGGTCGTCGGCGTAGTGTTGGAGGGCTTCTTCGGCCCGCTTACGCTCGGTGATGTCGCGGAAGCTCCATACGCGCCCGACAATGGCATCGCCGATACGCTGCGGTCGGGAATATCGCTCAAACACACGCTCGTCTTTGAAATGCAAGGTGTCGAAGCTTTCCGCTTCAGGATTGCTATACAAAGCTTTCACCTGATCCAGAAATGCCTCGGGATCGGCTACTTGATCCAGCACAAACCCCAGTGCCCGGTCATCATCCCTGGAAGCCAGGATATCCTGAGGTATGCGCCACATCGACGCAAACTTTTCATTAAAGCTAACGATATTACCTTGACCATCGACTACAAGAATTCCATCGGCGGTGGATTCGAGCGTTGAGCGAAACAATGAAAGCGAGTGCTCCAGGCGCTCCTCATCCTTTTTCCGTTCGGTGATATCCCTGGAGGAAAAGAGAATGCACGGTTCCTTGCCCAGGTGAATCAGGTCGGCAGAAAGCAGGACGGTTCGCGCCTCACCGGCACTCGTGTGCATTTCTACTTCCAGGTTGCGCAGGCGGCCTTGTTTATGTAACAGGGCCATCATGGCATTCCGTTTATCCGATGTTCCCCATAGCGACAAGCCGCTTGCCGTTTTCCCGACGACCGCCTCCCGGCGATATCCATAGGCCTGCAAATAGCCCTCGTTGACATCCAGGATGCGTCCGTTTTCAAGGGAAACGATACTCGTGGGGTCGGTACGCGCGTGAAAGGCTTTGTAAAACTTTTCTTCACTCTCCCGCAAGGCCTCTTCGGCGTGCCTGCGCTCGGTGATGTCTTGCTGAACGCTGACCCAGTACATCTTCCCGCCAATCTCCAGGGCGCTGATGTAAGCTTCGGTAGTGAAGGGGGTGCCGTCTTTTTTGCGATTAATGAACTCGCCCTGCCAGATCCCTTCGGTTTTCAGTTGTTCAATGATCTCGCCGACCTCTCGGGCATTCTCTTCCGGAGGATAGGTGTTCAGCGTCGTCACATGCTCACCGATCAATTCTTCCGGTTCGTACCCGAACATGGCGTCCATAGCCGGATTCGTATAGACGATGATACCTTCTTCATCAGCGAGACTGACACCCTCGGCCATGCTCTCGAGGACCCGCGCGTGCAGCTTGAGCCGCTGTTCGGCCCGCTTGCGCTCGGTCACGTCCTGCTTGATGGCAATGAAGTGCATGACCTTGCCCTCGTCGTTCTGCACGGGCGTGATCATCTGCTCTTCGGTATAGAAACTTCCGTCCTTCCGCCGGTTGATTATCTCACCGTGCCACACCTTTCCGGCCAGAACGGTCGTCCACAGGTCCTGGTAGAATTCGGGCTCTTGCTTCCCGGACTTGAGGAAGCGAGGGTTACGACCAAGAACCTCCTCGATGCGATACCCCGTCAACGCGGAAAAAGCGGGGTTGGCCCACTCGATGTTGCCTTTACGGTCCGTGATAACGATGCCGTTGGCGGCGGATTCGAGCGCTGCATTCTGAAGCTCCAACCGGGCGTTGGCTGCCGACAATTCTGAGGTGCGTTCTTCTACCAGGCGCTCGAGTTCCTCCTGCGACCGACGCAGCACCTCCTCCGCCCGCTTACGCGCGGTGATGTTGTGCCCAACGGCTAGAATACAGGGTTCACCACCCACGTCGATGACATCTGCGGTTACCTCGGCTATGCCCTCCTCTCCCGATTTTGTACGATACCGGACCTCCATTTCGCGGACCTTCCCTTCATCCCGCAACGCGGAAATCAACCGGGTTCGATCTTCCGGATCCAACCACAGGTTCAGGTCCAAGGAAGACCGCCCTATGGCTTCGGCTCGCGTATACCCAAACATGCGTTCGAAGCCTTCATTGACTTCGATCAGCCTGTTATCCTTGATGGAGGTGAGGGTGATGGCGCTCGGGCTGCCATGGAACGCTTTGGAGAACCGTTCCTCACTCTCGCGAAGGGCTTCTTCAGCCTGCTTTCGCTCGGTGATGTCAATCATCACACCGACCGATTCCTTCGCCCTGCCGTCCTCGACGATGACGTTCACAATATCTCGCAACCACACCACCCGACCATCGGCGGCAATCATGCGATACTCGAACTCATGGGTCTGAAGCTTGCGCGTCGCTTCGGCACAGAAGGAAGGCACCCACACCCGATCTTCGGGATGGACATGCTCTATCCAGAATGAGGGCTCGTCGATCCACCGCTCAACCGGGTACCCGAGCATCGATTCGGCCTCGCAACTGACGAAGGTAAACTGGAAGGTTTCAGGATCTCCGTGCCAGACGATGACCTGCACGGATTCGACCAGCTTCCGGTATTTCTCTTCACTCTTCCACAGCGCCTGGCGGCTTACTTCGAGGTCTTGAGCAACGGTCTCGGCCATGTGATTCATGGCCCGCGCCAGATCGCCCAGTTCATCGGAAGATGTAATCACAACAGGCGTCGAATAATCTCCTCGTTCGATGCGCCGGGTTCCCTCTGCGAGCCGGTTGATAGGGTCTAACACGATGCGCCGGACAAGAAACAGGAAACACACAATGAACACACCGCCCAGACCGAAGCCATAGGTTATCATTTCATTGCGCATGGTCACCGCCGGCGTAGTGACTTCGGCCATCTCCATCTCGGCCAGGATAGCCCAGTTCAGGCCGGGAATGCGCACCGGCCCGAAGGACGAAAGCACATCGACCCCTCGATAGTTCGTTTGCCGTATCGTCCCGTGTTGTCCGTCCAACGCCTGAAGGGCCGCTTCTGTAGAGACTTCCTGCCTGAGAATCGAGGATTCCGGGTTGAACCGGCTGGTCGAACGCATTAACCGATCCGAAGCGATCAGGTACGTTTCACCGGTTTCCCCTAAGCCGGACGTGTCTCCCATGATGGCGCTCATCCGGTCCACCGGCAACTGAAATACGACGACCCCGATCATCTTCCCATCGCTGAAGACAGGCGTACCAAGGAAGGCGGCGGCTGCGCCGTAGCTCGGTTCATACGGCTTGAAATCTTCCAGGTAAACCGTACCGGGGTCCTCCGCCCCGAGTGCCTTCCTATACACTCGCGCAAGGTTGCTGTCCCGGTAAGGCCCGGTCAGAAAATTGGTGGCAAAATCGGTCTCTTTAAATACCGAGTAGACCAGGTTCCCCTCCAGATCGAGGATGAAGATGTCATAATAGCCGAAGGACGTGAGGAACTCGCGGATGCGAGGATGATAATGCGCGTGCTGCGTGTTATAGTCTGACGCCTCACTGCCTGCGTCCAGGAGATGTTTTTCACCGACGACGTGAGGATTATCGGCGATATACATCCCCTGCAGTAACCGAGCCGAGGGAGACGCGGGAATATACGTGGTCAGGCCTCTCCATGGGCCTCCGGTTTCCTCCAGGCGAGGGCGATACTCACGCTGGTAGAAATCTTCCAGGGCGCGGTAGACCTCACTCTCTTCATCGACGGCGTGCCCGACCTGCTCCGGCAGGCTTTCGAAGGCGACCGAAAAGGCATCGGTGGCCTCAACGATCATTTCATTTTGTGCAAAGGTATATACTTGCTTCTGGAATACATTGAAGAAGTCTTCGATATAATGCTGACGCGAGATCCGTACCGCCTCCAGCGACCGTGACTGCTGCTCCAGGAGCGCGGCGGTTCCTTTGCCGACATTATGCACAGCAATCACAGCGATGGAACCGATGGAACTGATCAACACCAGCCCTATCAGCTTTTCAGAAAGGGTCCAGCCTTTTTTGCGCAATCGCTTCATGCTCCCTCGACAAGACTATGATTACCGGACGTACCGACGTGCTCTATGTTCAAGGCGATGAAGAAGGTCGTGCCTTCCCCCGGCTCACTCTCCACCGTGATACCCCCTCCATGACGCTGCACTATCTTCTCACAAATCGCCAACCCGATCCCCGTACCCTCGTACCGACTCCGTCCGTGCAACCGCTGAAACGGCCTGAATATCCGATCCACATACTTCCGCTCAAACCCAATACCGTTGTCCCGCACCGACAACACACACTGACGCAGCGACGCCTCCCCGTTGCACGAAACCTCCCCCCCTATGCGCACACGAGGCGCTACCCCCTCTCGGTGAAACTTCAACGCGTTGCCGATCAGGTTCTGAAACAACTGGCGCATCTGCACCCGGTCGGCCTCCACCACCGGCAAGGCACCCACCTCCACCCGGCCACCGGTCTGCTCGATCTGCACCTCCAGGTCCGAGAGCACCTCCGAGACCACCTCGCCCAGATCCACCGCGACGAAGGGTTGGGCTTTGCTCGTGACGCGGGAGAGCGCCAACAGGTCGGTGATGAGCGTCTGCATGCGGGCGGCGGCTGACTGCATGCGTTGGAAGTAGTCTTGGGGACGTTCGTCGAGCAGGTGGAGGTATTTGTCTTGGATGCGGTCTCCGAAGGCTTGTATTTTGCGCAGGGGTTCTTGGAGGTCGTGTGAGGCGATGTAGGCGAACTGTTCGAGTTCCTGGTTGCTTCGTTTGAGGTCGTCGGCGTAGTGTTGGAGGGCTTCTTCGGCCCGCTTACGCTCGGTGATGTCGCGCACGATGCCGGTAAATATTTTCCTCCGGCCGAAGTCTACCTCGTTTACAGAAATCTCAATCGGGAAAACCGACCCGTCTTTGCGTACACCCGACGCTTCCCGGCTCGCACCCAGGATGTTTCGTTTGCCGGTATCAAGATGCGTGCGGATATAGTGGTCGTGTTCTTCGCGAATGGGCGACGGCATGAGCATCTTTATATTCCGGTCCACGATTTCTTCCTCCGAATAGCCGAAGATGCGTTCAGCCGCCGTGTTAAAGGTTTCGACGCTGCCTTTTTCATCTATCGTGATGATGGCGTCGACGGCCGTTTCGAGAATCGTGCGGACTCTGGCTTCGCTCTCGCGGAGCGCTTCTTCGGCCTGCTTACGTTCGGTAATGTCGAGCATGGTTCCGGCCATGACCGCAGGCTGCCCTGCGTCATCCAGGGAAAGCACGGCCTCGGCTAGTATTGTGCGGACTTCGCCGTCCGGCCGGATGATACGATATTCAAAGGGGGGCGGGGGGCTCTCCGCTGCAACCGTCTTGGTCGCCTCGTTCACCCGGGCTACATCGTCGGGATGTACGCGGGCCATGAGCGATTCAAAGCTCGCCTCCGTCTCACCAGGATCCAGGCCGAACACCCGATACGTTTCGTCAGACCAGTGTTGGATGTCGCGCTGAATATCCCACTCCCAGCTACCCAGGTGTGCCATGCGTTGAGCATGAGCCAGGCGGGCTTCGCTTTCTCGCAGGGCTTCGACTGCCTGCTTGCGTTCGGTGATATCTTCGATGACATCGACGGA
>JBHHWM010000266.1:0-6621 GCA_046756545.1 Rhodothermales bacterium | reverse complement strand
GCATCGGGGTCGCTATCGTGGAGAACGTCACAGGTGTACCGGTACGCGGAGAGATCCTTCATCAGGCCGTAGAGGTGAACGACGCGCAGGCTTGCCTCGTCCCATACCGGGCGGACCAGGTTACCGAGCCAGCGTTCCCGCCCCGACCTAGTGACAATCCGAAACACACATACATCACGGCATCCATCGAGAACCCGGCGAAGATGTTTGACCACGACGGCCTGATCCTCGGGATGCACTACCGCCTCCCATCCGCCCCGCTCAACCAATGCCTTCGAAGAAAAGCCGGATATTTTTTGCAGGGCCTCGTTCAGCGCCTTGCAGATTCGAGCCGGGGCCTCCAGGTCGATCCGGCACTCATAGGCCACGTCGAAGTTGGGACGTGCCAGGGCCTGGAACCGATCTTCGAACGCGCGGCGTGAGGCCGCCTTTCGCGTGCTGTTGACTTGCTCCTTCCGCCACTCTTCCAGGGTCTCAACAACCTGCACGTTCCTTTTTTTATGGACGCTCATCAACCCCCTCCCACATGCCGATACTAACTGAGCTTGTACTGAATCACGCTCCCCCCATCGCCCTGAACTCTTGACGGGGAATGCCTCTACTAAATCTCCCACGCCCATGTATGTCGGAAAGGCTGCCATGAATCGCGGCTATAAGGTGCAAGGCACACCGCGTATCAACTGGATCACTCCATCCGGTCTTCCGTCGCCTGAGACGCCACTGTCAGAAGCGTTTGCATTTGCCGTGCCGCTTCGTACAACCAGTCCGAGCGACTGAGCGGTGCTTTTGCAAACTGCCGGGTTTCATCAAAGGATGCTTCACCCGTTTCTATAATCCAGGAAAAGAACTCAGACAGATCTTCAGAGAGGTTCCACCAGGCACCGCTATGCCACAAGTGAACCTGTAACTGTTCAGCAGAAAAGACCCGCTTTCGCAATGTGTCACGGGTCAATTTGGTCGACAACTCGTCTGCTGATCGTACCTCTAAGACTGCCAGTTCTCTACCCCCATCGATTAACCTTATTCGCATATACTGCTGCGCAAGGCTGAACCGAAGATGCGTCTGGAAGTGGTGAACCACGAGGCGTTCTTCAGATTCAAGCATGATGTCAAGGAATCCTGGATTGTGGCGTCCAGTGATCGAGGTACACTACGCTGTCTGATAGTTGTGTTTGTTCCCACCCTACAGATACCCACTTCCAATCACTGAACGCCCACAAACTCCATCCAGGCGCTACAACGGTCTACCATGCATGGCATGATGCCTGGCAGGCAGCATCCGATGATCGAGGTTCCTGTTTTGCACACCACGGACTCCCTACTTCACAACGGACCTACTACCGATCATCGAACGCATGCCTGCTGCCAGGTATTGCTGGAATCAATATCGGAACCCCGTTCTCTGCTGGAAATAGGAGCCGTCCCCCTTTAGCAATGGGGATTTTCCCCAACACCCTGCCGGAGGCCGTCGTTATCGAAGAAAAAGCCCCGCAGCCTCGACGTGTGACGGGCTTGATGAGACGTCAGGTAGACTCCTGACGCTGGGAGCGCAAGACCCACTCAATGGCGCGCTGGAGCAGTTCGCGTCCACTGCTTACCCGCATCTTATCTTTGATGTGCTCAACGTGCGATTCGATCGTCTTGACACTGAGCATGAGCTTCTCCGCGATTTGCTGGTGCGTAAGCCCTTCCCCTATCATTTGGAAGACTTGCAATTCGCGGTCGCTCAGGCTATCGATGGACGAAGCGGGCGTGCGCTTGCCGGCCATATTTTGCAAGATCCCGGCAGACACCTTCTCGCTCACGTAGATGGATCCGTTCAACACTGCCCAGATGGCCGAGATGACCTTCTTGGGAGCCTCTTGCTTCATTATATAGCCCGAAGCACCCGCCCGTAACACCCGCTCGGCCCACACGTCTTCTCGATGCATCGACAGCACCAGGATCCGCACCCCTTCCCAGCGCTGCTTGACGTCGAAGATGAGATCGAAACCGCTGGAACTCTTGAGCGATAAGTCCAGAACGATCACGTCGGGGCGTTCCTGCTCGATCAAGGCGAGCGCTTCATGCGCGTCTTCGGCTTCGCCACAAAACGTGAGCCCCGGTTCCTTTTCGATGAGGCGACGAATCCCCTCCCGCACGACGGGATGATCGTCTATGAGCATTACTTTTTGAGACATATCTCCAGACCTATACAACCGACTGTTGAACGGACGTGGCGGGGAACCGGCAGAGGACCTCAGTGCCGCCGGCACTCCGGGGGCGAACCTCGAAGGTCCCCCCGATCATGCGGGTGCGATAATCCATGATGCGCAACCCCATTCCTTCCCGGCGATGACTCGCCGGAGAAATACCGACCCCGTTGTCGCTGATCGTCAACGTGATGACCTCTCCTGTTTGTCGTAGAGCCACGTGAATCCGCGAAGCCTGCGCATGTTTGATCGCATTGTTCATAGACTCCTGAACGATGCGATACACGTGGGTAGCCACGTCCTGGTTATCGACATGGACCAGGGCCTCGCATTCAAAGATACACGACACGCCGTATATTCCCTTGGCCAGGAGCGTTAATTCACGCAGGGCCGTGGCCAGGTCTTGTTGTTCCACATCGACAGGGTTGAGTCCCCGTGCCAGCGCGCGCGTTTGCGCGATAGCCTTCTCGACCAATTGCCCGATTTCCGCCGTATCGGCAGCCAGCGTCAACCCTTCTTCGCCCAAATCACCTTTCAATTCCTCGATACGAAAACCGATACCCGTGAGTAACTGGCCCAGCTCGTCGTGGAGGTCCTGTCCAATGCGGCGTTGCTCCCGGCTACTGATTTCCAGGATTTCCTTCTCCAGTCGCTTGCGTTCGGTGACATCATTGGCCAACACGAGTTGCCCGGGGCGCTCTCGATAGGGAAACGCGTGCGCCGTAATTTCGACGTCGATAACCGCCCCGTCTTTTTTCCGGTGTTTCCATTCAGAAACCATCTGAACCGCCTCCGTCATGGTCTCAATATAACGATGGAAACGTGGAATATCATCCACGGGCCAGAGATCCGAAATGGACATCGACAGGAATTCCTCGCGGGTATATCCATAGTGCTCAAGGGCCGCATCATTCACGTCGAGGAAGGCAAACGTCTCCCGATCATAGACCCACATCGGCAGCGGATTGTGCGCAAACATCAGGCGAAAGCTCTTCTCGCTTCGGCGGAGCGCAACCTCGGCCTGTTTACGCTCGGTGATGTCCTGCACCACGCCCACCATACGCACGGCTTCGCCCCGACCGTCACACAACACCTTACCCTGGGCAGACACGCACCGCCGGGTACCATCCGGGCGCAGGATGCGGTAATCCAGCTTGAACGCCGCGCAATCGTCCAACGCGCACTGCACCGTCTGCTCCACCCGAAGGTGATCCTCGGGATGAACGGTCGTGGTTATGAACGCCTCTACATCGCCCTCGAAAGACCCCGGCGGGATGCCGTGAATCCGGTACATCTCGTCGGACCAGACCAGCCGCCCGGTTATCAGGTCCAGTTCCCAACTTCCGATGTGGGCCAGCCGTTGCGCCTCCTTCAGGCGTTCCTCACTCTCTCGCAACGCCTCTTCGAACTGCTTGCGCTCGGTGATGTCGATCATCACACCGACCAGTTCTCTGGGGCGGCCGTCTTCCAGGATGATGTTCACAAAATCCCGTAACCACACGATGCGCCCGGCGGTGTCCACCATGCGGTACTCGAACTCCTGAGATTGCTGATCCACCGTGGCCTGCATACACCGCTCGACAACCCAGTCCCTGTCGTCCGGATGGATATGACCTTGCCAGAAGGTAGGTTCGTGCAGCCAGCGATCCACCGGATAGCCCAGCATCGTCTCTGCCTCCCGGCTGACGAAGGTAAACTGCGCGGTTGCCGGATCACTCCGCCAGACGATAGCCTGTACGGAATCGACGAGTTGACGGTATTTCTCTTCGCTACGCTGGAGGGCTTCGGCCATCCAATCCTGCACCGCCCGGTGCACATGCCGAATCAACTCCGCCGGGGGACCCAGTTTCTCGACGTACGCAAAAACGCCCAGGTTGACGGCTTCCTTGGCCGACTCGAACGAACCATACCCGGTATGGATGATCGTTCGAATCCCCTCTCGCGTTTCCCTTACCTGCTCAATCAGTTCAGTACCACTCATCTCGGGCAAACGCTGATCAACGATGGCTACGGCAAAGGCTCTTTGCCGCACCTGTTCGATAGCAGTCGTTGCATTGGAGCAGGCCACCGGTTCGAACCCCTCATCCTGCATCAAGTCTTGGAGAATCTTCCGCTGTGCATCGTTATCCTCCACAATCAATATGCTTGCTACCGGCTGTCGCTCCGTGCCTTGCAACGTGTCTTCCACTATGACCCTGGACATGTCCCTTTGCTGCATCGCGTTATGTACTCTATGCGTAGCGACTCCGGCTTATAATGCGGGCCTGCTATCCGTTTCTGCGTTGGGCAATTCGGCTTCGCCCAATCTGTGTTCAGAACCGTCCGTCCCCGTCCTACCTACAGCCCGACGACCGGTGGGGTACCAATCCCGACGTCCCGCGTAGGATGCACCGCAAGGCGATCTTCCCATCGCAGGCTTGCTCGCTTTCCTCGCCTTGCCGACGTGCGAAACAGGAAACCCGGACTCAACGCGTTGAATATCCCGAAGAATGCCGGACGAAACGCTACGATTTCCAGAGGGACACTCCTTCATAGACCTCTCTGCAATCTGCTGTTTATGGTTATAAAAAGCTACTAAAGCAGCTATATATGCTTCCTACGGCTCGATACGCTTCCGCTGTACAGCCAGAATCAGGAAAGAGCGCATCCGATTATTCCCAACAAGCCATAAGGATACACGTAACGGTTGTCTCGTATGGCCCTTGCCGTCGGGGCAAACGCAGGGCGTAATGCTATTCGCGTTGACCTTTGCCTCCTAGTGCCCTAGGGTTTCGATTTCTCGAACATCCTCCAGCACCGAGTACAATCCAACGTCTTGTCGGTGGGGTAACAAAGACATTGAACACAAAGAGCAACCAAGCAATGCGCCTTCAAAAGCGCAAGCCTGGATGTCTGTCACCAGCCCTCTGAGCATTCTCTGGACATGGCGTGAGTGACCGCATCAAGGCCCTCTCTATAATGCAACGATTCAGGAAAAAAAACAACCCTGCAAACGATATTCCTCGGTCCGAAATGTGGTCTCTGCGGATCCCGTTATGAAAGATCCGCCTCGGCATGGAAACGAGGCAGCCGGATGCAAAAAACGGCCCCCGGCGCATCGGCCTCCTCCAGATCGAGCCGGCCTCCGTGACGCTCGATGATTTGCCGACAAATGGCGAGCCCCAGACCGGTCCCCTTCGCCTTGGTGGTATACAGGGGTTCAAAGATGCGATGGCGGATGCCGGCATTCACGCCAGGCCCATCGTCCACCACCCTGATCATATCGAACGCCGCCTCCTGCCGTGCCTCAATCTTTATGTGCCCCCCAGCGCCCATCGCCTGCACCGCATTGGTCAACAGATTTCCCAACACCTGCTGCAATTGCCCCGGATCGGCCAGCACCACGCAGGCACCGGGTTCAAACGCACAAACCAGCTTGACCTCGTGGGTATGCTTGACCCGACCGAAAGCATCATGCACGACCCGAGAAAGTTCTACTCGTTGCTTGACCGGATCTTTCGCCCGGCTCATCTCCATCAGGTTACTGATGATCTGATCCGCCGTGCCGACCTCCTGCTCGATAATATCGAGATACTCTTCCCACGTAGCGTCCTCAGCGGGGATGCGGCGATGTAAGTAATACGCGGCGTTGCGTACGGCACCGAGCGGATTTCGGAGTTCGTGGGCAATGCTGGCCGCTATCTGTCCAATCGTAGCCAGACGGGTTTGGCGGACGAGTTGGCTCTTGGCCTTGTCGAGTTGGGTTTCGACGTGTTTTTTCTCCCGCTGCTGTTGGCGCAACAGTTGTTGCTGGGCCTGTCGCGCGGTGTCTTCCGCCCGTTTTCGCTCGGTGACGTCCAGAAACGTTGCCACAGCCCCGGTCAACTGCCCGGTGTGCGGATCGAGGGTAGGCACGGCGGTGAAGACGGCCCACGTCAGCATGCCGCCCCGGCGACGCACACCCATCGTGACGGGAGGGTGCGGGGTGCCCGTCTGTAAGCATCGATGGACCGGATGCTCTTCATCAGGGCACGGGCTTCCATCTTCCCGCAGGATCATAAGATCCTCCTCTTCGACATAAGAGGCCGTTCGTTCATCATACGAAAGCCCCAGGATGCGCTGCGCTTCGGCATTGGCAAAGAGGATCCCTCCTTCGACCGACACCCGTACGATCCCTCCCGGTACAGCTTCCAGGATACGACGATTGAGTTCTTCACTCTCACGCAGTGAGTGCTCGGTGTGCTTACGCAGCACCATGAGATTCCACTCGCGCAGCACGCGCTCGACCCGGTAGGGAAGCTCAGCAAGCGTCGCTTCGGACTTGACCACGTAGTCGAGCGCCCCGGTCTTCATGGCCTCGACGGCAACACGCTCGTCGCCGTGACCGGTCAAGATGATCACCGGATAACGTGGTTCATCCGATTCGCTCGGCAATATTTCAAGCCCCGTA
>JBHHWM010000265.1:0-6628 GCA_046756545.1 Rhodothermales bacterium | reverse complement strand
GCATGACGCTCGATCCAGCCGGCGGAAAGATGTATTTCTCGACGGCCCGAGCGATCCAGCGAGCCAATATGGACGGCTCCATGAGGGAAGACCTGGTTACCTCGATCATCTCCTCTCCCAAAGATATCATCTTCGTCCCAGCTGTGAACAAGATTTACTGGGTTGATTTTCAGGCTTTGAAAATTCAACGCTCCGATCCTGACGGGACGAACGTTGAGGACATGATCTTTACGGAATATAACCCAAGATCCATTACGGCGGCCGGCAGCAAGATTTACTGGAGCGAAGGAGGGAGAAAGAAACGGGCCAATTATGATGGAACCAACGTCGAGACCCTGGTCGACGCCAGTCTCTCCGACGGGTTAGCGATTGACTTGAACGGAGGGAAGATGTACTGGACCGAGTTTAACTCCGGTTCAGTCCGACGTTCGAACCTCGACGGAAGCAATATAGAAGACGTGATAACGGGGCTTTCCTTCCCGACCGACGTCGCTCTGGACAGCAACGGCGGGAAGCTCTACCTCACCAATGGCGATCAGGTGCAGCGGGCCAATCTCGACGGTTCTTCGCTCGAAACCCTGATCTCGGACCAACGCAGTACCCAAGGCATCGATCTGGATCTGGCTGCTGGCAAAATGTACTGGTCCGACCAGAATGCGTCGACACTTCAGAGTGCCCATCTCGATGGGACTTCTGCGGAGACGATTGTATCTGGTCTCAGCGTCCCACAGGGGATCGCACTCGCATTACCCACACCCACCGCTGTTGAAGAAAAACCAGATAGTCCAGGTTCTTTCACGCTTGAACAAAATTATCCCAACCCCTTTAACCCGTCAACCACAATACGCTACAGCCTGAATCACGAGGCCGATGTACGCCTCCGCATTTACAATCTGCTAGGGACAGAGTTGAGGACGCTCGTCCAGGGCTTCCAGCATCCGGGTACGTATTCCTTCGAGTGGCAGGGCACTGACCATAACGGCAACCTGGTGGGAAGCGGTGTATACTATTACGAGTTGACGGTTGGCGAGGCCGTTGCGGTCAAGACCATGCTCTTCTTAAAATAGGCTCTCTCGGAACACTTTCCCTCCAGAAGCAACGCATTGATGCAGCGAAAAAGAAGACTCGGCATCGGGTTCATCGGAAGCGGGTTCATCACCCGGTTTCACATCCAGTCATGGCAGGCTGTTCGAGATGCCGACGTGCTCGGTATCTGGAGCCCCAACCGCGCGCACGCCGAAGAAGCGGCATCGTTAGCTCGCACGCTCCATGTTGGCAATGCCCGAGCGTTCCCCTCGATTGAAGCCATGGTCGCAGACTCCGAGATAGACTGTCTCTGGATCTGCGGCCCCAATCACCGCCGCGTCGAAAACATGGAGGAGATCGTGCATGCGCTGAGGTCCGGCAAAGGCGATTTAGTCGGCATCGCGTGCGAGAAACCGTTGGCTCGGAATGTGGGCGAGGCGGAACGAGTGGTAGCGCTGGTAGAAGAAGCGGGGGTGCTGCACGGCTACCTGGAGGACCAGTTGTTTTCGCCGGGGCTCGTTCGAGGAAAAGAAATCGCCTGGCGACGTGGAGCCGCCCTTGCCGGTCGCCCGTATCTGGCCCGCGCTGCCGAAGAGCACAGCGGCCCACATAGGCCCTGGTTCTGGCAGGGAGACTTACAGGGCGGCGGCGTACTCAACGATATGATGTGCCACAGCGTCGAAGTTGCCCGGTTCTTGCTCACCGAGCCCGGTGCGCCGCGTCACAGCATCCGCCCGGTCAAAGTGTCGGCACAGATAGCCAGCCTCAAGTGGTCGCGTCCGGAATATGCCCGTCTCCTGAGCGAGCAAATGGGACCCGAAGTAGACTATGAAAATCGTCCCTCCGAAGACTTCGCCCGCGCTACGATAGAGTACGTCGACGAAGTCGGACACCCGCTCATCGCGGAAACGACGACATCATGGAGCTTTGTGGGGGCCGGTCTGCGCCTGAGTTCCGAACTGCTTGGTCCTGAATATTCTCTCGCCGTCAACTCGCTCGACAGCGGAGCCCGGCTGTTCTTCAGCCGCCGAGTGCAGGGCCGCGTGGGCGAAGACCTGGTCGAAAAACAAAATGCGGAGCAGGGCTTAATGCCCCTGGTAGGCAACGAGGCGGCAGAGTACGGCTACGAGGATGAGAACCGGCACTTCGTGCGCTGCTTCCTCGAAGGCCGTCAACCGGAACTCGATTTTCATGCCGGACTGGACGTCATGGAACTGCTCATGACCGCCTACATGAGCGCGGAACAGGAACGCACGATTGCCTGGAAGCCGGAGGGGTTGGCTTCCTTCGTTCCCGCCGTCGCTCAGGGGACATGGAAGCCATGATTCTTACTCTTCTGCTTTGGAGGAAGCCAGTCGTTTTACGGCCCCTGTCCGCTTCAGAAGAACCAACGACAAATCGTCGCTGGGACGGGTATCACCTTCAAACGCTTTGACGGCTGACAGCAGCCGTTCGCCTGTTCTACGCGCCGTGAGTCCACTTAACGACGGTAGCAACTCTTTCAACCGTTGCGTTTCAAAGAAATCCCCTTGTTCGTTACGTGCTTCGGTTAAGCCGTCTGAATAGACCAGCAGGAAATCATGCTCCGAAAGCCGCACGTGCTGTTCCGTATAGTCCACATCAGACATGATACCTAGTGCCGGCGACCCCTTGGGTAATTCCTCAACCGTCTCTCCCCGCACGACCAGGGGCGGCAG
Source organism: Rhodothermales bacterium (assembly GCA_046756545.1). Lineage (GTDB taxonomy): Bacteria > Bacteroidota > Rhodothermia > Rhodothermales > JBHHWM01 > JBHHWM01. The sequence continues at coordinate 3,905 of JBHHWM010000265.1, read as the reverse complement.
GTGTCCTGCATTCAGGAGTCGAACAGCACCGTTGTTCGGTTCCAGTTCGAGATAGACGAGCGATACGAACCGGCTGGGCAACCCGTCCCGACGGAAAATGGCATTAACCTGGGCTCCCAGTGCAGCCAGGGATTCAAAGTTGGGAGCGATAGCCCGCAGGGTGGATTGCAACTTTGCCATAAACATCGCGGCCCCCAACCCCTTCCCGGCTACATCACCCAGGGCGATGCCGAGCCTATTATCCTCGATCATCAGATAATCGACCAGATCCCCCCTACTTCATTTGCCGGGCTGGTATAGAGCCAGGTTTCCCATCCCGGTATCGACGGATGCTCAGTCGGCATCAAAGCCAACTGAACCGCCCGCCCGGTTTCCAGTTCATCCTGAGCAAGCAGTTTATCTTTCAACTCAAGCAACAGGACGAAGAGCACTGTAATAAATCCAATAACAAACGACGCAGTGAAACCGAGTACGCCGTGTAAGAAGAAGAACAATCCGGCCAGAAGCAACAGGCGTCGTGAGGGAGGAAGCTTTAAGAAACTACTCTTCAACAGCCAGGAAGTGAGATACACCCAACGGTTGAACTGCCCCATCTGCGCCAGTTCGTCCCTGGTCTTCTTGTCCAGATAGAACTGATAGATATCTCGCAGATCCTGGTTGAAGCTCCTCTGGAAATCGCCTCGTTTCAGATCCTCCAGGACCGTTTTGCTCAACTTCGCATCGTCTTCATTCAGCGCAGGCTTTTTCGAGGTCGATGGATCAAGTGGCATGAGTTCGAAATAAATGATCGTATGATGACACGGCCAGGGGACGAGTGCAGGGTCGGTACTTGTTTTTCATAACGAACACAGTTCCCTACGAACGTACAGGGTATTTGTATGCACGCCGTCTCGCCCGGTTTGCATCATTGTGGATCCCCGGCCTGAATCTGTTCCAAAATCCGGCGGAGTTCCGGATCCTCTGGTGCCAGGGCGATGAGTTCACGGACATACTTCAAGGCAGCATCATTAGCCCCGCGATCCAGGTTGATGGTGACCAACGCCCGGAGCAATTCACGATCACGAGGATGCCGACGGTACGCCTGTTCCAACACATCGACTGCGCGATTCGATGTGCCGATGGAATGCAAAGCCACGCCATAGACATAACTGAAGCGCAGGTTATCCGGTCGCAGCGCCACGGCCTTACCCAGGGCCTCCACAGCCTCGGCGGTCCGTCCTTTACGCACAAGGAGCAGCCCCAGGACATGGTATACGACCGGCTCATCCGGCTGAATCGCCAGCGCTTCCCGAAGCAATCGTTCCCCTTCGTCATCCCGTCCTTGAACCCGGTAGAGATCGGCGAGGTTTATGTAGGCCTGCGTAAACCATGGAGCACGCTTTATCGCCGAACGATACGCGTTCTCCGCCCGATCCAGCCGTCCCTGCGAAGCGTACAATAATCCGAGGTTCAGGTGAGCCTCGGGCCTATCGGCATTCAATAGTTGTGCAGCCTCGTACTCACCAAGGCCTTCTTCGAGAAGTGAGCGCTGGTGCTCAGTCATCTCATGCGCCGGAAGCGGAGCCAGCACGCGAGCCGCTTCGATCCGAACGGACCCGAGCGAATCGGAAAGCAAGGGATAGACAGCTTCAAACCAGGACCTCGAATCCTCACTGCCCAGGGCGTTCAAGGCAGCTAACCGCAGAAGGCCATCTTTGTCCAGAAGCCCGGCTCGAATCGTCTGGCGTGCCGCCGGGGTGCCGTATTTGCCGAGCAGCGATAAGGCCGTCGCCCGTGCGATAGCCGGCTGCTCTACGTCTCCGGCAACTTGAACCAGGGAAGACTCCGCGTCTGCTCCTCCGCTGCGTCCCATGTGCAACGTCTCGCCGTAATGGGTCTGTGATTTCCATCCTATGCCATACCATTCGACCATTTTATCGGCAGCCCATTCTGCTGAGCGATTCTCGTGGCACTGATTACATGCATTCGGCGTCCCCAGTGTCTGAGACAGATCCGGTCGTGGGATCCGGAGGCTATGATCGCGGCGTGGATCCACTCCCATGTAGATCCTCTCCGGCATGTGACAGTCCACGCAGCGAGCACCTTCGGATTCCGGGAGATGATGATGATGCGTCGGTACATCGAATGTCGTTGACAGGTGGCAACGAGAACACACCGAATTGCCCGGTGCCTTCAGTTCCAGGCTATGCGCCTCGTGACAATCGGTACAGACGACACCGGCACCGTACATTTTGCTCTGGATAAACGACCCGTAGACATACACCTCGTCCTGCATCTGACCGTCGGCGTAATACAGGTTTTCTTCCAGCAATGCAGGGCGATGCGCGTTCAGCAGGGGGTGTCCCGGAAGATCGTCTTCGGAGAGGGATGTCCTGCGGGCATGGCAACGGGCACAGGTCTCCACCTGGACGCTTCCTTGTAATGGAGGATGGCGTCGTGGGGCATTCCTCGAAGCATCCTGCTCCCAGCGTGCTTCCTTCGCCTCACCGAGTGGGACGAGCAACCCTTTATCTTGAAAGGTTACTTTTTCTTCCTCCCCTGCATTCGCCCACTCCAGGTGTTGAGACGCAGGGCCGTGGCACGCCTCACAGGAAACATCGACCTCCGACCAAGACGTCGTGTATTGATCCGTTTCTACATCATACCCTTTCTTCAGATTGGTCGAGTGACACGAGGCACACATGTAGTTCCATCGATGGAGGGGTTCGGTCCAGTGAAGCACATCGCCGGGTGGGATCCGTTCGTCCGGATAAAGATGAAACCAACGTTGCCCGCCCTGCTCATCTGATCGGCTATCCCAGGCCATGTTCAGTACCTGATAGCGCCCTCCCGGAAAGGCCACGAGGTACTGCTGCAACGGATAAACGCCGAACGTATACCGTATTTCGAAATCGCTGAGTTGACCATCAGGACCCTCAGTGTTCGCGTAGTATTTCCCGTCTCGTTGAAAGAATGTGGATGTAAGATCGAAGTGCGTGAAGGAGACCTGGTTGAAATTACCCAGTACCGTGGATTCCCTCGCGTCCTGCATGGAAAGGTCGTGATGGGAGCCGGACCAGCGTTCAACCTCACGGGCGTGACAACCGGTACAAGATGCTTTCCCTACATACCCCGCCTCTCTCCGCCTCTCTCCGTCAGGGTCGCCCTGTAGGCCGTTCCATACCATCCACACCCCGACTCCTGAAACACCCAACACACAAATAGCGGTGAGGATAAAGCTGACGGTACGAACACGCATTTTGGCTCTGTCGTGTATAGATAACGCCTCGAATATACGGCCCGGAATGGAAGTTGGCATCGAATTGTCCACACTCAGGGAGACTATCGCATACCTTGCCGGTTTTCCTGGCGGTGCCTACTTTGGGCTCGCCTTCTCGAATCTTACACCCGATGATTAATACCATGTCGATGGACCGCTCATTCCTCTCGCCCCTTTTCAGCCTGCTCCTCGTCGGTATCGTCCCGTCACTGTGGGTCCAACCGGCCCTTGCCCAGACGTTATCCGACATTGAACGAAGGATCGTGGCATATGCCGAGGACCATCAGGAAGAAGCCGTCTTGCTCCTCGAAGAAGTGGTTAACATCAACAGTGGAACCATGAACCACGACGGCGTACGCGAGGTCGGACGCGTCTTCGAGCGGGAGTATGAGGCGCTTGGTTTTGAAACGACCTGGTACGCCTTGCCCGAGGACGTCAACCGGGCCGGGCATCTCTTCGCCGAGACAAAAGGAGCCTCAGGAAAGCGGTTCCTGCTCATCGGCCACCTCGATACCGTGTTCGAGCGGGACAGCCCGTTCCAGCGCTTTGAACGACACGACACGCTCGCTACCGGCCCCGGCATCAACGACATGAAAGGCGGCGACGTTGTGATGCTTTTTGCCCTCAAAGCCCTGGCCGACGCCGA
>JBHHWM010000264.1:0-6678 GCA_046756545.1 Rhodothermales bacterium | reverse complement strand
GAGTGAGCGAAGGCACCACGCGGCCCAGCGGTTCGTTGTGCCGGATGGGGACGACACGGAAGGCCTGGCCCTCCAGTTGGAAGTAGTTTTGCAGGTCCAGTTGCCCGTCGGGGCTGACGGTGACGGCGAAGTAGATGGGTCGTTTCCAGCCCTGTTCGGCGTTGGTGCGCAGGATGTCGAGTGCCATGACGTCGGCCCCGTAGAGCACGCTAAAATTGGGACCGAAGGGGCGACCGCGCAGCGTCCAACGCATCGGGCTCTCGATCTGGTCGATGTCTTCCTGGGCAATGTACACCTCCGACGATTCGATGAGCCGGTCCGTATCGACGGGGAGGAGCACGTCGCCCGGTTCCCACTGGACGATGCTCAGCCGGTCGATGTCGCTCTCGGGAATCGAAATGGGCAACGGGGCCGAATCGCGCGAAAACTGATCTTTGAGTTGCCGCACGTACCACGGCGTATTGAGCAGCGAAAGGTTCACGACGCGCACGTCCCGGCGGACCCCTTCGACCTCTTGCAGATACCACAGTGGGAAGGTGTCGTTATCGCCGTTGGTAAAGACGATGGCGTCTTGCTCCAGGCTCATGAGCATATTGTAGGCATACTCCGGCGCGACGTAGCGGCCCGAGCGGTCATGGTCGTCGTAGTTTTCGAGGACCATCCATCCGGGCACGGCCAGGAAGAGCAGCACGCCCAGGGCCACCAGCACGCTATGTTGCAGCGTTTCGGCCTTCTCCTGGATCGCCTCCCAGACCAGTTGCATCAGGCCCGTTGCCCCGATCCCCACCCAGAGGCTGAAGGCGAAGAAGCTGGCTACGTACGAATAGTCCCGCTCGCGGGGTTGCATCGGGGTCTGGTTCAGATAGAGGATGATGCCGATGCCGGTGACGAAGAACAGGACGAGCACGCTGAAGGCACGTCGCCAGTCGCGGTAGAAATGGAACAGGCCGCCGAGCAGCCCGAGCAGGAGGGGCAGCATGTAGTAGACGTTGCGGCTTGCCTGCTCGCTGGGGGTCTGGAGCAGGTGGTCGGGTTCGCCGTCAAGGAAGGGAATGCCGGTGAGCCAGCGCGAGTCCTGGATGTCGCTTTCTTTCCCGGCAAAGTTCCACAGGAAATACCGGACATACATCCAGCCCACCTGGTATTGCACGAAGAATTCCAGGTCCGAGTCGTAGCGGGCGTAGGCGCGCCAGTGCGACGATTGCAGCGAATAGCGGCGTGGGAAGACTTTCTCGTCCTCTCCCACGCGCCCGGTGCGGTTATCGAAAGCGGCTCCTTTGAGCAGGGGCGTTGCTCCGTATTGCTCGCGCTTGAGATACGAGACAATCGCTTCCGCCGTCTCCGGGTCGTTCTCGTCGATGGGCGGATCGGCGGCACTTCGAATGAAGATCAGCGCGTAGGTCGAGTAGCCGATCAGCACCATCAGCACCGAGAGCATGACCAGATTGGATACCTGCATGCGCCGCTGCTGCGTGTAATAGACCCCTGCGACGACCAGCCCGAGCACGGCAAACAAGAACGTGAGCGGCCACCCGGTTTGCCCGGCCAGGTCGGGCAGCGTCTGGATGATGCCGGGGTAGACGAGCAGGAATCCAATCGCTGAGATGACACCGGCTATCACGATCCCTTTCCATCGCTTGGCTCGGGGCCAGTCGGGGCGTTCAAACTCGGTAAAGAAAAAGATGAGGGCGATGAAGAAGATGGCGAGCAGGTTGAGCAGGTGCACGCCGGTGGCCAGGCCGAAGAGGTAGGCGATCAGCACGAGGTAGCGGTTGGCCTGCAGGCCGAAGGGATGCTGCCCGCCCGACAGGCGCGATTCTTCTTGTTGGGCCTGCTCGCTCCACTTCATGATCAGCCAGATCACCATCGCGGTGAAAAACATCGACAGGGCGTAGACCTCGGCTTCGACCGCGTTGAACCAGAACGAATCCGTCACGGCAAACGTGCAGGCACCGACGAGGCCCCCCGTGACGGCCAGGATGCGTTGCGCCGTCGTCCAGGTGGCCGGGTCGCCCTGCCACTCGCGCACCAGGCGTACGATGATCAGGTAGGTCAGTAGCACCGTCAGGGCGCTGGCGAGCACCGAGATGAGGTTGATGGACAGCGCGACGGAGCCGGACCCGGCGATGGGACCGAGGAAGGGGCTCAGCACGATGGAAAACAGCCGGCCCACGAGCATGAAGAACGGCGCACCCGGCGGATGTGAGACTTGCAGGCCGTGCGCGATGGCGATGAATTCTCCAGCATCCCAGAACGACGCCGTCGGCGCGACGGTGAGCACATAGAGCACCAGGGCATAGACGAACACGGCCGCCGCTACGATGCGATTGAGGAGTTTCCAGTTCATAAAGCGGAAAGAAACCGTCTGGTCGATTTTAGGACTTGGATCTTAGATGCTGGATGGAATGGTCGGGGCACATTCAAAACGGGTGAGGGATGTCGTACATCTAAAGTCCAAAATACAGAGCGTCCTTCTAACGCGCCGGTATCTTTGGAGTTGCCTGCGCGCGGTGCTTCCAGCAAAGCGCATCGACGTGGTGGTGCATAAGATACTGTCTCCAGGCCAGAGGATGGGTCGGCCAGGGCCAGTTCCGCTTCTTGAATTCACGTCGCAAATAGACCGACAGGGTGTTGGCCGGGTTGTCACTGAAGGTCCGACCCTCGCGGGCCGTTTCGGCGGCGGCGAGGCAGAGAAAGAGGGCCGTGTTGTTGGCGATGTGACCGGTATCGACCTGGCGTGCCAGGCACGGATCTTTGAGGTAAGGGAGGAGAAGGGCTGGATTGAAGAGTGCAGCGTAGAGCCTGGCCAGGCGGCGGCTAAACAGGGCCGGTTCGAAGGTCTGTTGAAACCTTTGTTCCAGGTGTTCGAGCGTCTCGCCGGTAGGCAGGGGGTAGATGAGGTCAGGCGAATCATCGAGCCGACTCACTACGGTGGGTGCTCGACGACGCAGGAAGAGAAGGAATACTACGCCGCCCCCAAAGCTCAGAAAAAGAAGGAGGCCGAGTGCGAGTTGGAAGCGCGTTTGTTCCTGTTCAAGCACTCGAAAGCGTAGATGGATGTAGTTTTTATGTGCCTTGTTGTAGGCTTCCAGTTCTGCAACAGAATAGGTGGAAAGCGGTGTATTCATGGCCGTCCGATAGATACGGACAGCGTGTTCAATGTTACCTTGCTGTTCAAAGATCAAGGCCAATTCGTACCGGATGCGGATGTAAAAGGGACGTACCGTTTCCGAAGCTTCCAGCGCTTCTGAAAGGGACATCTCGGCAGCTTCATAATGATGTGTCAGGCGCAGCAGTTGACCGTATCGGTAGCGAGTTGCCACCATACTTTGTACTGAGCCCGACTGCTGTGCCAGCCGGAGCCCCTCAGCCAGTTCGGCAAGCGCGGCGCTGGTGTCTCCGGCAGCCGCGTACGTCTCGCCCAGCAGCATCGTGACCATCGCTATTTGTGCCGTGTCGCCGAGTGATTCATAGAGTGTAGTTGCCACACGCAGGTTCTTTTTCGCCTCGTCTAGCCGATGACCTGTTCTTAGCTGGGCTTCTCCGCGCAGTCGTTTCGTGCGGGCTACCACGACGCGTTCTTCATAGGTCTCTGGATTGTTGACGAGTTGTTCAGCCTTTCGAACAAGGTTCAGTGCTTTTTCGTTTTCTCGTATGTCTATGTAGGCAGAGGCGGCGTGCAGGTGCAGGTGGGCCTGGTGGTTCGCGTGGAGGGCATGGGTGTATTCTTGCACCGCTGCATAATCGGCAATCACTTCGAGCATCTTTCCGGCGAGCGCATTGAGGTGGAGTCGCCAGAGGTAGAAACGGCCACGGTAGCGTTCGGCGGCCTCATCGAAGTAGGTAGCGAAGAACTGGTTTACGATAGTCATTGCTTCCTCGTAACGTCCCAGACCATCCAGAGCAAAAACCTCGTTATCGAGCAGCCGGAGTGCGCGTTCCCTGGATGGTTGCTCCTCACAATCTCGGACAAAGGCCGCCATGTTGAGTAGTAGGCGTAGCGAGTCGGGAGCCTGCCGTGCTTCGGTCTCTGTGATACGTTGGATTCGGCGCGCTGCCTGTTCGCAACCCTGCGCACGGGTGTTGCCAGGGACTCCCATGTGGAGGGCGAATGCGAGAAATAGTGTATAGGCCGGGCAATACCGTTGCAGTCTAATCAAGGGCATCATTCAATCTCATTTGACGAAAGAAATCACACAATACATGCAAGAAACGGGTATCAGAGCGCCGCCCATGGTGACGGTGACCAGGATAATGGCAGCAAAGGGGCATCATCCTTGGTAGTGATTCCGGGCCTCCGGGCAATGGACGGAAGCCCTGATTGGTAAGGCCTCCTTTCTTATAAAGACGCAAAAGAAGCTGTTTTATAACCTCGTCTGGAAAAAAGTAGTAGCAATACCTTATGGCTCGTCATTCCAGGCATCGTGTTTTGTCCTTGCATACCGGAGTCCTCGATGTCGCCGAGGGGGTCCGATTCTGAACGACGATCTTCAGGGCCGGCACCTGGTGTCGTACGGGTGCAAGATCGAGCTTGTAAAAGCCCTTGTGGGGTAGGCGTCTCGGCGAGCAGGAGCGGGCCGGTGTCCCGGTCGCTTGTCGAAGCAGATGTGGGGGAGGCGAGCAGCGTGCATGATGATCCTTACAGGTGATGTCTTCTTGTTGAACTACTGCACATAGACACAGCGATTCTTCTGGCATAGCCTCACCCGCCCCGATTATTCTAATGATCTCGAGGTCACTTCTCGTGACCTTGGTGTTTTTTTCGTGACATCCCGGTTGGGAGTTGATTTCGCTTCATCGATCTCCTATCGTTTTACCAGTCCTTGCAGCTATCCTTGGCGGGGACGATGAATGGTGCTGCACCTCTGGAGACGTGATGGGTTGCTGAGAGGGGAACGTTGATAGTTTGACCCCTCGGCAGGATACGAAGGGATGATTAACCGGCAGGGAGTGGCGTAAAAAGGAGCAGTACGCACATACCCTGGAATGAATAATCACTAACTCAAATCAAAACGTAGCCATGCAAAACTCCGAAAAAATAAGAGGCTGGAAGCCTCTCTGGTTGGTTGTCCTTATTGGGCTACTTGCCTTTGGTGCTGGATGTGCCAGGGACATGATTACCGGTGTTACAGGGAATGAGGGAGAAGAGAACATTCAGAATGGAATGGAGGGGACAAACAAAATCGGCTCTATGAATTCCGGCTTTACAAGGTCGCGGCATTACTCGGGTGAGGAAGCCGAAAAATGGTTCATACAAAACGTACTGGAGAGATTGAAAAACAATGAGAGAGTGAAAGAAAAAGAGTTGGCCGTATTGCGCATATTCCAGAAACGGCAAGAGCAGCGGCGCATGCTGCGTAAGGGACCACCGTTACTCAAAGGAAGGAATAGACGCATGGTGCCGGAAGGCGGAAAGATGTTCAAACCCATGAATCTTGATCTCGAAGCGTTTTCCGAGGCAGTATCCTATCCCTATATTGCCTTCATTAGTTATCGTACTCGGAGCAAAGGAAAGAAGAGCTATCATTATGACGTACGTGGACTGCGCTTGCCCGAGAGTCTGGTGGAGGATGCTGTTGACAAGGTGACCACGAAGTATCGATACGTGGTGCGGGATACTGAAGGCATCGTGCAATTTTATCTGGAAGCTCGTCTTCCCATATCCAGGAGCATCCGTGGGGGTATGACCGAGCGTGTCGGGGCATGGGTTGCCGAGCGCTATGGAAGGAGTCAGGCCTCCGGGAAGGCGAGTAATGCGAATGAAAACCTGACCTGCGAGTATGATGCCGAGTTTGATGGGTACGTATGTGAAGTGATCGTCGTAGTGTGCATCGAGAATTATGACGATTGTTATGATGGATCTGAAGATGAAAGCTCAGGTGGTCCGCCGCCAGATCCCATTGATATTAGTGTTCCCCCGGATGGAGGCGGGTCGTCAGGCGGTTCTCCTGGTTCGGGTGATGGCTCCAGCGGTAGTGAAAAAAACGATCTCCCTGATAATATACCCCCGAATGGGGGGATTGATTTCACGGTGACAGCTACTATTAAAATCATAAAAATCTACGAGCCACCAGAGAGGTCGTCAACCAAGGTTGATCTTGCAGGAACGGCGGTTATGTTAATTGACAATCCATATAATCTGGCTAACGTTCGGAAGCGATTTGAAGCTAGCATTACAGAGAATCGCCAGGTTGTAAGCGGCCCTGATTATGATTGGAAAAGCATTGGCTTCGGTAAAGGTATCTCGGTTCCGTTCCCGCTTCCTGGGTTTTCATATTCCTATGAGAAAGAGGTGATATGGGAACGACCTGGAAATGGAGAGTGGGAATCGAATGATAAATCTGAACTCGAATATCCTTTCTTAACAAGGATATGTCTAGCTCCTACGGTGGAGATGGAGTGGAAAATAGAGGCAGAGGGTAGTCTAGAGCTTACTCTCGCGACATTAGATTGGGCAATGACACAAGGTGATGAAGACAAGACCAATGATTCCGTAGAATGTCATTACCGCACCTAACTTGACTAGAAATGACTTTTGCACGCGAATTCAGAGGCCCCAGCGCAATCCCCAGTTCTGTCATCTTGGAGACCCATCCTATGGCAATACGTTGCGTCGTCGCCGTCATGCTGATGCTTGCCGCCCTCTGCTCGGCTGCCCGGTCCAGCCTGGCCCAACCA
>JBHHWM010000263.1:0-6681 GCA_046756545.1 Rhodothermales bacterium | reverse complement strand
TCCAGCGGCGACTCGGCCCCCAACTCCACCGACTCATTGCGCAACTTGAAATCGGTAAAGACGACCTGCGGCGGATTCGGATTGTCGCGAATTTGATCCGGAAAGAACGCATTGAACCCGTTGATGCCGCCGAAGAACAACTCGCCCCGGCTGCTCTTGTGATAGGCGCCGAAGTTAAACTCGCGCGATTGCAGGCCACGCTCCACGCCATAATTCCGAAATGTGGCCGTCTGAGGATCGAGGCGAGAGATCCCGTCGTGCGTGCTTATCCACAGGTGGCCGTCGTCGTCTTCCAGGATGCCGAGGACGGTATTCGTGGGCAGATCGCTCGTCTGCTCGGTGAAACGCACGAACGCTTCCGTGCCCGGATGGAAACAGTTGAGCCCCCCTCCCGAGGTGCCGATCCAGAGGAGCCCGTCGGCGTCCTCGTGGATGGTGAGCACGGTATTATGGCTGAGGCTGTTGGCGTTGCCCGGCTCGTTTTGATAGCGTGTGAAAGTCTCGTTTTCTCGGTCGAACGTATGGAGGCCGCCGCCCCGCGTACCCACCCAGAGCGTGTGATCCCCGGCTTCGTAGAGCGCGGTGATGCTGTTGCTCCCGAGGCTGTAAGGATCGGCCTCGTCGTAGACGAAGTGCGTGAACGTATCGGCGGCACGGTCCAGGCGAATGAGGCCGCTCATGCCCATGCCGATCCAGAGCATGCCCTCGTGATCCTCCAGCATCGCAATGGGGGCATCATTGCGGGAGATCTCGGGAAAGGCGTTGTTGCGTGCATAGCTGGTGAACGCTCCCCTGTCGCGATCCAGGCGGTCGAGCCCGCCGTGCGATCCCACCCAGAGCACCCCGTCGCGATCTTCGAGGATCGACCGAATCCAGTTGTGGCTGACGCTGGCAGGGTCGTCCGGATCATGCAAAAAGTGGGTAATCGCACCCTGTCTCCGGTCCACGCGGTTGAGCCCGCCTCCGTTCGTCCCCACCCAGAGCATGCCGTCGCGATCTTCGTAGAGGGCCCAGATGACGTTTTGGTTGAGGCTGTTCGGGTCGTTCGGGTCGTGCTTATAGTGGGCGAAGGTCCCGGTCGCGTCGTTCGAGCGATGGATGCCGCCGAGGTTCGTCCCGATCCACAGCACGCCCGAGCGGTCGCCCAGCACGGCGGTGATCGTGTTCCCGCTGATGCCGTTTTCCTGGAACGGATCGTGGCCGTAATGTGTCACCGTGCCGGTGGCGCTATCAAAACGGTCCAGCCCCTTATTGCTCGTTCCGACCCAGAGCACCCCCGGTTCCGTCGCAATCTCGCCGATGGACGTGATGTAGTTGCTGCTGAGGCTGTTGGGGTCGTCCGGGTCGTGCCGGTAGCGGATGAACGTGTCGGTGCCGGGGTCGAAGCGATGAAGCCCCCCGCCCGCTGTACCGATCCAGAGCGTACCCTGTCCATCTTCGAAGATGGACGAAACGAGGTTGCCTCCCAGGCTGTAAGGATCGTCGGGGTTGTGCCGGTAGTGCGCAAACGCGTTCGTCTCGCGGTCGAAACGGTTCAGCCCTCCTTTCCACGTGCCGATCCAGAGCCGCCCGGCCCGGTCTTCATAAATCGACGTGATGCCGTTATCGCTGAGGCTCTGCGGGTTCTCCAGTTCGTGTTCATACAGCGTGAAGGTTCCCGTTTCGCGATCCAGGCTCTGAAGGCCCTCTTGCGTGCCGAGCCACAGCGTTCCGTATCGATCTTCGTAGAACGCGAAGACGTTGTCGCTACGCAGGGTGTTCGAACTGTCCGGGTCGTGCCGGTACTGGGTGTAGGTGCCTTTGCGATGGTCGAACCGTGTAACGCCGTTTCCCTCCATGCCAACCCATAACACACCGGGGTCCGACGGTGCCTCGTAGAGGGCGGTGATCACATTCCCCGCCAGGCTATTGGCATCATCGGGATCGTGCTTGTAGACGGTAAAATCGTACCCGTCGTATTTATTTAGGCCGTCGCCGGTGCCAAACCACAGAAAGCCCTGGTGATCCTGAAAAACCCGGAGGATAGAACTCTGCGAGAGCCCCTGCTCTACCGTAATGTGTTCAAACTGGAACTCCTGCTCTTGCGCGTGCAGAGGCCACGCCAAGCCGCAGGTCAAAAACACGATGAGAAGAAGGGGTCGATACACTGCCGTCATGGGCCTGTGATCTATACGTCAACCAGAGCACGTACTCAGAAACGTCCTACGCTCTCCCAGGTTGCGACTCGGCCTAAACATACCTCTGGTTTCAGGGGAGGCAGCCGGGGCAGCCTGTGTTCCGTTGATTCAGAAGGACGCCCCGCAAACCCACGTTTTTCCCCTCCAGACATCCTCCTTGCCTCGCCTGTCTGCACCGCCATGCAAATATTTCTTACTATTAGGTCGTTAGGAGAGCCCGCCAGCCCTTTTCGGATTCCCATGCGCCTATCGATCTTCTGTGGCCTTGCCCTGCTCGGCATGACGTTCTCGGCCTGCACGTCTACGCGCCCGTACGTAGAGCCCGACCACCAAAACTGGGAAACGACGCCGTTACCTCCGGCTGCCGACCGCGCGTATCAGGTCTTTCTCATCGGGAACGCCGGTGCGACGGAAGAGGATACGCCGCTCCTCGACCTCCTCCAACGGCACCTCGGCGAAGCAGGTAAAAACAGCGCCGTCATCTTCCTGGGCGATAACGCATACGACAATGGCCTGCCCGACTCCGCCGCTATCGACCGGGCCGAAGTCGAACGGCGGTTGCTGGCACAGATCAAGGCGGTTCAATCCTTTGACGGACGCGTCGTGTTCATCCCCGGCCATCGCGACTGGGCCGGCGGCGGCCCCGAAGGCCTGAACGCGCTCGCCCGCCAGGAAACATTCATCGAATCGCAGTTTGACGGCAAAAACGTCCTCCGCCCCGACGACGGCCTCCCCGGCCCCGACGAAATCAAACTCGCCGATGGGCTGAAGCTCGTGGTGCTCGACACACAGTGGTGGCTGCATCCCTATGCCAAGGCCTACGGCGATGCCGGCGATTACGACATCAACGAAGACGGCGACCTCCTGCTTCAACTCGACGATCTCATCCAGCGCAATCGGAACAACCGCCTGCTCGTGGTAGGCCATCACCCCTTGTTTTCAAACGGACGGCACAGCGGTTTCGTCCCGCTACGCGAGCATCTCTTTCCCCTGACCCGGTACGTCGAAGGGGCCTATCTGCCGCTCCCGCTCATCGGCTCCCTCTTTCCGTTCTACACCCGTTTCGTCGGCGGGCGACAGGATCCGGCCCATGCGCGGTACCGGTCGCTGCGCGAAGGGCTCTTGCAGCGTTTCCGCCGGCACGAAGACCTGATCTATGCCTCGGCCCACGACCGGAATCTGCAATACTTCCGGGTAAACGGGCAGCACTACGTGGTCAGCGGGGCCGGGTCGAGGCCGGAACCCGTGGCGCGCGGCAACGGCGCGACCTTCACCGCCGGTACGCCGGGTTTCATGACACTGCATTACTACCGGGACGGCTCGGTCTGGTTGGAGACATGGAGCACGGACGGTAACGCTCCGGAAGGCCGCCTTCTCTTCCGCATGGAACTGGCGGGGCCCGAAGCGGAACGCATCGATCCCGGCCTGCCTGCTGCCGACGGCCCCTATCCCGATTACACCGACAGCACGGCCGTCGTCGTTACGAACCCGGACCTGGCCGCCGGGGGGCTGTGGCGTTTTTTCTGGGGCAGCCAGCGCCGCGACGCCTGGACGATCCCCTTCGAAGTGCCGTACCTGGACATGGGGCACGAGGCGGGCGGCCTGATGCCGATCAAGCGCGGCGGCGGCCTGCAATCGACCTCGCTGCGGCTGCAAGGGGCCGACGGAAAACAATATGTGCTGCGCTCGGCCAAAAAAGATCCGTCGAAAGCCCTGCCCGACGACTTGCGCAAGACCTTTGCAGGCTCCATTTCCCGCGACCAGGCGGCGTCGCAGCATCCCTTCGGTGCCTACATCGTTCCGCCGCTCGCCGAGGCCGCCGGCATCTACCACGCCAATCCCAAACCGGTCTACGTCCCGAAGGACCCACGCCTGGGGATTTACAAGGATCTGGTCGGCGGGCAGTTGATGCTCTTCGAGGAACGCCCCGATGACGACATGTCGGACGCGCCGCACTTCGGCCGTACGGAAGACGTGGTGGGCGCACCTAAGATGTACCGCAAAGTCACCGGCGACAATGACCATCAGGTCGATCCGCGGGCGCTGGCCCGCGCACGCCTCTTCGACATGCTGCTCAGCGACTGGGACCGCCACGTCGATCAATGGCGCTGGGCTACGTTCAAACGTAACGGACGGACGATCTACCGCCCCATTCCCCGTGACCGCGACCTCGTGTTCAACCGGCTCGACGGCCTGTTTCCCGGCCTCATCAAACCCCTCACCAAGTACCAGGATTTTCGCACGTCCTACGGCACGCTGAAAGGCCTGACGCTGAACGCCTGGGAGCAGGACCACCGTTTCCTCTCCGCTCTCGAACGAAGCGACTGGATCGAGATTGCCGACAGCATTCGCACCGCCCTCACCGACGACGTGATCGAGCAGGCCGTCCGGCTGTGGCCCGAGCCGGTGTATGCACGCTACGGCCGGGAAATCACGGACATCTTCAAAATCCGCCGCGAAAAGCTGCCCCGGATCGCCGAACGATTTTACAAACTCCACGCCAAGTCGGTGGACGTGGTAGGAAGCAACAAGCACGAGCGC
Source organism: Rhodothermales bacterium (assembly GCA_046756545.1). Taxonomy (GTDB): domain Bacteria; phylum Bacteroidota; class Rhodothermia; order Rhodothermales; family JBHHWM01; genus JBHHWM01. The sequence continues at coordinate 1,963 of JBHHWM010000263.1, read as the reverse complement.
TTCGAGGTACGCCGACTCAACGACGATGAAACGGAGGTGGTGATGTACAAAACGCGGAAGAACGGCGACATCCGCCGCGAACTCTACCGCCGTACGTTTCATCGAAAGGAGACGAAGGAAATTCTTCTCTACGGCTTTGGCGGGAATGATCAGTTCGAGATCTCCGGCGAGGTGAGCAAAGGCATTATGATCGTCGCCGTCGGCGGGCCGGGCGAAGATCACTTCACCGATCAATCGCAGGTGCGGGGCCGGGGCAAAAAGACACGCTTCTACGATACCCTGGCCGGCAATCACTGGACGCCGGGGCCGGAAACCAAGATCGTCCGCTCCGACGACCCGGTGGTCAATTACTACGACTACGAAGTGCGTTATGATACCCTCTTCCCGGCCTTCGTCTTCGAGAGCGACCCCGATGAGGGGCTTCGCCTGGGGTCAGGCATACGCATTACAAAGCATCACCTGCGCAAAAAACCCTACGCTCGCCAACACGTCCTCACCGTCAGCTATGCGCTGGGCACCAAGGCTGTCGAGGTCGCCTATGCCGGCCATTACGTAGCCGACTTCGGCGGCTGGGACGTAATGCTCGACGCACGCTGGCGCAACGCCGACAACACGCACAACTTCTTCGGCTTCGGCAACGAAACGATCTATGTGCACGACGCCGTCGTAGACGGAGTGAAGCTGGAGGAATTCTTTAATCAAGCCCGGCTCTCGCAAGTCGCCGTCGCACCGGCGTTGAGGAAACGATGGGGCAGCGGCCTGGCACTGAAGATTGGCGCGCACCTGGAGATCACGGACGTCCGGCAAGATCGGGACCGTTTTATCGGCCAACCCGAGGCGAACGTGTCGGCCCGCACCTTCGATGACCAGTGGTACGCCGGGGTCGATGCCGCGCTGGCATTGGGGAGTACGGATCGCCCGGTCAACCCGAGGCAAGGCGTTCGCTGGACGAGCACGGCCTCGCTCAACCTCGGCGTGCGCGATACGGAAGGCACGTTCGGCACGCTGGGTTCCGAACTCACCGCCTATTTTTCGCCGGTGCTCTCGCCGCAGGTAACCTTCGCCACACGCTTCGGGGTAGCGCATAACGAGGGCGATTTCCCCTTCTACCACGCCAACACACTCGGCGGCAGTTACAACCTGCGCGGCTACCGGAACGAGCGCTTCGCCGGACGAACGAGCGTCTATCAAAACGTCGAGCTACGCCTCGGGCTGACGCGCTTTTCCAGCTACCTCGCCCTGGGCGAAGCAGGCGTAATTGGCTTCTTAGACAACGGGCGCGTCTGGTACGACGGCGAGTCGTCCAGCATGTGGCATCAGGGCTACGGCGGCGGTCTGTGGGCCAGCCTCTTTGGACGCGCCGTGCTCACTGCCACCCTCGGCTTTTCGGAAGAAGATGAGTTCTTCAAACTCCAGATGGGCTTTCTGTACTGATTCAACTTGTAGCTCAGTGTATAATAGGCGAGATTACGATATCCCAGCCACTAGATTAAACAAAGCATGACCAAACAGCCGCTTGCTGAAGTCTTTGGGTTTCCGACGGATAACTTATCTAATCAGGCAGAGCGATACAGAAAACTCAGACTTTGTCCCTACAACAATAAGGTCCCTAATTGTACGAAAGACAAAGCCAACGATCCTCTGGGAATCTGCAGCATTCACCATAACGAAGAGATTGTGATTACTTGCCCGATTCGCTTTCGGCAAGATTGGCTCATCGCTGAGAAGGCAGCGGAATTCTTCTTTGAAGGAGGAACGGCCTGGACGTCTCTACCTGAAATCAGGCTGAATGACAAACACGGACAATCAGCCGGAAGCATCGACATTGTTCTCGTAGCCTATGATGATCGGGGAAGCGTGATTGATTTTGGTTCTTTGGAAGTACAGGCCGTTTATATATCCGGGAATGTCCGCAAACCATTCGAGTATTACATGGAAGACCGTGCTGCTCGCAAGAACATGG
>JBHHWM010000262.1:0-6717 GCA_046756545.1 Rhodothermales bacterium | reverse complement strand
CGGAGGGAGTCGAGGCGTACGAGGCGATGTTCCCGCGGCCACCTGGATCGGATACCGGTGTTGGTCGCGCGATTCTAAGTCGCAGTGTCGCCCACATCCCGGACGTATACGCGGATTCTGAGATTCCCGCCAGCGTGCATTCCCTCGTGCGGATGATCAGGTTTAGAAGTGCCGTGAGCGTACCGATGCTACGTGAAGGCAATCCCATCGGCGGAATCACCGTGTCGCGATCCGTGGCAGGATCTTTTCTCGACAAGCAAATCGAGCTCCTCAAGACCTTCGCCGACCAGGCGGTGATCGCCATCGAGAACGTGCGTTTGTTTCAAGATCTCACCGAGGCGCTCGAGCAGCAGACGGCGACAAGCGAGGTCCTGCAGGTAATCTCGAGCTCGCCGACCGACGTGCAACCGGTGTTGGACGCCATTGCCGAAAGCAGCGCGCGATTATGCGAGGCGGTGGACGCCATAATCTGGCTGGTTGACGGAGACATTCTCCGCTCTAGCGCTCACTACGGGCCTCTTGCCTCTCCGGAAGAACGGACCGAAAGGCCAATTAACCGTAACTGGGTAACCGGGCGAGCGGTAGTTGACTGTCAAACTATCCATGTCGACGATGTGTCAACGGCTGAAATCGAGTTTCCAGAGGGTGCAGCGTACGCCAAGCACTACGGCCATAAAACCACACTTGCCACGCCGCTGCTGCGTGAAGGCATTGCGATCGGGGCAATCCTGATCCGCAGAATGGAGATCCGCCCGTTCACGCCCAAGCAAATCGAGCTCCTCAAAACCTTCGCCGACCAGGCGGTGATCGCGATCGAGAACGTGCGGCTATTCCAGGAACTCGAAGCGCGCAACCAAGAGGTCACGGAATCGCTCGAGCAGCAGACGGCAACGAGCGAGGTCCTGCAGGTGATCTCGAGCTCGCCGACCGATGTCCAGCCGGTGTTCGACAGGATCGCGCGCAGTGCCGAGCAGCTGTGCCACGGCCAGTTCTGCGGGGTGTTTCGGTTTGATGGGGAGCTTATCCACCTGGTCGGTCATCACGGCCTGACCCCTGAAGGAATCGAGGCTTATGACCGGACGTTTCCGAGGCCGCCGGGGCGGGACAGTGCGATCGGCCGCGCGATCCTCAGCCGAGCGGTCATCCATATCCCAGATGTACAAGTGGATCCGGACTATGGCCTACCGGCGCTTGTGCAGGCAATCGCGGCAAGATCCGTCGTCGTTGTGCCGATGTTGCGCGAGGGCAGCCCGGTTGGGGGAATCGTCGTTTGGCGACCCGTGCCGGAGCCTTTCCTGGACAAGCAGATCGAGCTCCTCAAGACCTTCGCCGACCAGGCGGTGATCGCGATCGAGAACGTGCGGTTGTTCCAGGAGCTTGAGACCCGTAACCAAGAGGTCACGGAGGCGCTCGAGCAGCAGACCGCAACGGGCGAGGTCCTCGGGGCGATCTCGAGCTCCCCCACCGATGTCCAGCCGGTGTTCGACGTCATCGCCGAAAGTGCTGTGCGTCTATGCCACGGACGGTTCTGTGGGGTTTGCCGCTATGATGGGAAGCTCCTCCACTTCATCAGCCATCATGGTTTAACCGCCGAGGGCCTCGAGGCCTATCGACGAGCCTATCCCGTAGCGCCGAGCCGCAGCAGCGCGGCAGCCCGGTCGATTCTCAAGCGTGCGGTGGAGCACATCCCAGATATCTATACCGACCCGGAGTACCAGCACGGGTGGGCCGCGCAGAAGATCGGGTTCCGAAGTATAGTTGCGGTGCCGATGTTACGTGACGGGAACCCCATCGGCACCATCGCCGTCTCCCGCACCGAGGCGGGCCCCTTTCCGGCCAAGCAGATCGAGCTCCTCAAGACCTTCGCCGACCAGGCGGTGATCGCAATCGAGAACGTGCGGCTGTTCCAGGAACTCGAAGCACGCAATCGGGAGGTCACTGAGTCGCTCGAACAGCAGACGGCGACGGGCGAGGTCCTCGGGGCGATCTCGAGCTCACCCACCGACGTCCAGCCGGTGTTCAACATAATCGCGCACAGCGCCAAGCGGTTGTGCAACGGCGAGTTCAGCGGGGTGTTTCGGTTCGACGGCAAGCTTATCCACCCGGCCGGCCACCATGGCCTGACGCCCGAGGGAGCTGAGGCTTACTACCAGCTGTTTCCTAGACCGCCGGGCCGGGAACTCTCGATTGGCCGCGCCATTCTCGCCCGCGCCGTTGCCCATATCCCAGATGTAGAAGCGGATCAGGACTATGGCCATGGCGGTGTAACCGCGATGGTACAGGCACTCAACATAAGATGCGTCATCGCTGTGCCGATGTTGCGCGAAGGCAGTCCCGTTGGCGGGATTGCCGTCTGGCGATCCATGCCGGAGCCTTTCACCGACAAACAAATCGAGCTCCTCAAGACCTTCGCTGAACAGGCGGTGATCGCGATCGAGAACGTGCGTCTGTTCCAAGAGCTCGAGACCCGTAACCAAGAGGTCACGGAAGCGCTCGAGCAGCAGACGGCGACCACCGAAGTGCTCAAGATAATCAGCCGTTCGACCTTTGAGCTTCAACCGGTTCTGGAGACTCTTATTGAGAACGCGACGAGGCTGTGTGGCGCCGATCACGGCCATATCTTCAGGTTCGACGGCGAAGTCCTTCGTCTCGCCGTCGCCTACGGCGCTTCGCCCAGGTTGAAGGACTACTTTAAAGGAAAACCTGTTCCCCTTGGGCCAGGCTCGGCCTCGGGGACGGCTGCGGCCGAGCGCCGGACAGTGCATATCCACGACGTCCTCGCTGAACCCGGCTATCAGTGGAGCGAGTTGGCAAAGTTGGAAGGCTGGCGGACCGTGCTAGCGGTTCCGATGCTTAGGGCGGACGTCCTTCTCGGTGTGATCGCGATTTGGAAAACCAAGGTCGAACCCTTCACCGACAAGCAGATCGAGCTGGTCACGACCTTCGCCGACCAGGCGGTGATCGCGATCGAGAACGTGCGGCTGTTCCAGGAGTTGGAGGCGCGGACCAGCGACCTGGCTCGCTCCGTGCAGGACCTTAAAGTCCTTGCCAACGTGAGCCAGGCCGTAAGTTCGAAGTTGGATCTCCAGGCCGTGCTCACGACGATTGTGAAGCATGCCGTCGAGCTCACCAAGACCGACGCGGGTACGATCTACGAGTTCGACGAAGCTGAGCACGTTTTCGAGCCGCGAGCGAACTATGGTATCGGCGAGGAGCTTGTCGAGGCGCTCCGCGGGTTGCGTATCGGAATAGGTGACGGGACGGTCGGCCAAGCTGCTGCGCAGCGGGTCGCTGTCCAAATCCCCGACCTTGAGAACGAGCCTACCCACCTTTTGCACGATCTCCACAAGCAGGCCGGCTTCCGCGCCCTGCTCGCCGTGCCGCTGCTTCGTGAGGAACGCATCATTGGCGGGCTGGTCGTCCGCCGCAAAGCCGCGGGTGAGTTCCCCCGCGAAATCCTCGATCTACTTCAGACCTTTGCAACGCAATCCGCACTCGCCATCCAGAACGCGCGGCTGTTCCGCGAGATCGAAGACAAGGGTCAACAACTCGAGGTTGCGAGCCAGCACAAGTCGCAGTTCCTCGCCAATATGTCGCACGAGCTGCGCACGCCGTTGAACGCGATTATCGGCTACAGCGAGATGTTGCAAGAGGAGGCCGAAGACCTGGGGCAAGCGGGCTTTCTTCCCGACCTCAAGAACATCCACGCGGCCGGCAAGCACCTGTTGGAGCTGATCAACGACATCCTCGACCTTTCGAAGATCGAAGCGGGCAAGATAGAGCTCTTCCTCGAGACCTTTGACGTGCCGACGCTCATCGGCGACGTGGTCGCCACCATCCAGCCGCTGGTCGAGAAAAACACCAATAGCCTACAGGTCGATTGCGCCGACGATCTCGGTACCATGCACGCCGATCTCACCAAGGTGCGGCAAGCGCTTTTTAACTTGCTCAGCAACGCCTGCAAGTTCACCGAGCGCGGCACCATCACGCTCACGGTTGGCCAAGAGACGACGGAAGACAATCCCTGGGTCAGCTTCCGGGTGCGCGATACCGGCATCGGCATGACCCCCGAGCAGATGGGGAAACTCTTCGAGGCGTTCTCGCAGGCCGACGCCTCCACCACGCGCCAATACGGCGGTACGGGATTAGGGCTCGCGATCAGCCGCAAGTTCTGTCAGATGATGGACGGTGACATCATAGTGGAAAGCGCGTTTGGCGAAGGCTCAACCTTTACTATTCGCCTGCCGGTGAGGGTGGCTGGTGCAAAGGCGATCGCGGAGCCTCGTACAGAGGAGCTTCCGGTAAGCGGTGAGCCATTGCCAGAAAGCGCACCCACCGTGCTCGTCATCGACGATGACCCAACGGTGCACGACCTCATGCAGCGCGTTCTTAATAAAGAGGGCTTACGCATGATGGCGGCCGCCGATGGGAAGGAAGGCCTGCGGCTGGCTAAATCCGTGCGCCCGGATGCGATCACGTTGGATGTGTTGATGCCGGGCATGGATGGTTGGGCGGTGCTGACGGCACTGAAGGCCGACCCCACCCTGGCTGACATCCCGGTGATTATGGTCACGCTCATAGACGAGAAACACGTTGGTTATGCGCTCGGCGTGACCGACTACCTGACTAAGCCTGTTGACTGGAAGCGCCTGATCGGGATTCTGCGGAAGTATCAGCACGCAGACGCGCCTTGTCGCGTGCTGATCGTCGAGGATGATGCACGCACCCGCAAGATGCTGTGCACGCGGCTGGAAAAGCACGGCTGGCCGATGACTGAAGCGGAAAACGGACGCGCAGCCCTCGAGCGCATGGCCGAGCAAGTACCGGATGTCATCTTGCTTGATCTGATGATGCCCGAGATGGACGGGTTTCAGTTCCTCGATCAGCTTCGCATGAACGAGGACTGGCGCTCGATTCCTATTATTGTGGTTACCGCCAAGGATCTCACCGAAGAGGATCGCCAACGCCTCAATGGCTATGTCGAGGGGGTCCTCAAAAAGGGAGCATACAGCCCCGAGGCGCTGCTGCGTGAGGTTCGCGACCGGGTGACAGCTTGCGTCCAGTCACGGCAAACGAGCGTAGAGGAGGCCATTTAATGACGCTCCTTCAAGCGCATATTTGCTGTGGAGCAGCCGAAGGACGGTTTAACGGGTCGTGGAAGAGAGTCATGCCATGAGTTTTATTCTGCTTGCCTCCATCACGATCTGTTTCTTTGCCTTCGGTGGCGCCCTGTACGTGGTGTGGCGGCTAAAGGACTGGCGCATCGCATTCCTGGCGGCGATGACCGCCCTAATGGCGATACGCCAGGTGGCTGATCTTCTGGAGGGGCCCCTTACCTGGACGATCTCGTTCCCTGGGCCCGGCCATGACCTCCCATGGCTCATCCTCAGCATCATGGTCTGGTTGGCCGTGTTCTTCCTGGAGCGCCTGATTCGCGCGCGCCAACGGGCGGATGAAGAGCTGAAGAGAGCGCAAACCCGGATGCTCGACGCCATCGAGAGTATCTCCGAGGGCTTCTCCCTGTACGACGCGGACGACCGGCTCGTGCTGTGCAACAGCAGATATCGCGACCTCTTGTATCCGGGCATCGCCGACGTCGTGACACCGGGCACGCCATTCGAGACGATCATCCGCAAAGCTGCTGAACGCGGCTTGGTTGGCGACGCTGAAGGTCGCATCGACGCCTGGGTCGCAGAGCGGCTCGAAAGGCATCGCAACCCGAGTGGACCGCATTTGCAGCGGCGGGGCGACGGCACCTGGATCCGGATCACTGAGCACAAGACCGAGGACGGCGGCACCGTTGCGGTGTACACGGATATAACCAAACTCAAGCGCCGAGAGGAAGAGCTCGCCGATGCAAACGCGACCATGGACGCCGTGCTTAGGACCATCGACTATGGTGTGCTGTTCCTGGATTCGGATCTGCGGATCCGTATTCACAACCGCGCCTACCGCGAGATGTGGGATATCCCGGAAGAATTCTTCGCGCAAAAGCCTACCTTCCGTGAAGAGATTGAATACCTCCATCGCAAGGGGGCGTACGACGTTAGTGACGACAAGTGGGACGATTACCTGAAGACCCGTCTCGACCAGGTCAAACGAGGAAACATCCCGCCATCGGAAGTCCACAGCGCTGACGGCAGGGTCACACAATATCAATGCATAAACCTGCCGGACGGTGGACGCATGCTTACTTACTTTGACATCACCGAGCTCAAGCGTCGGGAGGAGGAGCTCGCCCAGAAATCCACCATTTTAGAAGCGACCATGGAAAACATGGGTCAAGGCATCAGCATGTTTGATGCCGACCTCAAGCTCATGGTCTACAACAAAAAGTACTTGGAACTTCTCGAAATACCCGCCGAGCGTTTCAAGCCCGGTGACAATTTAGAGGATGTGTTTCGCTACAAAGCGGAGTGCGGTGAGTATGGTGCGGGCGATGTCGAGGAGCAGGTCCGCGAGCGTGTCGAACTCGCCAAGCATTTCGCACCCCATGCTTTCGAGCGCACCCGTCCTGACGGCACGGTGATTGAGATTCGCGGCAACCCCTTGCCCGACGGCGGCTTCGTCTCCACGCACACCGATATCACCGAGCGCAAGCGTGCCGAGCAGGCGTTGCGCGAGAAGACCGAATTGGCCGAGGCGCGCAATCGGGATCTCACCGAGGCGCTCGAGCAGCAGACAGCAATGGCCGAGATTTTGCGGGTGATCTCGAGC
>JBHHWM010000261.1:0-6722 GCA_046756545.1 Rhodothermales bacterium | reverse complement strand
TCGAAGGCATTGATTTGCTCGGTGACGTACAGATCGTCTCCTTCACGGCGAAACGTCGGATGATCCTCCACGTCGAAGGTGACGTACAGGTCGCCGCGTTTCCCGTTCGACCCCGCCCGACCACGCTCCTTCAGGCGAATTTTGAGGCCGGGACGAACGCCTTTGGGAATGGTGATGCGGATTTTCTTTCCGCCCGGCACCTCGATCTCCGTTTTGCCGCCCCGCAGCGCCTGGTCGAAGGAAAGACGGACGGTGGATTCAACGTCGCGTGCCCGGCCTCGGGGAGAAGATTTGGCCTCCGGCTCACCGCCGAAGAGACGGCTAAAGAAATCGCCGATGCCGCCGAGGCTGTCGCCAAAGAGGTCGAAGTCGCTCGTATCGTCGGCGGAAGGATAGCGCACGTAGGTGCCGTCCGGTGCCCGATAGAAGCGGTCGCCGTTGCGCGTCGAGAACCCGCTGCCGAAAGCACCGAACGGATTTTTACGCATCATGTCATACTCTCTCCGCTTCTTAGGATCGGAGAGGACGCTGTAGGCTTCCTGAATCTCCTTGAAACGCGCTTCGGCGTTCGGCTTGTCGGGATTACGATCCGGATGATATTCGCGGGCCAGCTTCCGATAGACCTTTTTGATCTCTTCGGCACCGGCTTTTTCGCTCACACCCAGGGTGTCATAGTAATTTTTCACCGTCTGCATACAGGTTCTATATCCCTATTTGTACTACCAGCGCGTACCTTATCGTCTGCGTTTCAGCACCCGCAAAAGTTGCAGTTGCTCCTCAGGTTTAAACACAGACTACACGGCATGCTGCTGTGTTTCCTGCTTTTACTGAGACCGCATAGACCATGCCATTGCCGCTCTCTGAATAAATGACACGCCAACGCATAAAGAAAGTGCTCATTGCGAATCGCGGAGAAATCGCCGTTCGCGTCATTCGTACGTGCAAAGAGTTGGGCATCGGAACGGTGGCCGTCTTCAGCGAGCCGGATCGGACGGCCCCTCATGTGCGCCAGGCGGACGAAGCCTATGAAATCGGTCCCGCGCCGTCAAGCGCGTCCTATCTCGTTCAGGAAAAAATCCTCGATGTGGCGCGGCGGAGCGGAGCCGACGCCGTGCACCCCGGCTACGGGTTCCTCTCCGAAAACGCTACGTTCGCCGAAGCCTGTGCAGAGGCAGGCGTGGTGTTCATCGGGCCACCTCCTGCCGCCATCCGCGCCATGGGCGACAAGACCGCCGCCCGCCTGCTCATGGAAGAGGCCGGCGTCCCCATGGCACCGGGTACCACCGACGCCATCGACGATGCCGACGAAGCAGCCCCCATTGCCGAAGAGATCGGGTATCCCGTCATCATCAAGGCGGCGGCAGGCGGCGGCGGCAAGGGCATGCGCATCGTCGAGCAGCCCGACGACTTCGGCCGCGCGATGACGATGGCGCAGAGCGAAGCCCAATCGGCCTTCGGCGACGGGCGCGTGTTCATCGAGAAATACATCGTGCAGCCGCGCCACATCGAGTTCCAGATCCTGGCCGACCGCCACGGCAACACGATCCATCTCTTCGAGCGCGAATGCTCCATTCAGCGCCGGCACCAGAAAGTGATCGAAGAAGCGCCGTCCACGATTCTGACGCCGGAGATTCGGGCGAAGATGGGCGAGGCGGCCGTACGCGCCGCCCGGTCGTGTGGCTACGTCAATGCAGGCACGGTCGAGTTTCTGGTCGATAAAGACCTGAACTTCTACTTCATGGAGATGAACACGCGCCTGCAAGTCGAACACCCGGTGACGGAGTGGATTACCGGCCTCGATCTGGTAGCCGAACAGATCCGCATTGCCGAAGACGAAGAACTGGGCTACACGCAGGACGACCTTGCTATCCACGGGCATGCCATCGAGTGCCGCGTCTATGCCGAGGATCCGGCCCACAATTTCCTCCCCGATCCCGGTTTGCTGCTGCGCCACGCACCGCCTTCAGGCTTCGGCGTGCGCATCGATGCCGGGGTGGAACAGGGCGGCGAAGTGCTGATCCACTACGACCCGATGATTTCGAAGCTCACGGCCTGGGGCCGGACCCGCACCGAGGCCATCCGCCGCATGGCACGCGCCCTCGCCGAGTACGACATCGCCGGCCTGCGCACAACGATTCCCTTCTGCCGGTTCGTGATGCAGCACCCGGCGTTTTGCTCGGGCGACTTCTCCACCCATTTCGTCGAACAACACTTCGACCCGCGCCTCCTCCACCCCGACGATCCGGACGCCGACCGCACGGCGGCGCTGGCAGCGGCGCTCTTTCACGCTACGCAGCCCACAACGCAGGCGGCATCCCCGGCTGCCAACACGGCTCTAAGCAGCCCCTCTAGTGCCTGGTTGCAGCGTCGCCGCTATTAAATATTCATTAGTTTCGCATTTGCTTATATTCACGCTTACTTATATTTTCGTTGGAACGAAGATGTGGTAGTACAAGCCTAGAGCGTTTGAGGAGTGGTATGAACGCACCAAAGCCTTCAGAGGAAGAGTCCATCCATCACATCACCCGCATCGACATCGAGCCTGACGAGGCGCATCCCACCCGGTCCCCCACCCATGGCTGGCTGGTACGTGTGCGGCGTCAGGGCGTCCGGACGAGCAAGTTCTTCTCCGACAAGAAGTACGGAAGCCGAGAAGCCGCCCTCCACCAACACGCCATCCCGTACCGGAATACGCTGCTGGAGACGCTGCCCGAGCCGGACGATCCCGTCCGACGGTCGGCGGAGGCTCGTAGCCAAAGCGGCGTGGTAGGGCTTCACTTCCTGCACAAAGACATCGGTAACGGAACGCGCAAGCCGTACATCCAGTTGAGCTGGATCGATCAATCCGGCAAGCGGCACAGCGCGTCGTATTCGGTGGAAAAGTGGGGACTGCGACGCGCCGTCTGGAACGGGTGCCTGCGCCTGTACAAGGAACGCCCGGACGGGCGCGACCCGTACGAAATGTTTCGGATCGCCTATCCCAACATCCTGAAGCAGTACGGGCCCCAGCCGGAATACGAACCGGAACCCCTGTCTCCAGAAGAGATGCAGGCCGAACTCGACCCGAATGACCAGGCGCAAAAACTGGAACGCCGGATGCAAATCGAGACGGATTGGCAACGCATCTCGTCGGCTCCCACTACCCCGTACTGATCCCTGTTCGGTATCGTGGGGCTTATGCCTTGAGGGCCAACGTCAGCCCGTCGCCGACGGGGATCATGCTCAGATGGACGCGGGAATCGTGATGTAGCTTCCGGTTCAATGCGCGGAGCGCCTCGGTATCGGCGTCATGGACGGAGGGGTCGGCGACCTTTCCGTCCCAGAGCACGTTGTCGAAGAGGAGGAGCCCGCCCGGACGCAGCAGCTTCAGCGCGCGCTCGTAGTAGGCATCGTAGTTTGGCTTGTCGGCGTCGATGAAGGCAAAATCGAACGTGCCGCCCCGCCCCTCTGCCAGGAGCGCCTCGAGTGTTGTGGCGGCCGGAGCGAGGCGCAGGTCGATCTTGCCGGACACGCCGGCTTCCTGCCAGTAGCGCCGCGCGATAGCGGTGTATTCCTCGCTTACATCGCAGGCCACGACGGTGCCGTCCGGCGGCAGCGTCAGCGCCACCGACAGGGTGCTATAACCAGTGAACACACCCACCTCTAGTGTGGTACGCGCTCCCATAAGCCGCACCAGCAGCGCCATAAACTGCCCTTGTTCGGGCGCAATTTGCATGGCCGCCATCGGGTGTGCCGCCGTTTCTTCGCGCAGGCGTCGCAGCAGGTCCGGCTCGCGCAGCGACACGTCCAAGAGGTAGTGATACAGCCCGTCCGACAGTTCAATCGTTCGATTCGCCATAATGCTCAAAAAGATTGCTGGAGGATATGCATTCCTTGTTGTTCCAACCACGCCGTCACAAAGCCCACGGCTTCCCTGGTGCCGCGGGTGGCCAGGGGCTGGCCGAACGGCTTGAGGCCGACCAGCGTGCTTGCCTCTCCCTTGCGTGTAGGCCGTGCCTCGATCAGCACGTCCTGGGTGAAATCTTCTTCTTCGATCCGGGCCACAAACAGCAGCCCCTCGTCCTCGACGGGACGAAAGGCTTCGAGCACGATCAGGTGCCCGCCTTTAAAAGGATGGACGAGCTTGTCGAACGTATCGAGAGGCGGCAGATCGCCCTCTAAGATGGCATGATGCATGGCGTGGTGGGTTTCGACGGTCGGCGCGTAGGATTCCTCCGCCTCGCCTGTTTTGGTAAAAACAGCGTGCTGAATCGAGAGGTCCTGTGCCCGCCATTTGCGCGCATACTTCGTCTGGAGGGTCGCAAGAGGCGGAGGCCCTTGCACGAGGTCATAGAGCCCGGTCGCGCGGGCCTCTTCGAGGGCAAAGTCGAAATACTTCGCATGATCGGTCGTAAAAAGCAACGCCCCTCCCTGTTCCAGCCGCGTCGAGAGGAGGCGGAAGAACGGGGCTTGCAACAGCCGACGGTCGCGGTGCCGTTTCTTCGGCCAGGGATCTGGGAAATTCACATAGATCCGGTGCAGGCTCCTCGGCGGGATCACATTGCGAATGATAAAACGGGCATGCCCCCGATAGAGCCGGGCGTTGGTCAGCCCTTCCCGCCGCACCCGCTGGAAGGCACGCCGAACGGATCCGAGAGAGACTTCGGCCCCCAGCACGTTCCAGTCCGGGTGCTCACGGGCCAGGTGCGCCAGAAACCATCCATCCCCGAAGCCCACTTCCATGACCAGCGGACCGGACCGTCCAAAGAGCGTCCGGGAGGAAGAAGGGATGTCTAGCCGGGCAAGGTCGAGCAGCATGAACTACGGTAGGTGTCGTCCGTTACGTTGCAGTGTCCGTCTGCGTCGAGGCATCAGAGCCGAGGGTGCGCCGCCTCATCCCCCCTCATCAATCATCCGGCGCTTCCAGCTTGCGCATCTCTTCGTCCAGCCGATCCAGCCTGCGTTCCGACATCCGCAGTTGTAACTGCGTGGCAAAAGTATGGGCGTCGTCCCGGTACTTGCGTGCAAACCGGAGCTTGATCTCGCCGCGACGAGCGCCGGGGATGGCATCAATCAGGCTCATGCTGCGCACCCGAAGCGTCAGCGTTGCCCGGAACATGCTCTTGCTAAAACGTGCCGACTCAAGATTGGCCAGGGTAAGCCGTACGGTATTGATCCCCGACTTGAGGACGCCGAAAAAGGCGTCCGTGGTCTGAAATTCAAGATGCAAAACATCGTCTTCGAAACGAGCCAGCCCCTCGACGTCGGCCAGGCCCTCATACGCATCGGAGATGGAAAACGGAACGGTTTGCATAGCGGTTTTTGAGAAAGGGGAATAGGCCGCATTCCCTTACGTCACCCTACTCATAGAGATACGCCATCTCCATCATGCGCGCCCCGTCGGCGTCGGCGACGGCCATCCGGCCCGCACCGCGAATCCGAGCGCCGCCGACCTCGCCCTGCTTGTTGAGCGCATAGAACGAGACGTTGAAGCTGGGGCGTCCCTGGTCGTCCTGGAGCCGCGCCAGCCGGGTGTGATTGGCGATGCGCTTGCAGGCATACAGGCACGCTTCCTGCGGGCTGTCGCCCATCCGCATTCGCTCGACGATGAGGAAGCACGAGAGGTTTTCGAGGTTGGCTTCGCCGCGCCCCGTCGAGCCGGCGGCTCCCACTTCGTTGTCGGTAAAGAGCCCGGCCCCGATGATGGGCGAGTCGCCCACACGCCCCGGAATCTTGAACGAGAGCCCGCTGGTGGTCGTCACCGAACTGATGTTGCCCGACAGGTCGATGGCCGAGCAGTGAATGGTGCCGTAGGTATGTTCGATCTCGCGCAGATCCATGCCGATGTCGCGGTCGTCGATGCTGTGCGGCGGCAGGTAATCGTCCTGGTTGGAGAGATTCTCACGCCAGCGAACCCACACCTCGCGCGCCTCGTCGGTGAGCAGATTCTCGATGGGAAAGCCATGCATGCGGGCAAAGCGCTGCGCGCCCTTGCCCACCAGAAGCACGTGGTCGGTGCGCTGCAACACCAGGCGCGCTACCTTCGATGGATACTTGATGCCCTCGATGGCCGCCACCGCTCCGGCGCGGTTGGTCGGGCCGTGCATCACCGCCGAGTCGAGCTGGACCACGCCGTCGGCGTTGGGCAACCCGCCGTAGCCGACCGACCTGTCTTCAGGATCTTCCTCCACCAGGTTGACCCCCGCAATCACGGCATCGAGCGCATCGGCCCCACTCTGGATCATTTCGACCGCTTTATCTACCGCGCCCAGCCCATTGCCGCTGGCTATGGCCACGGGGCCCGCGATCCGGCGCGATGCGACGTGCGCCGCCGCTTCCCCGACGACCCGCGCCCCGGGCATGAGCGCCGCTGCGGCACCAACGAGCGTACTCTTTTTCAGAAAATCACGACGGGAACGGGACGATGAATGGGACATGGCAGTACCTCGTTGACATGGAGTTGTTGAAGGGAGAACCCAGAACGATCACCTTCGATCCGGGTACGATCCATCGTTAGCAGGTAAAACGTAAATATAACACGTCTCCTCGATGGAACGTACCACAAAGATCCTCTTCGTTTAGATTAGACTAGCTCGTTACGATGCCGGCAGGCGGGCGCGTGCCGTACGGGTTCCGGGGCTGTGGCAGCGGGGAGTCCTTCAATCTCAAAGCCCAGGTCTTCGATCATACGCCAGTCCATCTCCGCCTGCTGGCCGGGTTCCGTCAGATAATCGGCGACGAAC
>JBHHWM010000260.1:0-6733 GCA_046756545.1 Rhodothermales bacterium | reverse complement strand
ATGTCAAACCCGACGTTGTGGCGTGTTCCTTCGTACTCCGAGCCGGGATTACCCAGGCCGATGACCAGACGTTTGCTGCTCGCCATAAAAGGACCGGGACACCCAAGAGAGACGGCGTCCGTAACCAGAAATCATAGAAAGGAACGGGACAGGCTACTCTTCCTCACCCTCGGCGGCTTCTTCCTCCGCTTCGCCTTCGGGCATCGGCTCTAGTGTATCATCGACCTCGACCTCTACAGCACGCGGCTTCAACACCGTGAAGAGGATCTGGTCGGAGGGGGCGTGGATCTCAATGCTTTCCAAGTGTAGCTCGCCGACATGGATTGAATCACCAATATCGACATCGCTGACATCGACATCGATGTGCGAGGGGATGTCCTTCGGCAGGCAACTGACTTCCAATTCGTTGACAAGGTTCGACGTGCGTCCCCCATGAGCTTCTCCAATCGACGTACCGAGGTACCGTACCGGAATGGAAAG
Organism: Rhodothermales bacterium; assembly: GCA_046756545.1. Taxonomy (GTDB): domain Bacteria; phylum Bacteroidota; class Rhodothermia; order Rhodothermales; family JBHHWM01; genus JBHHWM01. Next base: position 6,253 of record JBHHWM010000260.1, on the reverse strand, counting down.
CGTGATCTTTTCGCCGGCCTGAAGCACCTGGAAATCGGCGTGCAAAGGGCGGTCGGTAACCGGATGAAAAGCGATATCCTTGACAATGCATTCCCAGGAATCGCCATCCAGGTCTATCTTAACCAGGTGCGTCTCGTGGGTGTAGATGAGCGGTTTGAGGCTCTTTTCCGACACCTGGAACGCCACGGGCTCTACATGATGACCGTACAGCACACAGGGCACATTGCCTTCCCGGCGTACTGCGCGGGCTGCGGCTCTCCCTACGCCGCGTGTTCCTACTTGAAGCGTAATAACATCCATTGTAATCGATCCTTTAGGTCTATCCAGGCTGCTGTTCGTAGAACGGGTGCGACGACCCCTCCGCTATGGAACGAAGAGCGTCGAAACCGACTCATCGGTGTATATTCGGCGGATGGCATCCGCAAACATCCCGGATACGCTCACCACCTCGATACATTCCGAGGGGCGCTTCAGCGGGATGGTATCGGTCACCACCAGCTTGCTCAACGCCGATGCTTCAATGCGCTCATAGGCCGGACCGGAGAGCAAAGCATGCGTGCAAGCAGCCATGATTTCCTGGGCACCGGCTCTGCGGAGCGCGTTCGCGGCGTTCGTCAACGTCCCTGCCGTATCGATGATATCGTCGATCAGGAGGACGTTCTTGCCCTCCACCTCGCCGATAATGTTGACAACTTCCGTTTCGTTCTGAACCGGACGGCGCTTGTCGATGACAGCGAGTTCGGCACCAAGCCGTTTGGCATAGGCCCGCGCCATCTTGATCGCCCCAACATCTGGGGCCACAACCACGAGGTTGGTCAGGTCGAGCCGCCGAAAGTAGTCCGCGAAAACGCCGGATCCATACAAATGATCCACCGGCACATCGAAGAAACCCTGAATTTGGGAGGCGTGCAGATCCATCGTCAGGAGGCGGTCGATGCCGGCGGTCGTCAGCATGTTGGCCATGAGCTTGGCCGCAATGGAGACGCGAGGTTGATCTTTGCGCTCCTGCCGGGCATAGCCGAAGTAGGGAATGACGGCCGTAATACGCTCCGCCGAGGCTCGTTTCGCGGCGTCGATCAACAGGAGCAGTTCCATCCAGTGATCCGCACGCGGGTAGGTGCTCTGGACGATGAACACATCGGCACCCCGGATCGACTCTTCGTAGCGAACATAGATCTCCCCGTCGGCAAAGTTTTTCATGGTGAGAAGCCCCAGCTCTTGCCCATAAGCTCCGGCAATCTCCCGGGCCAACGCCGGGTTGGAGCGACCGGCGAAAAGACTAATAGGATGCTCCTTATTCGACATGCGTGCTTCTGAAAGACGAGTTCGACAAGTAGCCCTCCCTGTGGGAGGCTGAACAAAAAAACCTGCACTGTCGAGCGCAGGGTTGAGGAAGCATTCGCCACCAATGAACGAGAAAAACACCCGCTTCTCGTGTGGTTGCCCGGGGAGGACTCGAACCTCCACATACGGCTCCAAAGGCCGCTGTCCTGCCATTAGACGACCGGGCAGGGAACCAAAAAAGAGCGCCGTTCCACCAATAGAAAAGCGCCCTCCAGGTATAGGCTTCACAAAATACTGAACCTGATCTGCGAAGTCAATGCGTCATCCTTCATCGAATACGGTACTCCTCTACGTTTTGCACAGGTTTCGCAGAGGTTTTAAAATCGAGCCGAGTTCAATTGCGACAAATCTCCTTTCTTGTAAGAATGATGTCTTTACTACCATAGCAAGGAAACCGTAACAAATCGTCGTCCGTTCAGCGTTTCAAACTTGAGATGGGACGCCATGTAACGCACGGTTCTCTCCAGATTATAAGAACGCATCCCTTGAAATCAGATGAAAAAAGAACCTGTTATCGGTGTGATTGGCGGCATGGGGCCGTACGCCGGTATAGATCTCGTTGAAAAAATTTTTGACCAGACGCAAGCGGTTACCGACCAGGACCATCTGCCTGTAGCCCTGCTTTCGCTGCCCCATCGCATTGGTGATCGAAGCGCCTATCTGCGCGGCGAGTGTTCGGAAAACCCCGCCGATGCTATCGCCAAGCTGGCCCGCCAGTTGGATACCCTCGGCGCAACGGTTGCAGGAATCCCGTGCAATACGGCTCATGCCCCGGTTATTTATAACTCCATACGCGCCCAACTCCGCGCCTCAGGTGCCTCCATTCGGCTGCTGCACATGATAAAGGAAGCCGTTCGGTTTGCTCGCGAAGAAAGACGCGGCCTCCGAGGCATCGGGGTCATCTCGACGCTGGCCGTCTATCGCCTCGGGCTCTACACCGCCACCATCGAGGCAGCAGGCTTTGATGCTGTTCTACCGGACGAGGACATCGAAATCAACCTCGTCGAACGCACGATCTTCGACCCGGCGTTCGGCATCAAGGCCTTCGCCCATCCCGTCACCTCGAAAGCGCGTCAGAATGTGCTCGACGCCATTACGCATCTTCGCGAAAAGGGGGCCGACGCGGTGATCCTGGGCTGCACCGAGTTGCCGCTGGCTATCCCCGAGACCGAGATCGACGGAACGTTGATCATCGACCCGACGCTGGTGCTGGCTCGCGCCCTCATCCGCGAAACGTATCCGGATAAGCTGGTGTGTGTGAATCCCGAGGTGGAAAACGTCTCGCTGTTCTAAGACATCACTCGCGAGGTCGATCTTTCGTTGGCCCGGTATGCTCCGGTGCCATGCAATGAGTATATGCGCTTGGGTTCCATCAGCGTATGAGGCGGGGCATGTTGCGCCTGCTCGCTCGCCACGAGAATTAGCATCACGCCACTGTACTACACCTATCGATCCAGGCCCGCTCCCTGACGATGAACGTCTTTGCGCACGCGTACTACTCGCTCATCTTGTGTGCCGTCTTAACGGCAACCCTCACCGGTTGCGACAGCACCGACGCAGACGAAATGCCTGCCTTCGTCCGAGTGATCCACGCGGCGTCCGGCACCAACGCGGTTGACTTCTTTATCGACTTTAACCTGCTGGCACGCAACCTGTCGTTCCGCAATGCCTCGCCCTACGTGCAGTGGGAGCCGGGGCTTCGGCGACTCGAAGTACGCACTACGCAAGGAGGACAAGACGTGTCGGTGACGCGGGACGAGTTGCTTAATGAGGACGTGTCCTATTCCATTGTCGTGGCGGGCATCGACGACGCCTCGTCCATTGTGCTGCTCGAAGACGACCGGTCTGCCCCATCGACCGGACAGGCCCGGCTCCTCGTGGTGCACGCGGCCACAAACACCGAAGCCCTCAACATTTTTGCAACCGATGAGAGCGGCGATACCGCTCTCGACGTGAGTAATCTCCGGTTCAGCGAGACGACAGTTCCCATCAACGTGGCCCCCGGCACCCTCACCTTTTCGGTCAACCCGGGTGGCACCGCCCCGTTCGCTCAAGCCATCGAGGCAGGGCGCCGGTACCTGGTTGTTGTGACCAACTCCGTGCTTTTCGCCGTGATCGACGGGTGAGGTTGCACCGTGTTCGTTTATTGTTTTACGAGCACTACCTGGGCACGGTCGGCCTGGGAGATCTGCCTCATGAAATCACGAAAGGCATCGTATTCTTCGGCAGGGAATGTGGCTTTGGTAATTTCGAGCAACCGGTGGTAGGCCAGAGTCCCATCCGCTTCCAACACCACTTCGGCCCGGTACCGCCCGAACGATGTTTCGGCTTCCACAAGCTCCGGCATGGCCTCGACCGTTACACCCTCAGGCAAGGTATATCGGATCGTGTCGGTATCGACGAAGGCATAAGGGAAAAAGGCGACAGGCTGGGTTCGTTCTTCGACCTTCGGGGGAATGTAGGACCAGCGACCCAATAGATTGACCGGTAAGAAGAAGCGTTTCCCGGTCCGCGCCGCATAGCTTGGAAGCTTCAATTGGAATGATAGCTCGAAGGACAGGCGCTTTGCATCGACCTCCGAAAAGTCGACGTTGACCAGTTCGAAGCTACCAATGTCGATGTTTTCGAGCAGCCATTCTTTGCGTTCCTGGCCCGAGCGAAGGACAAGATTCTGGCGCACATCGTCTTGCTGATTACCCGTGTACCTCGTATGTACAGTGGCTGTAGCCGATCCGGACGACGCCAGGTCAACATGGGCACGCCGAGTCTGCTGATTCTCGTGCGCCCGGCTTCTGGGTGTCCGTACCAGTTCCCCGCCTTCGGGCGTGACTAGGAGGGCATATCGATCTTCCGTAAAGGTGCCCAGGTGCCCGAATGCCTTCGCCTGGTTCGTGCACTCGAGCCACACGGTGTCCGCCGCCAGAGGCACACTGAGTATGACGTGATCAAACTGGTTGCTTGGAAAATTAGGGAGAACCTCCGGGGCACGTCCGCCACTTCTGATAAGTGCAGGAAATGATGGGATGTCGGCCTCTTCGAGAAGGGCAAGCATGTAGTTGGTGAGCGCCTTGCAGTCGCCGTAGCCGCGCTCGTAGACGTACGTGGCATCGAAGGGCTGCCAGCCGCCCAGGCCTAGCGAAATGTTCACGTAGCGTGTCTTTTGTTGCAGGTATTCGTAGAGCCTGCGCACCTTCTCTCGCGGATCTGTAAGCCCGGCGACGAGTTGTTGTACTTCCCTCCTGGCTTCAGGGGGCAGTTCGGTCCGCCCTACGCTCAATGCACGGTACCACCTCCCAAACGCCTGCCACGAATCCATCTTGCCCCTGGCTCCTTCGATCTCAAAGGCGGCAGGCGCTGTGTATACGGCGATCACCTGCTCCTCCCACGATGGGCTGAACGGTTCGAGATCCAGGGCCGATAGTGCTGAGACATTCCAGCTTAGCGTCTTCCGCTTCCCTCTGGTGAAAACGTCCGGCTCAAGCTCCGCGCCGTGAACATGATAACGCATCTCCAGGTTGCTCGGAGCTTCGACCACGTAGCGCCCATACTCCACAGGCAGTCCCTTGTATTGAGGATACCAGGTAGGCCAGCTAATCAGGCCGTCGTGCAGGATCTCGTATTCGAACTCGACGGTGTAGGGATACGTGTCGTGGTAGAGCTGTGCTACGCGCACCCGGTTGTCATCATAAAGGGAATACCCTGAGATGGCACTGTAATCCCCGATGTCGTCCTTCTTCAGTTTTCGGATGACCTTGCCCTGTGCGTTGCGGATCAGTCCGCGCAGTTTCTTCAAGTGCCGCAGCCGGTCGTCGTACTGTACCAAGAATTCGCCTGCCTCTCGTCCGTCTGCATTCAGCACGGTAACGACTCGCCTCACCTTTCGGACGGCACGCCCCGGATTGCTCACCTCAAAGTGCAACAAATCCAGCCGCACGACGGCATCGGCCTTGAGCATCAGCAATGGGTTGAGCGAGGATACGGCAAAGGTCTCGTCGAAATCAGGCGGGAATCCCTGCGCCGCTGCCGATCCAGTCAGTACGAGAGCGATCAGGCCGGTCATCCAAAAGATCGAAAACCGTTTCATAGATCGATCCCTCCCTGCTCTTCCCCATCCGATTCCGAGACCCGCTTTAGAACTACTTGCTCGGCTTCGGTCGCCACAATCGTATCATAAAACTGGCGCAGGTACTTGTATTGCTTCGGCGGAAAGACTGTACGTTTGACAACAAACTGCGTCTGGATGGAGAGGATATCGCCCTCTACTTCGATCACACGCTGATAATGTCCGCCATCGACCGGCAATTTGTAACGCAGGTTTTTAGGCTTCTCGTGTACCGCATAGCCTTCCGGGATTTTAAATTGCGTCGTGTACATAAGTTGGCGGGGATAGGTCAGGTCCACAGGAAACGTGCGCTCGGGTAGACGCAACGGATTCTCATGCACGCGCCCAATGGGTGTGGGATTGAAATAGATATAGTCACCTGCTACCTGCGCATAGGCCGGCACGGAGAAGACGGCTTCCGTCTTGAGTAATTCATTGACCTCCTCCTCATTATCGACGGTGCACGACTCGAACAACACCTCATTCAGATCCGCAAGCAAAGCATCCCTCACGAAATCCTCCACCTCGTCTGCATCCTTCAAGTCGTGGCGTTTGGCCAGGGCACTATAGTCGCCGTCCGATGCCTTCAAGTTAGCCAAAAGCGTCCCCCCCTCATCGAACGACGCGTTGACGAGGCTACGGTGTTTGTATCGGCCCGTCGCTTCGATTGGAATCCACACCGGATTGTCCTGACGCACAAGCCACCCCTTTCCATTCAGAGCTTCCGGAGGCAGCAGATTGTACGGCCGCATCCCTCTGTGCCTACATTCGGTGAGACACTTTTCCTTCGTAAATTAAACTCCAACC
>JBHHWM010000259.1:0-6737 GCA_046756545.1 Rhodothermales bacterium | reverse complement strand
GACAAAGGTCGCCTTGGGCGGCTGAGCGATCCAGCGGGCCGTAACGCGAGTGAAGTCTGAGCAGGCCTCGAAAGTGAAGTTGTGGATGCCGACCCGCCTGTCTGTTGGGGAAGGCCGCGTAAGGTGGGGAAGCAAGCCTTTTCCGTGATTAGGTCTAGACTCGATGTCGAAGCAATTGGTATGACAATCACTCAAAATCATAATTAAGGAATCCCGGGCACGCGACTGCCGCTATCACGTCGCGATCGGTCGACCGCCCTTCATAATGCATGACAGGGAGGGAACTCATGCGCATACGGAGAAGAATATTAACCGCCGCCGCGGCGCTGGTCGTGGGTGGCGTCCTCCTCGGCGCGTCGACGGCAAGTCAGGCGCAAAAAGAAGAAGTCACCGTGCTCGGCATTTGGCCGCTCACTGGTCCCTATGCCGACATGGGACCCCTACTTGACCGGGGCGCACAGATCGCGCTCGAGGAGGTCGGCTACGAGGTCGCGGGCAAGAAGATCAAGTACATCACGCGCGATAGTGAGACCAAGGCCGGCACCGCCGCTCGGCGGGCCCAGGGGGCGATCGACTCCGAGGGTGTAAAGTTCATCATCGGGCCGTGGTCGTCAGGCGTCGCGCTGGCGGTGACCGAGGTCGCTAAGAAGAACAAGGTGATGTACTACTTCTCCGGCGGCACCGAGGACATCTCGGGCAAGCGCTGTCACAAGTACGCCTTCATGTGGGCGGCCAACGCCTGGACGGCGATGGACGCCAACCTGAAAATCTTCAAGAAGTTCAACCCGAACGCCAAGTCGATCTATCTGTTCGTTGTCGATTATGCATTCGGTTGGACGCTGCAAAAATATGTCGAGAAGCTTGCACCGAATTACGGGCTTAAGGTCGTTGGTGTCGACCGGCACCCCCTGGGCCATCGCGAGTACTCGTCCTTTATCACCAAAGCCATGGCGACCAACCCGGACGCCGTCTACATGATCAACTTCGGGCTCGACGCCATCTCTGCGGTGCGTCAGCTCCACAACTTCGGCTTCACGCCGAAGAAGCCAGTGATCCTGTCGTGGTCTTCGGGTGTCGAGGAGCTAGTGCAGATGGATCCGGCGATGCGCGCCAATCTGCAGTTCGGCTCCAACTACTACTACACGATCGACACGCCGGGGAATAAATCCTTCGTCGATGCCTACAAGAAGAAGAGCGGCGGCATTCCGCCGGGATACGCCCCGGGCGCCGGCTATGGGTTAATGAAGATGACCCTGCTGGGGATGCAAAAGGCCAACAGCACCGACCCAAAGAAGGTCATCCAGACCCTCGAAGGGCTGAAGGGCAAGAACTTCGTGGGCGACTTCGCGATCAACGGCCGCAACCATCAGACCGTGCGGCCCTACTTCGTCGCGCGCACGAAGCCCGTGGATAAGATGGCCAACGAGTACGACTTCGCGACAATCCAGGACATCAGTTCGACGGAACAACCGCGCGATCTCAACCAGTGCCAGGACATCGGCGGCTTTTAGTCCTGCCCAACTCGATGGAACCCGATCCCGGCCAAAAGGCCGGGATCGTTTCTCCTGTGCCTGAACAAGACGCGGGGTAGGCGTTTCACTTGGCATGGGTTTCTTGATCGTAAACCAGATTCTGAACGGTTTCGCCACGGGCATGCTGTATGCGCTGGTCGGCGTCGGCTTGACGCTCGTGTTGGGCGTCCTCAACATCCCCAACTTCGCCCATGGCACACTCTATGCCTTTGGCGCTTATTTCACATACACCGTCGCCAATTTGACCGATTCGTTTTACTTGGGGGTTCTTATCGGCCCCCTCCTGGTAGTACTGATAGGCTTCGTTATCGAAAGCCAGGGGGTAAGGCGGCTCTATGCGGCGCATCACGATTATCAACTTCTATTTCTGTTCGCGGTGGCGCTCATCCTGCAAGAGACGGTGATCCTGATCTGGGGTCCGGTCGGCTTTTCATTGCTGGTGCCGAAATTCCTCGCCGGCGCCGTCGATCTCGGCTTCACCGTCTATCCGAAATACAGGCTGGCGCTGATCTTGTTCACGGCGACCATCGTGGTGGCCCTGTACCTCTTGCTGACTCGGACGAACGTCGGCGCGATCCTGCGCGCCGGAATCGAGAACCGGGAAATGGTCAAGGTCCTCGGGATCAACATCAACAAGGTTTTTCTTTTCACGTTTGGTCTCGGCGCTTATCTGGCAGGTCTCGCCGGGGGCCTGGCGACTCCCATCTGGGGCCTGACGCCCACCATGGGTTTCGACATTCTCCCCATATCCTTCGTCATCGTGGTGGTGGCCGGGCTCGGCAGTATCCTGGGTGCCATCGCGGCCGGAATCCTGATTGGTCTCGCTCAGAGTCTGACGACAATCTGGTGGCCCGAGGCCGCAAACGTCGTCATCTATCTGATCATGGGTCTGACCATCATTCTTCGACCGCAGGGGCTATTCGGAAGCCGGTGATGCGCGATCGAAACATATTCCTGATCGTTCTGACCTTCGTCGTCATCGGCCCGTTCGTGCAGCCCGAGGTGATTATCGCCGAGATGCTGATCTTCGGCATTGTCGCGGTGGCTAACAACATCATGATCGGCTACACGGGCATGCTGTCCTTCGGGCAGGCGATGTTCTTCGGCATCGGCGCCTATGTCGCGGGACTACTGCTCAAGGCGGGTATGCCGCTCATCGTCGCACTGCCGGTCGGCACTCTGTTCGTCCTGGTGCTGTCGATCGCGGTCGGTTACTTCTGCGTCCAGCGGACCGGCCTCTACTTCATTTGCATCACCTTTGCCTTCAACCAAATGTTCTTTTTCATCGCCTATTCCTGGACCGAGCTGACCGGCGGCGAGGATGGTCTGCCCGGCATCCCGCGTCCGGGCCTGCTGCTCGATCCGGTCGCCTTTTATGTTTTTGTCGCCGTCGTGTTCTTGGCCTGCCTCGTCGCCATGAAGCGAATCGTCGACTCGCCGCTGGGACTGATCTGCCAAACCATCCGGGAGAACCCCTCGCGTGCCGCGGCAGTGGGGTATAACGTGAAGCTCTACAAGTGGATTGCCTTCACCATAGCGAGCACCTTCACCGGCCTCGCCGGCACAGTCTACGCTATGCTCTACGGTATCGTCCCCATCGATCAAATCCACTGGCTCAAGTCCGGCGACTTCATCTTCATGACGCTCTTGGGAGGCACCGGGAACTTCTTCGGGCCGATCATGGGCGCTGTCGGATACATCTGGATGTCGGAGACCTTCAGCCTGTTCTGGGCGCGCTGGCCTTTTATCATGGGCATCGTATTCGTCGTCGTCATCGTCTACCTGCGCGGCGGCATCGTCGAACTCATAGGTAAGGCCTACGGCAGCATTCAGCGGGCGCAGGAGGCGCCTTAGCGATGGCCGGGCTGCTCGAATGTCACGACTTGTCGAAGAACTTCGGCGCTGTCGCCGCGGTCGTCAACGTCAACCTCGAAGTAACGGAAGGCAACGTCCACAGCATCATCGGTCCCAACGGCGCGGGCAAAACCACGTTCTTTAACCTAATTTCGGGCGAGGTTCCCCCGATGGCCGGGCGCGTCTATTTCAAAGGTCGGGACATCACCGGGCTCCCCTCCCACCAGATCCCTCACGTGGGCATTGCCCGATGTTTCCAACGCACCAACATCTTTCCGAAGCTCACCGTCTTCGAGAACGTGTGGGTCGCCATGTTCTCGCGGTCGAATTCAGGCGCCTTGGATTTTATCAAGCGAGTCTCCGATTTTGGGGAAATCGGAGACAAGACGCGGGAGATTATTTCCGAGTTGGGGCTCGAGGAAAAGCTGACTGAGCGTGCGGAGACGCTTTCCCATGGACAGCAGCGCGCCCTTGAGGTGGCGATCGCCCTCGCGGGGGCACCAACACTTATCCTCTTGGACGAGCCCACCCAGGGGCTAGCCCCCGAGGCCACCCAGCAAATGACTCAGCTCATCCAGCGCCTTGCCGGCCGATACACTATCCTCCTCATCGAGCACAAGATGCACGTGGTGATGGCGATTTCCCACTGGATTTCGGTAATGCACTTCGGGCAGATCATCGCCGAGGGCGGACCTGACAAGATCCGGCAAAACGAGGCGGTCCAGAAAGCGTACCTAGGAGGCCGTCGATGATCCTGAAACTAGAGGAGATCCACACCTATTACGGGCTCGTGCATATGTTGCAGGGCATTTCCCTCGGGATAGCAGAGGGAGAGGTGGTGGCCCTTCTCGGGCGGAACGGGGCGGGGAAGACCACGGCGCTCAAGAGCATCATGGGACTGGTTCCACCTCGCCAGGGTAAGGTCCTGTTTGAAGACCAGGATATTACAGGCCTGCCTCCTCATGTGATTGCCCGGCTAGGCATTGCCTATGTCCCGGCGAGCCGCGGGATCTTCATGACCCTCACGGCTACGGAGAATTTGGAAATCGTTCCCACCAAGGGGGCTCGGCGGGACACGGAGGACGTTTTCCGGCGCTTCCCCAGACTTGCCCCGTTGAAACGACGCCGCGGCCGTTTTTTCTCTGGAGGAGAGCAGCAGATGCTTGCCATCGGCCGCGCCTTGGTCACCGGTCCTTCCCTGATCCTCCTGGATGAACCCTCCCAAGGGCTCGCCCCGATGGTAGCTGAGCTGGTCGTCGACATGCTTCGCAAGCTAAAATCCGAAGGAGTGAGCATGCTGTTGGTGGAGCAGAACCTACATATGGCCCTCGACTTGGCGGAGCGGGTGTACATCCTCGACCAGGGGGCGGTCGTCTTCGAAGGGTCCGCCCGAGAGTTGATCAACAACGACCAGCTGACCGCTAGTTACCTTGGTGTGAGCGGCTGAGGAGTCTTTGGAGGAGCGGGCTCGGCCGTCGAGAAGATGAAGAAAAATCCGGAAATTGTCGCAACTTACGTGGCTATCGGTTGACGCTATGAATGACGCACCGGTGCAAACCACCAACTACGTTGCCGATCCCGGCAGGATCGCGGACCTCGCCCGGCGCATCCGGGAGGGGGAACTCTCCCCGGCCGACCTGGTTCGGCGCTGCCTCGAGCGCATGAAGGCCGTGGAGGGCGTGCTCCAGGCCTGGTGTGATGTTATGGAAACCGACGCGCTGGCCGAGGCGGAGCGGCTCGGCGAAGAGGCGCAGCGGGGGCAGATCCGCGGACCGCTCCACGGCATTCCCGTAGGCGTCAAGGACATCATCGACGTGGCCACGCGCCAAACGCGGGCCGGCAGCCTGTCGCGGGCGGACGTGGCGCCGAGTAGCACCGACGCCGAAGTCGTCGCGGCATCGCGGGCGGCGGGCGCCGTCATCCTCGGCAAGACGCACACCACAGAGTTCGCCTACTTCGACCCGGGCCCGACGCGCAATCCCCACAACCCCGACCACACGCCCGGCGGATCCAGTAGCGGGTCGGGGGCCGCGGTTGCCGCGGGCATGGTGCCCTTGGCACTGGGCACGCAGACCGCCGGTTCCTTGAACCGGCCGGCGGCCTACTGCGGTATCGCCGCCTTCAAACCCAGCACCGGACTGCTCAGCACCTTCGGGGTGGTACCGCTGGCGGCGTCCTTCGACACGGTGGGCCCGTTCGGATACACCGTCGAGGACGCGGTGACCTATTTCGAGGCGCTGTGCCCCGGGCACGCGCGGTTTCGCCCGGAGAACGGCGCCGGCCAAAGCGGCTACCGGGTGGTCGTCCTCGAGGACCCGATCCTCGCCGAGGCCGACGCCGAGGTCCTGGCGGCCGTCGACCGGGTCGTCCAACGCCTGACCGATGCCGGCCATGGCGTCCGCCGGGCGCCCTCACCGGCGCCGTTCAAGAAGCTGGCCGCCAATCACAAGACGGTGATGGAATACGAGATCGGCCGGGCCCAGAAGGTGCTTCTCGACGAGCCCGCGAACCTCATCGGCGAACGGCTCAGGGCCACGATCATGGACGGCGGTCGCATCCTGGATGTTGCGTACCTGGACGCCCGCAACGCCCTCGCGGCCGCGCAGACGCGCTTCTGGTCGGCCTTTGCCGGTGTCGATGCCGTGGTCTTTCCAGCGACGCCGGCACCCGCGCCCAGGGGTATCCACGCCACCGGCGATCCCGGCTACATCCTGCCGTGGACGGTGCTGGGCGGGCCGGTGGTCACGCTTCCGGCCGGCGCCGCCCGCAGCGGACTTCCCGTCGCCGTGCTCCTGGCCGGGGCGCCCGGAAGCGACCTCGCCTTCGGGCGCATCGCCTGCCGCCTAGCCGCGGCGGCGGAAGGCTAGGAGCGGCGCCCTTCAGTCGGCGTCACCGCGCGCCGGGTAGTTGCGCGCGCGCACCGCATCCAGCGACTCCAGGACGTCGGCGAAGTGCGGGCGGTTGAACGGCGTGGTGTTGTAGATGGCCGAATAGAGCGTGCCGTCCGGACGCACCAGGAACATGCCCGGCTCGCTGAACTGGCGCGGCTCTGCCTCGGCGATGGCGTTGCTGATGTAAAGGCCCCATTCCCACGCCCGATCCAGGGTCAGCCCGTAGCCGATGGTCAGGCGGGCGAGGCCCCACGACTCCTTGGCCTTGGCCGCCCGCTCTTCGCCGTCGGTGCTGATGGCGATCACCTCGACGCCGCGCTCGGCGAAGCGGTCGAGCTTGCTCTGCAAATCGAGAAGATGCTTATGGCAGCGCGGGCAGTGCAGGCCGCGGTAGAACTCGATCAGCGTGAAGAGCTCGGGATCTTGATCGACGAGTCGCCAGAGGGTCCCGCCGACCGTG
>JBHHWM010000258.1:0-6755 GCA_046756545.1 Rhodothermales bacterium | reverse complement strand
CGCGCACCTGAGTGTGCAGGAGGCGGGCATCACCGTCGTTGCGCAGAAACGCTAATCGGCTCGAACGTTATGATCGTGATCGTAGACTACAAGATGGGCAACCTTCGCTCGATCTTGAACATGCTGAAGAAAATCGGCGCTCCGGCGACGATTACCTCGGATGTCGAAGAGATTCGCTCGGCAGATCGCCTGATTCTTCCCGGCGTGGGGAGCTTCGACCACGGCATGAGAAACATCCGGGAGCGCGGTTTGCTGGATGTGTTGAACGAGAAAGTGCTTCAAAAGAAGACGCCGGTGCTGGGCATCTGCCTGGGCATGCAACTCTTGAGCCGCCGCAGCGAAGAAGGGCACCTGCCGGGGCTGGGCTGGATCGCCGCCGACACAATCCGCTTCCACTTCAACGGAGAGCAGCAGGACCTGAAGATCCCCCACATGGGCTGGAACACCGTCGAGGTGGCGAGGGACGACAGCCTGTTCCAGAACCTGACAGGCGAGGATACACGCTTCTACTTTGTCCATTCGTATCACGTCGTGTGCGAACACGAGGCCGATGTGCTGGCCCGAACGAACTACGGCCTGCCGTTCGTCTCGTCGGTACAACACGGGCATATCCTGGGCACGCAGTTTCACCCCGAGAAGAGCCACCGCTACGGGATGCACCTGTTGAAAAACTTTGTGGAGTACGCCTGAGATGCTACAGACTCGCGTGATGCCTTGCCTCTTGCTGCGGAATCGAGGACTGGTAAAAACGATCAAGTTCAAGAACGCCTCGTACGTGGGCGACCCGATCAACACCGTCAGGATCTACAACGAGAAAGAAGTCGATGAATTGATTTTTTTGGACATCACCGCGACGCCGCAGCAAAAGGCCCCGCCGTACGAACTGCTCGAAGAAATAGCGTCGGAATGTTTTATGCCCTTTACCTACGGCGGCGGCGTCCGAGCCCTCGACCAGATGAAGCAGATCTTCAGCCTGGGCGTCGAGAAAGTGGCCGTCAACAGCTATGCCGCCGAGTATCCGGCCTTTATCCGCGAGGCAGCCGACACGTTCGGCAGCCAGAGCATCGTCGCCTCCATCGACGTGAAAAAGAAGCTCTTTGGCCGGTATGAAGTCTACTCACACGGTGCCACACGCCCTTCCAGGCGCGATCCGGTTGAGGTCGCCGAAGAGGTGGAACGGCAAGGCGCGGGCGAGATACTGCTGACCTCCATCGACCGGGACGGCACGATGGAGGGCTACGACATCGAGTTGATCTCGCGTGTGACCCGAGCTGTGGGCATTCCCGTTATAGCCTGCGGGGGAGCGGGTAGCCTGGAGGATTTTGGCCGCGCCGTTCGGGAGGGTGGAGCCTCGGCAGTGGCCGCCGGAAGCATGGTCGTCTACCAGGGTAAGCACCGTGCCGTCCTCATTAACTTTCCTACGAGAACAGAACTGGAAGAGGCGCTGGGATGAGTGTGGAGGAAAAGTGGACGGAAGGAAATGCGCTACTTTCAGGAGGCGCGTTGAACGAGGCCATCCGATGCTTTGAAGAAGCCCTGGCCCTGGACCCCAACCATAAGCAAACCCTGAACAGCCTGGGCTGTGTCGCCCTGGCGAAGAACGATCCTCGGACCGCTACTTCTTTCTTCATCAAAGCGCTGGAGCAAGACCCGTGCTGCGAAGAAACAGTGGGTCATCTCTGGCAGGCCTATAGCCGGCTGGGCCGGCAGCAGGACATGGTTCCCCTGTTGAAGCAACTCGTCCAGCAGTGTCCCCATGCCGATACCTTTCAGCACCTTCTGACACAGGCAACCGCCTCAGAAAGCGGCGCTATTCCTTCCGCCCTCACCTCGGAGGAAAAAGCCTGGTCGATGTCGCCCGACGTCTTTGCACCCCTTCCCGACCGAAAAGCCCAGACCTTGTTGCGAGAAGCCCAGGCCCAACTCAACGCCGGACGTCCAAACCTGGCTGCCACCTCGCTGTGGCGTTGCGCCCGCATCACCCGCTTTGCCGATCCGAACCTGCTTCAAGCCCTCGCCCGGATCTATAAACAACAGCAAGACATTCCCGCCCTTCAGCGCCTGTGGAAACGGGCTACCGTGGCTGCCCTGGAGCGGTCCGACTACGACGCCTTTCTGCACTTCTCCTACATTTCGATCTACGCCGAGCAGTTGTATGCCAACGAGCCTACCTACGAATATGCCTTCATCGACGAGGATCTGAACGCCTACATCCGGCTTGCAGCACGTACCCATCCGCTCGCCGAGTGGGTCCGCACTCATCGGACCCGAAAACAGTACAAACAGGGGCAATCTCGACTGAAGATCGGCTTCGTCCTCGAAGGCTACAGCCGATTCCAAGCACCGAGCCAACTCTACCTCCCGCTCGCGCAGCACCACGACCCGGGCCGTTTCGACCTTTTTTTCTACTCTCGGCATCCACTGGGAACACCGATGGCCGCCAAGGAAGACTACGGTGCCACGAAAGCCGTCCTTGAGCAAGCCGGCGCAACCGTCTGGGCTCCGGATGCCCAACAAACGCCCATGGCGGAAGTCGACGCCCTGGCAAAACGCATCGTCCAGGATCAAATCGATGCGCTGATCTACCAGACGACGTACTTCGTCCCTCCCTACAACCTGCTGTCCTACCTGCGAACGGTCCCCTTCCAGGCGGCTATCGAGCACCAACAACCCGAGTTTTCCCAGGCCCTCGATCTCGTATTCGCCAATCGGAAGGCCGGGCTGGACAGCCTCTGCGAGGTGGCCCCCTTCCCCATGGCCTTCACCAAAGCCGCCACGGAAACCGCCCTCACCCGGTCAGATTTCGGCCTCCCGGAGTCAGCCCTCGTCCTGATGTCGGTAAACCGGGATGTGCGGTATGCCCAGGACCGATTCTGGCACGAATTGGCCGCCCTCCTCGAACGCCACTCCGACGCCTGTTTTGTCGCCGTGGGACTTGCCACCCCGCCTGCCGTCCTGGCCGAATATCCCCGCGTTGAGGGTCGGGTCGTCACCCCCGGTTTTCGTACCGACGTCCCTGCGTGCCTCGCTGCCGCCGACATCTACATCGACCTGTTCCCTTCAGGAGGCGGTTCTTCGCTGGTGGAAGCCATGACGCTCGGTGTGCCGGTCGTCTGCTTCGAACAAGATTATGCCAGCCCCTACGCCGTCAATAGCGAGATTCTTTCCGAGTATGTAGACGAGCCCGCCCTGGTGGTCCCACACGGACGGTATGCCGCATGGCACGACGTCCTGAACCGCCTCATCCAGGAGCCCGCGCTGCGCCGACGGATGGGAAAAGCGATGCTCGAGCGCGCTGGAGCCTTTGCATCAGAGCGGGTCAGCGAGGCGTTCTTCAACCGGCTGGAGGAGGCGTTTTTTCGACGGGTGACACGCGCTTCATAGCTGTCGAACCTCCCGCCCGTGCTCACGCGGCCCGCCCTGTTTTCAATCGTCGTTCCGGATAGTAGACCTGGACCAACTCATCCAACACCCGAGTGACGGCCTCTACCTGACGATCCACCGTATAGTTTTCTTCGATGAACTGCCGATACCGAACGGGCTCGTAGTCCTCACTGAGAATCATGGCCACGGCCTCGTCGATGGTGTTGAAGAGGAACGCATCCGGGAAGATATCGCGAGCGCCTACATAGTCGTGGATGATGGGTTTGAGACCGACACTCATCGCTTCCATCACGCCCACCGGATGCCCTTCGATGACGCTGGTTGAAAGGATGTAGTGCTGCTTCGCCAGCCACTGCTTCACCTGAGCCGGGTTCAGGGCACCGTGAAAACGAAAATGTTTGCTCAGGCCGCACTGGTTAACGTGGTACTCCAGGTATTGCATCACCACGTATTCTCTGACGGCTCCGGCGATGTGCAAGGTGTAGCGCGGATCCTCTTTCACCAGCCGCGCCATGAGTTGAATCAACATCATCGGATTCTTGATAATGTTGAGGCGGGCCAGAAATCCCAGGTTATACCCCCGTTCCTTGTCTTGCTTCAGAGGATATTCGTCCACCGCGATGCCGTTGGGGATGACTTCCGTCACGCGAAGCGCCGGCAGGATCTGCTTGTGCAACCGCTGGAACGTCTCTTCCACTCCTTTGGCGATAAAGATCAACCGATCAACGTTTTCCCACCGAATGTGCCTGGGGGCGGCACCGTAGGCTTCATACCGGTGGAGGCGGCACACCGTGGGGAGGTCCTTCGTCCACTGCGAACCCCGGAGCACCGGCCCTGTCGCCCATTCAAACCAGGCGATATCAACCGTCTGAAGTTCAGCCGCCAGTTGCCGGGCTTTCTCCTCGGCAGGCGCGGTAACCGACCACGAAAACGTGTGGACCTCGTATCGGTCTGGCAGTCGTTGCAGGATGGGGTCCAGGAAATGCACGTTATCTCCGTCGGACGCCCAGACGCCCAAGCGAAGAGGCCGTGTGGAATCGGCAAAAGTGCTCATGATAGGTAGGAATGTAAATAGGAACGATTCGCCCGCATGGGCCGTCGGAGCGCATCACCCATGGTCATCGCTTGCGCCGGCATCGGCGTCCCAGGACAAAAAACACTCCAACACTTGGACTGCTTCTTGCTAAATGTCGGCTGAGTAGGCTAATTCATACGTTGCGGCTGGATTATCCTACCGTCCGCTACCTTCGCCAACCAGAATCGCTTCTGATCCAGGTCCAAACGCCGATGAATCGGCAGGACAGGCTGGCAAGAATTTCCGGGTAGGCGGGCATTTACTGCTTTTGCCGTCACGCTTTCATCATTTACCGCAGAGGATCAAACCGTCGCGTTATGGAACACCTGAGGGAGATCACTACCAGGCCGCGTATCCACCCTTCCCACAGCCTTCGACCGTCATCGGCTATAGAACCGTCGGTTTCGGTTCGCTGCACCCGGTGCCTGTACGACGAGACCACGCCCTCCATCACCTTCGACGGCGATGGCGTGTGCAACTACTGCAAGATCCACGACGACCTCGCGGCCCAATACCCAACCGGGGCAAGCGGCGAGCAGCGGCTTCGCGAGGTGGCCGAAGTCATCAAGAAAAAAGGCCGGAAAAAGCCGTTCGACGTAGTGGTCGGCGTGAGCGGCGGCTGCGACTCGTCCTTCCTCCTTTACAAGGCAAAAGAGCTGGGGCTGCGCCCGCTGGCCGTCCATTTCGACAATACATGGAATACGACCACGGCGGTCGAAAACATCCAGAACGTACTCAACGCCCTGGACGTCCAACTCTACACCTACGTGGTGGACAACGAAGAATACGACGACATCTACCGCTCTTTCCTCAAAGCCGGCGTGCCCGACCTGGAAGCCCCCACCGACATCGCCCTGGCCGCGACGCTCTATAAGGCCGCCGAGCAATACGGCATCAAGTACATCTTCGAAGGACACTCTTTCCGCACCGAGGGGATCTCGCCGCTGGGCTGGCTCTACATGGACGCGAAGTACATCGCCAACGTGCAGAAGACCTACGGGACGCATGCGCTCGACACCTACCCGAACCTGTGGCTTCACGCCCAACTGAGGTGGATGGTCGCCCGGCGCATCAAGAAAATCCGCCCCCTCTGGTTCATCGATTATCCCAAAGAAGAGGTCAAAGCCTTCCTGACGAAAGAGTTCGGGTGGAAATGGTACGGCGGCCATCACCTGGAAAACCGTTTCACCAGCTTCTATCACAGCTACTTCCTGCCCCGGAGGTTCGGCATCGACCAGCGGCTGAACGGCTATTCTGCGCTGGTGAGGTCGGGGCAAATGACCCGCACGGAGGGGTTGGCACTCTTGCAAGAGCCCCCACACCTAGAGTCCGGTTTGGTCGAGTTGGTGAAGAAACGCCTCGGTTTTTCGGATGATGAATTCGAGCACCTGATGACGCAACCCAAGAAGACCTACTGCGACTTCAAGACCTACAAGAGAACGTTTGAACGGCTGCGTCCCTTCTTCTGGGTACTCGCCGAAATGGACCTGATTCCGAAAAGCTTCTACATCAAGTACACCTCGAAAAACAACATCTGACAGGGTCTTCTTTCTCTTCCCCATGATCCGTCCCCAGGGACCAAGCCGATACGCTCTATGCGCATTTTAGTGGGAACGTTTGAAATATGCCGCCAACTCTATGATATGGCCGATGGCTTCCGCAAGCTCGGCCACGAGGTCGATACGGTGGTGACGTGCTACAATCCGTTTTACAAGGATCTCACCTACACCTATCTCATCGATCAGAGCAAACTCTACCAGCAACTCGTCGATCTGGTCAAGCGCCCTGTCCCTACGTTCCTGAGCCTGCCGGACGACCTGGTGGGCCTGCGCCACTTTCTCACGCACTACGACGTCTACGTCTTCCAGTTTGCCCATAGCCTGCTGCCGGCTAATCGAGATTTTCCCCTTCTGAAGCAGCAGGGCAAAAAAATTATCTCCGTTTTTAACGGGAGTGACGTGCGGCACTGGTCGGCGGCAGAGCCGGTAGCGGACGCCTTCGGCTATACCATTCCCGAGATGTGCCGGGAAGAGCCCTATTGTCGCTTGAACGACCGGTTGAGCAACCTGCGCATGGCCGAGCGATACGCCGACGCCATTTTCTCGCTTCCGTTCCAATCGGAGTTGGCCGTCCGCCCGTACTGGCATTTTTACCTACTCGCCAATCTCAGCCTCTACGAGCATCGAATTCCGGCCAGGGACGTACCTGTGCTGGTGCACGCCCCCTCGCGTCGGAAGTTCAAGGGAACCGACCGCTTCCTGGCCGTGCTGGATCAACTCCGGGAAGAAGGGGTCCG
>JBHHWM010000257.1:0-6870 GCA_046756545.1 Rhodothermales bacterium | reverse complement strand
ATCGCACAATCCTGCTCCGGCCACGAGCGTATCTTCGATGTGACTGGAGAGTGAATCTTCCGGTGCCATCACAGCAGCGATCCCGCCCTGGGCATAATTCGTATTCGATTCGGCACGCTCTTTCTTCGTGATAATAGCAACGCGCCCATGCTCCGCGACGCGTAAAGCATACGATAGCCCGGCCACGCCACTTCCTATCACCAGAAAGTCAAACGTTTTTCGTCCCGGCATCTTTTTGCGATTCCCTTCTTACTGATATGAGGCAGGGAGTATCATGCATCCGCTTCTTGCATCAGATACGCTTTGATGAAGATATCCAGATCGCCGTCCATCACTCCTTGCACATCGGTCACTTTGACTTCGGTACGATGATCGTTGACCATCGTGTAAGGTTGGAAGACATAGGAGCGAATCTGGCTGCCCCATTCGATCTTCTTTTTCTGCGACTCCAGCTTGCTCTTCTCCGCTTGTTGGATCTCCAGTTCTTTTTGATAAATGCGGCTTTTGAGCATGGTCATGGCACGCTCCCGGTTCTGAAGCTGGCTGCGCTCCTCGGTGCATTCAGCGACCACTCGCGCTTCTTCCCCATTCGACAACGGCCCCGTCCAGATAAGGCGCACTCCTGTCTCCAGCTTGTTGACGTTCTGCCCCCCTTTACCGCCGCTCCGGAAGGTCTGCATCTCGATCTGATCCGAGCGGACATCGATCTGGATCGTGTCGTCGATCTCGGGATAGGCGAAGACACTTGCGAAGGACGTGTGCCGGCGGCCGCTGGAATCGAAAGGAGAAATGCGAACTAGCCGATGCACGCCGGATTCAGATTTCAGGTACCCGTTGGCATACCGGCCCTCGACATGAAGCGAGGCACTTTTGATACCCGCTGTGTCACCTGCTTGATACGCTAACATGCTGACCTTGTAGCCATGTTGCTCTCCCCACCGCGTATACATGCGAAGGAGCATCTCGGCCCAATCCTGGCTCTCCGTTCCACCGGCTCCCGGATTGATCGTCAAAATCACGTTCCGGTAGTCGTCCGGATCGCTGAGCATACGGCGAAGTTCGAGGCGCTCCAGGTGCTCTTCCAGGCGATTAGCCTCGTTCTCGATCTCATGTTCAAGACCGGCGGCCTCCTCCTCGTCAGCCAGTTCGAGCAGCGTCTGGATGTCATCGGTCCTCCGCTGAAGAGTCGTCCAGGCATCCAGCCAGTCCTTTTCGGCGGCGATCTCCTTCTCAACCTCACGCGCCGTCGCAGGATCATTCCAGAAATCAGGCTCCAGGCGTCGTTGATTCAACGCTTCGACACGGTGTTGACGTGTTTCAACGTCAAAGATACCTCCCGAGCGTCTCCGTACGCTCAAACAATGTCTGGATTTCTTCTTTCGTTTTCATTGCAATAACGGGTTAATCGCGCTTAAACAACTGGCCAAGCTGCGTGCCAACAAGGCCGCCCAGCACGCCGATCAGCACGCCGATCAGCAGGGTCAAGCCAACGACGGCGATCCCCGGCAAGTTTCCCAGGATATCGCCGAGCGTTTGCGTCATCGTTTGGACCGCACGCCCTGCCGCCACATAATTATAGATAATCAACGCCAGCCAGCTCAAGCCCACTCCGGCTCCTCCGACGAACCAGCCCCGCCGCCCCATCCAGACCCCGGCCGCGATCCCTGCCCCCATGGTCCAGGCCCACCCGAGCACGAGGTGAAGGGCCAGCGCGAGCAAGCACGTACTCAGTACTTTCATCCGCGATGTTCTCCTAGAAAACGGATCGATGAAACGTCCAGAATCAACATAGCTCAGGCAAGCTGCTTTTGTTTTTCTTGCTGCCGTCGGGCAAACCGGGTGATTTTCTCGACGGCCTGCTCAATTTTATCGAGCGCCGTCGCATACGAACAACGTACGTACCCCGCGCCACTGGGGCCGAATGCGTCGCCGGGTACGACGGCCACGCGCTCTTCTTGCAGGAGTTGCTGGGCGAATTCTTCCGAATTCAATCCGGTCGAGCGAATGTCAGGGAAGCAGTAGAAGGCTCCCTCAGGTTCAAATGTAGGCAACCCGGCCGCGCGCATCCCATCGACTATCGTACGACGGCGCTCGTCGTAGGCTTTGCGCATGCGTTCTACATCGCCCTGGCACTCGCGCAGCCCGGCGATGGCCCCGTATTGTGCCATCGTCGGTGCACTCATGATGATGTACTGATGCAGCTTATACATCGCGTCGTAGATGGGCTCCGGCGCGCAGGCATACCCGATGCGCCATCCCGTCATCGCATAGCTCTTCGAAAACCCCCCGAGCAACACCGTGCGTTCTCGCAGAGCCTCAATGGACGGCAGGCAGACGTGCCCCTTCGCGTACGCCTCCCCATACACCAGCCGGTCATAGATCTCGTCGGACAGCACTAGCAGGTCGTGCTCAACAACAATTTCGGCAATGTCTTCGAGCGTCTCACGGCGCAGCACCGCTCCGGTGGGATTGCTCGGATACGCCAGAAAGAGCACCTTCGTTCGCGGCGTAATGCGGCGTGCGATATCGTCGGCGGTAACCTGGAAGTTGTGCTCCACCGAGGTCGGCACGTAGACCACCTTCCCCCCGGCAAACACAGCCGCCGGACCGTACGAGACAAAGCACGGCTCGGGAATCAGGATTTCGTCTCCGGGATTGAGCAGCGCCAGCATAGCCAATTGCAACGCCTCACTCACTCCGACCGTGGCGAGAATTTCGCACCTTGGATCGTAGCTGACGCCGTACAACCGCTGAACTTCAGCGGAGATCAGGTCGCGGAGTTCTTGAAGTCCGGCATTCGACGTATAGCCCGTCTTGCCTGCCTCCAACGAGGCGACGGCGGCATCCATGATGGGCCGTGGTGAAACAAAGTCCGGTTCCCCGATCCCAAGCGAAATCACGTTTTCCATTGTAGCCGCGATCTCAAAAAAGCGACGGATACCACTGGGAGCGACGGTCTGCACGCGCTCGGATAGACGGTTTTGCAAATCAAGAGAAGTTGCTATCGACATAGGAAACCCGGTTTTCAAGGATGAAAAACAACGACGGTGCGTCCAAAATACCAAGGCGTAGGTTAAGATTCAGCGATTCTTGCGTCGAACGCTCAGTTATGTGTTCTACCCTGGCCGCTCCGGCTTGTGATGGGTGATACGAGGCAGTATTTTGAAGCGTTTCCCAACAGAAACTCCGAAAGCAAAACCAGTCTAACACCTTTCTTTCCATGGCAGAGACGTTTCAAAACTATATCGGCGGGGTATGGCAGGACGCCGCCGACGGCACCACCTTTATGAACATCAACCCGGCTCGTACGGACGACATGATCGGCCGTTTCCCTGATTCGTCAGCGACTGACATAGACGCCGCCGCCAGGGCCGCCACGACGGCGTTCAAGACCTGGAGCCGCACACCCGCACCCCACCGGGGCGACATCCTCCGACGCATCGGCGACTTGCTGACCGAACGGAAAAACGAACTGGCCCACGCTATGACGCGCGAAATGGGCAAGCCGTTTTTCGAGACGAAAGGAGACGTGCAGGAAGCTATCGACACGGCCTATTATGCAGCCTCAGAAACACGTCGCCTCTTCGGTCATACGGTGCCGAGCGAATTGTCGGATAAGTTCAACATGAGCATCCGCCGCCCTGTAGGGGTCGTTGGTGTCATCACGGCGTGGAACTTTCCCGTAGCTGTGCCCACCTGGAAGATGTTTCCCGCCCTCGCTGCCGGCAACACCGTCATCTTTAAACCCAGCGAAGAGGCTCCACATAGCGGCATGTTGCTGACGCAGGTCTTCATCGACGCCGGCGTACCTGCCGGCGTAATCAACCTGGTGCAGGGTGCCGCGGAGGCCGGGAAAGCCCTCGTCGAGCATCCTGACGTACAAGCCGTCACGTTCACCGGATCCAGCCAGACAGGATCGAAGATCGGGGAAGTATGCGGACGACTCCACAAGCGGCTCTCCGTCGAAATGGGAGGCAAAAACCCGATGATCGTGATGGGGGACGGCGACATCGACCTCGCCCTGGAAGGCGTGCTGTGGGGTGCCTTCGGCACGACCGGGCAGCGCTGCACCGCTACGAGCCGCCTGATCCTCCACGAATCCATCCACGACGAGATGGTTGAACGCCTGAAGGATGCAGCATCCAGGCTAAAGCTCGGCTACGGCAATGACGACGATACCGAGATGGGGCCGCTCATCAACCAGGATGCCCTCGACAAGGTGAAGCACTACATCGAGATCGGGAACGATGAAGGAGCCACTCTTGCGCTGGGCGGCAAGCAACCGTCCGGTGAGGGGTTGGATCGGGGTTTCTTCTTCGAGCCGACCATCTTTACCGACGTCACGCCGAACATGCGTATTGCCCAGGAAGAAATCTTTGGCCCCGTGCTGTCGGTCATCAAGGTCGGATCATATGATGAAGCCGTCGAGGTAGCCAACAACACGAAGTACGGGTTGTCGTCTTGCATTTATACCCGCGATGTCAGCCTGGCCTTTCGCGCCATGCACGACATTGAGGCCGGTATCACGTACGTCAACGGCCCGACCATCGGTGCCGAAGCACATATGCCCTTCGGTGGCGTCAAGGAAACCGGCAACGGCCACCGCGAAGGCGGCTGGGAGGTCTTCGATTTCTACACCGAGACGAAGACGGTCTATGTCGATTATTCCGGCAAGCTCCAGAAGGCGCAAATCGACAACGTAGACGACTGATACGATATACCCTTCAACGCATTACGAAAAGCGAGGCACCGGATCGGGTGCCTCGCTTTTTTTATCCCCTTGTATTCACGTCCCCCTCAATCGGACTATCGTCCCTCACGGCAGAAAGGAAAGGTTTTCCGTCTCGTGGCAAGGTCCCCCGCCGCAGGATGCAATAATCAGGCATTTGAGGTAATAAAATCAGGCTTTGTCCTTGGCACAACATTTGGCTGCTTGACGAAACCAGGTACCTACCGACACAGAGGCGGTAGAGAGTAGGGTAAGAAACAACCCTGCTCTACTTTTTTGCGCCGTCACGGTGTCGGCCTATAAGATTGCCCCCGCCTCCTTCTCATCCACCGAGGTTCAGTTATGAAAAGAAGCAAGGTGTGGTTCGCCAACAGTATCAAGACGAAGATCTTTGTACCTCTGTTTTTGATGGTATTCCTGGGTGTTGTCGTACTGGGATCCGTCTATTTGATGGTCAACGAACAAAAAGCGGATAATCTCTATTTCGATGAGGCCTCCCATTTACCCACGCTCAGCCAACGGATGGCCAAAGCGGCCTTTCTTTTGGCCGCCGGAGAGGAAACAGGCCGAGAGGAACTGCGCGTCACGGCCCAACGCTTCGACGAGACCCTCAGTGCCGTTCGCTTCGGCGATACCGAAAAGGGGATTCCTTCTCCTCCAGATGAGTTGACACCTCAACTGGACCTAGTCGTCGATCTCTGGATGGACTTTCAAGGAAGTGTTGAACAGCTTACCGGTGCGGACACGGACAGCCTGACCTTCCGCAATGCCGTCGCAGACATCGCTGACCGGAACACGACGTTGTTAACCGAAGCGAATAGCACGGTGACGCTGTTTAAAGAGATCGCCGGGCGTAGGATCACGAATCTCTATACCATACTCCTCACCATCTTAGTCCTAGGAGCCGTGCTCTTCTTCGCCGTGATTATCATCGTTCGAAGAGCCATTCAACCCATCGGAGAGCTAGCCGACGCCTCGGAGCGCGTAGCACAGGGGGATGTTACCGTTTCCGTCAGGATTACTTCAAAGGATGAACTGGGCCAGCTAGGATCCGCCTTCAACCGCATGCTGGGCAAGATCCGCCGCAACGTTTCGGACATGAAGCACTTTATCGACCTGATGGTGCGCACCAACGAAGAGGACGACATCGACCGAGCCCTTCATATCTTCCTCGAAAAAGCCCAACAGACGACACAGGCGACATACGCCGCTCTCACCGTCTTAAGCCCGGAAGGCACGATTGACAAGTTTCTTACCCTTGGAATACCGAAAGAGGTGAAGCATCGCATCGGACGACTACCCGAAGGCAAGGGGGTGCTCAAATACTTGCAAGACACCAAAGAAATCCTTCGCCTGGACGACATGACGCAGCATCCTTCGTCCGCCGGTTTCCCACAGGGACACCCTCCCATGAAATCGCTGCTGGCCGTCCCCATCCTCTATGGCGATTACGCCATCGGCAATCTCTACCTGGCCGACAAGCAAGGAACCGATGCCTTCGACGAGGATGACGAACAAATCATCATCAACGCAGCCCTGCTCGTCGGAATCATGATCAAGGAGAAAGAAACGAGCCAAGAAAATGAGCGAGGTCGGCTTTATCTGCAGGAGGAAACGAACAACCTGGTGTCGGTGATGGATCGGCTGGCAATGGGTGACTTCACCGTGCAAATCGACACGACAAACCACGGCGACGATATCTCGCGCTTGAAAATGCGGTTGAACGACATGGTGATGGGTCTACGAGACTTGATCGGGCAAGTCCGGCAGGCCGTCGATGCGACGACGTTTGCCGTCAGCCAGATCAGCGATTCCACCGAACAGCTAGCTGCCGGATCTCAGCAACAAGCGGCACAGGCCGGCGAAGTTGCTGCGGCCGTCGAAGAGATGGCGGCTACGATCGTCGAGAATGCCTCGAATGCCAACCGGACTGCCGAACTAGCGTTGCAGAACGGCCAGGCGGCTAAGGACGGGGGTCAAGTGATCAAACAAACCGTAGAGAAGATCGGCGACATTGCCGAAGTCGTCGGGACGTCAGCACATACCGTCGAGCGGCTGGGGGTATCGAGTTCTGAGATTGGAGAAATAGCCTCCGTGATCGACGAGATTGCAGATCAGACGAACCTCCTGGCGCTAAACGC
>JBHHWM010000256.1:0-6873 GCA_046756545.1 Rhodothermales bacterium | reverse complement strand
AGGCCCGAAGAGATCAGCGCTGCGCGGGGGATGACGGTGGAACGGCTGCGCCGACGATTAAGTGGGGACCTGGACACGATCGTGCTCAAGGCGCTGCGCAAGGAGCCGGAGCGGCGATATGCATCGGCCCAGCAGTTGGCGGAAGATCTCGGGCGGTTTCTGGCGGGGCTGCCGGTGCTGGCTCGCCCCGACACGGCTACCTACCGGGCCCAGAAGTTTGTCCGTCGGCATCGCGTGGGGGTGGCCATGACGCTCATCGTGGTGTCGCTGTTGCTGAGTTTCAGTGTGGTGTCGGCCGTGCAGTCGGCGGAGATCCGCACGAAGGCAGAGGAAGTAGCTCAAGAGCGCGACCGGGCGCAGGAGGTGATCGAATTCTTGGTAGGGTTGTTTGAAACGTCAGACCCCAGCGTGTCGAAGGGTAACACGGTGACGGCAAGGGAGTTGTTGGAGGCCGGGGCAGCGCGGGTCGAGGCGGAGTTGAAGGAGCAGCCGGAGGTGCAGGCAGATATGATGACGGTGATGAGCCGGGTGTATCGGAGTTTAGGATTCTATGATCCGGCGGAAGACCTTGCTCGTCGTGCCCTGACGTTGCAAAAGCAACTCTATGGAGATTCGCATCTCAAGGTGGCAGAGAGCACGGTTGCCCTGGCGCGTGTCTTGCACCGTCAGGATAAGTATGAAGAGGCCGAAGCGCTCTATCACGCAGCCTTGCATACGTTGCGCACTGTGCTGGGCGAGGAGGACGCGTCTATAGCAAACACGCTTGGCTCCCTGAGTATGTTGAAACAAGACAAGAACGAGTATGACGCTGCCGACTCCTTGCTGCGAGCGACCCTGGACATGCAGCGTCGGGTGCAGGGCCATGAGCATCGTGAAACCGCTCACACGATGCAACGCCTCGGGTTATTGCTAAAGGAAAGGGGTCTCTATAAAGAGGCCGAGCCGCTGCTACGCGAGGCCCTGGCTACGCAACGTAACCTCCTGGGCTCGGAACACCCCAATGTCATCTTATCGTTGACCAGCCTGGCCTTGATGCTGAAAGACCAGGGCGACTATACCGCCGCTGAACCGCTCCTGCGCGAGGCGTTGGACCTGAACCACACCATCCGTGGCAGAGAACATCCCAACACCGTTTCGGCCCAGTACAACCTGGCTCGTTTGCTCCACGACAAGGGGGATTATACCGCTGCTGAGCCCTTGTTGCGCGAGGCGTTGGACCTGAACCGGAAAAGGCTGGGCAACGAACACACGAAGGTAGCCACGAGCTTGCAGAGCCTGGGCTGGCTGCTGCATGATAAGGGAGACTATGAGGAGGCCGAGTTCCTGATTCGTGAATCCCTCGCCATGCGACGACGCCTGCTGGGTAATACACACACGCACGTGGCCCAGAGCCTCTCCACCCTGGCGATGGTATACAGGACGCAGGAAGACTATGCCGCCGCCGAACCGCTCTTCCGGGAAGCCCTGGCCCTCTATCAAAACCGATTGGGGGATGAGCACCCCTATACGGCTGCGCTGCAATACAACGTGGCCGGTGTGCTGCATGCACAGCAGAAGACGGTTGAAGCAGAACGCCTCTATCGGAAGGCGCTGGCTATCAATCGAAGTAGTCTAGCACAGGGCCATCCTCGAACTGCCCAGGTCCTCGTCGGGTTGGGCGCGTTGTTACGCGAACAGGGAAGCCCGGAGGAAGCCGAACCCCTGTTGCGAGAGGCCCTTGAAAGCCAAACCGCCACCTTCGGCGACGAGGGATGGCAAACGGCTATTGCCAAGCGAGAACTCGGAGCCTGCCTGACGGATCTCCAGCTGTTCGAAGAGGCTGAACCCTTGCTCGTAGCGAGCTATACCCTTCTAAAAGCAGAGCGTGGGCCGGAGAGTAAAGACACGATGAAGGCACTCGATGCGCTCAGCACTTTGTACGAGGCCTCCGGACAGACAGATAAGGCCGTAGCGTACCGAGCGCTTCAGGAGGCACCATCCAGCCGATAGCGTGTCCACGTTTCTGAATGTGGTGTAGCCCCCTGCTTTCATCATAGCGACCAAGATGAGGATCAGCATGGGGGCAACGGCATGACGTTGCTGCACAGGGGGCTATCTCCTATATTGATATTCGATGAAGTTGATTGTGCAGAGTAGTATTACAGGCTCAATTGGTACAACTGCACAGAGTAGTAACGAGCAAATAAGGGTATTAATGCACCATTTCGTGGATAGCTCTTGATGGGTACACATGCGCACGTTCGTAATCGTTGCCTTCACTCTCGCGGCAGGCGTTTTCATTGCCAACAAGATTATCATTCATTTAGTCCAATCGAAGGTTTACAA
This sequence comes from Rhodothermales bacterium, assembly GCA_046756545.1. Taxonomy (GTDB): domain Bacteria; phylum Bacteroidota; class Rhodothermia; order Rhodothermales; family JBHHWM01; genus JBHHWM01. Next base: position 4,548 of record JBHHWM010000256.1, on the reverse strand, counting down.
GCGTGACTTGACATTCGTCGACGATACGCCCCTCGACGTTTTAAAGCATCTGAATCGAAACGCAGCGGCTGTTAGTGAAGAAGGATTTGCTCAACTGGAAAAGCCCAGCCCGTTCATCGAAGTGGACGCCTTCGATGATGATGCCAGATGCTGGTCCAACCAGTTTAGCCAGTATGGTGCCGCGGGCTTGCTCGTTTTCGATGCCAACGGCGACGGTCGGCTCGATGTCTACTTCACCCAGGACGGCCAGAACTGGACTCGCCCAACCGACGATAACGGCATCCTGCTCGACGAACCGCGCTACCAACACAATGCCCTGTACCTCAATCAGGGCAATAACGAAAACGGCCACCCGATCTTTCGACAGATTAGTGAATTAGCCGGAGCTAACGACACGTTTGAGGCCGAGGAACTCTTGATCGAAGACTACCTTTTTCCTCGACAGGATGCCACTGATTCCGAAAAGCGATGGGGACGCAGTTCCAACGTGGCTGTCGCCGCCGACTTTAACAATGACGGGCGGCTCGACGTCCTGGTCGGGAACGAACCACAAGGGATGTTCTGGTCGCATCCTAAAACACAGCGCGTCCTCATGCAGTTCGTTAATCCGGTAGGCCGGGAAGCCAAAAAAGCCAAACAGCCGCTGGCTGCGCAAGGACTCTACTTCATCGACTACGAACCGCGCCTCAGCCTGGAAGATACACGCGAAAGCGCTCGCGGTATCGAAACCGAAGGGGCCAATTCGCTCTACCTGAACATGGGAGACGCCGACGGCGACGGCCTTCCCGAGTGGCGAGATGCCAGCAGTGAAACCGGCATCGAGGGCTTCAGCACGACGTACTCCCTGTCTGTGGCCGACATCGACCTCGACGGCGACCTCGACGTGTACGTGGGAAACACGATGGACATGGATTACTGGATCGGCGGCTCCAAGTACTGGGCCGGCGGAGCCAATCGCCTGTATATCAACCAGCTTGCAGAGACCGGAGAACTCCGTTTCGTCGAACGCGCCTCCGAGATGGACGTGGACGGCGTCTACGACGAGAACAACCCCATGCCGGACTATTACAAGCTGCGGCGCATTCCTTTCCTCCCGCCGGAATATTCCATCTGGTTTATGAAATACATCCCCTTCAAACCCGACTTCCTGGAGATCAACGGGCAGGAAGGGGAACACGGACAAATCTCGTGGTCCACGGTCTTTCAAGACGTCAACGAGGACGGCTATCCCGACATCTGGGTCGCTAATGATATGGGACATCTCCGCCTCTATCTCAACAAGGAGGGGAAGCGGTTTATTGAGGCGGACCATGCCCGCACCGGCATGAGCGGCTACTGGATGACTTTTGCACCCGGTGACCTGAACGGCGACTTGAATGAGGATCTGTTCGTCGGGAATCTCGGAGGGGCCGTGATGAACCACGCCTTCGTGACGCCCGACCCCAATGACCTCTTCGAACCGGTCATCTTGAATGCAACCATCTTCGCCCAGTTTTTCAACAATAAGCACAGTACCCGGCATGCACTGATCGACGGCCGGGACCGGACGGCGGAACTGCCCAACCGTGTCCGCCATTCCGGTGTGTTGCCGCCGGACGTCACGATTCCCAATAACTACCGGCGCCACGCCCCTCCCGGATGGTCCCTGCCTCCTTTCGACCCGGATGAACTGAATGCCTACGAATTCTCCTGGGGCGCTACGTCTTTCGATGCACAAAATGACGGGCGCACGGATTTGTATTACCTCGGCTGCTTGTATGGCCGGGGCGGCGGCCTTTTCCCGATGTCCGGCACCGGCCCCGGTCGGTTCTTTGCTAATGCCACCGAGCCGGGCGGCGAACTCCGCTTTGCGGATCGTACTGCCGAACACCACCTGTTCAACATCGAAGAACTGAAGTACGACCGCCTGGAGAGCGAGGGATATGTCTATCGCAAGGCACCCCGTCAGAACTGGCGTTCGCGCGATATGGTCTACAGCTATGATCGGGGGAACTGGGCTATGCAAGGTCCGGGCATCCAGGAACGGGTGACCAACCAGGACATGATCCAGACGGCCGAAAACGGAAGAGCCGTTGTGGCGGCGGACCTCAACAATGACGGCTATCCGGACCTCCTCCTTCGCAACCAGGGGGGCTACGACAGCCGCTCATCTGATGCACGCAACCTCCACGTGATGATGGATGGTCGCCCTCGGGTGTTGCCCGCACACAACTACAACTACCCCTCACCGACGAACTATGAACCCGGAAACTCCCGCCTGTTCGTCAACACCTACCGGAAGAACAACTGGCTCAAGGTGCGGCTGGTCGATGACACGCCTGGGAGCTATAACGGGGATGCCGTTGGAGCCAGAGTGATCTTAAATGATCGCTTTTTGCGCATAAAGAGAATAGGCCAGGGAGGCTTTCTATCGAACAGCTTCGAAGACCTCCTCTTCGGCCTGGCCGACGGCACCGCCCAGAGCCTCGTCGTACAATGGCCCGACAAAGCGCGGAGCGTCACACGCATCACCCTGGATGCGGTTAAAAACACAACCGTCGTGATTTCGAAGACCCATGGCCTGGTAGATAAACCGTGATTACTCCGCTACTTCATCTAGGTATGCGAACTGCCCTGACTATGATGTTGTTCGCCCTTTTTCTGACGGGATGCCGTGAGAAAAACTGGGGCACCGTCGCGGTGATGCCAAGCCTCGAAGATACGGCCCCCGACGGCAGTCTCTACACTCCATCAACCCAGTCTTTCCTGCGGGGCGAGCACTGGCTTGAAACCGTTCAGAAGGTCGAGATTATCACCGGCGACAATCATACCGCGCGCTTCGAATTCAATGCGCCAGGAGATGTGTATTCCCTCGAAGTGGTGAACCTCCCGCTGGAATACCTCGTGCCGCGACTGAACTACACGCCCGCCGACCCTCCCGACGCCTTCGACGGGTTTAACCTCATGCTCGCGGAGTATTCGCGTAACAGCATGAGCGTGCCGGTCGGCAAGCCCGGAGACGCAACCGCGCATTTCGAAACAACTCTCGTGGAGGACGCCCCCTGGACGCTGGTCGGTGATTTCCAGTTCTCGCCCAACTCCACGATCAAGCCGATCCGTGTCGGGGTGATTAACAACTGCCTGGCACCCGGCCTGTGGGAATTGAATGCCTCCGACCGCAGCGGAGAGATCTATCATGCCTGGTTTACCATGCCCGCGACGTTGTATAATACGCTGGTGGCCCGGGCTAACGGCGTCGATGAAGCCTTCGCTGCGGACGCAACCCGGTGGAGTACCGAGCCGGTCCTGATGGATCTCAACAGGCTTCGCACCGTCCAAAAAACCCTCGGGCGGTGTGCATTGACGCTGCATGAGGATGCCGAGGCCGGGTATTCAACGCAGGATTCCAGGCGCAAGCTGGCAAAGCGGTATGCACTCGTCGAAAAGGACGGCGACCTCCAAAAGCCCCAACGGCGGATCGATCTCACTTCGTCGCTCCTCCACTTGTCTAACTTCGTCGAACCCGGCAAGTACGCCGTCTCAGAGCGGCGAGCATTCGATCTGGCATTCCTGGCCGACGTCGGATATGCGGAAGTCAACAGGGTGACTCCCCTCACAGATTATAAGCGGTTCCACCGTCCCTCACCCCGACCCGCATCCGCGAACTACCTCGAATTGACGCTGTACCTCGAAGACCTCAACATCGTCATCGGGAATCTTCCCATGGCTTTGCTCGTGCCTCAGGAAGACTTCGCGATACACGGCTTCGGGGTGGGAGTGCTCAGCAGCAACGGCCTTGCCGAGCGCCGTCAGTACCTGATTAAAGAGGGACCGGCTCCCAGTTTTGCCTATCTGTTCCGAGAGACGAATGGGCAAAAGGTGGCGCTCAACTCCCACGATTACGGCATCGAACAAATCTTCATCCGCACCCACATTAACGACGACGATCCCTGGTGGGAAATAACCATCACCTCGTTCGAACGCATCGTCGATATCATCAAGTATCGCGTCCGCATCCCTGATGAGCTCCATCAGGAGCTCGCGACCAATGCCATGGAATACATAGCCCCCCTCTATCGCACGTACCGCGACGACAACCTGCGATAATGTTCGATGGTGAGGGGCACTCTTAAGCACACCCGGTAACCTGCTACGCTCATTGATTTTACGACCGGCTTTGTCCCATGGAGCATAGTCTCCTCTTTACATGAAGCAGTCGCCAGCCATAGCAATTGTCGGCATGGCCTGCCGGTATCCCGATGCCGGCTCCCCTGACGAACTCTGGGAAAACGTACTGGCCCAGCGTCGTGCCTTCCGGCGAATCCCTGCCGAACGTCTAAATACGGACGATTACTGGTCTGCGGATCGTTCTATGGCGGATCGCACCTACTCGAACCAGGCTGCCGTGATCGAGGGTTATACGTTCGATCGCGTCCGTTTTCGCGTATCCGGCGACACCTTCCGAGCTACCGATCTGGCGCATTGGCTGTCCCTGGATGTAGCCGCTCAGGCCCTGAGCGATGCCGGTTTCCCCGACGGCGAGGGGCTGCCTCGTGCATCGACCGGCGT
>JBHHWM010000255.1:0-6909 GCA_046756545.1 Rhodothermales bacterium | reverse complement strand
TATGAAGGTTCTTGTCATTGAAGACGCCCACCTGATGGCCATCGTCATGCAGCGGCATCTGACTCGGATGGGCTACGATGACATAAAGATTGTCGAAAGCGCCGAAGAAGCGCTGGACTATCTCAAGCTGCACAAGGTCGGCCTGTTTATCATCGACTGGTCGTTGCCGGGTATGAGCGGTCTGGAACTTGTCAAGAAACTGCGCGCGCACGAGCATTACTGCCATAAACCGATGCTCATGGTCACCGGGCATAACGAGCGGGAGGAAGTGGTCGAAGCCCTGCAATCCGGTGTGGATGAATACCTTATCAAGCCGGTCCACTACGAAGTGTTGGCCGAAAAGCTGGAGCACCTGTTTGCAATCCGGATCCGCCCTGCCGACCCCGGAGACGCCGAGACCCTTTCCGACCTCATCGTGGAGTTGGCCGAGTATGAAAAACTGGCTTTCGAAGCCGCACCCGACCCCGAAGATCTGCGCCGACACCTGAGCCCTAAAGCCAATCCGCGTTGCGAAGCGCTGCTGGCCGAACACGTCGCCACTGGGCAGACCATCGGGTTTGCCTTGTTTTTCCAGAATTACTCCACGTTCTTGACGCGTTGGGGAATGTACCTCGAAGACCTGTACGTGAAACCCGCCTTCCGGGGACGCGGCGCAGGGATCGCGTTGTTCAAACGCGTGGCCGAGATTGCGATAGAACGGAGATGCGAACGCCTGGACTGGAGCGTACTCGACTGGAACACCCTGGCCATCGACTTCTACCGGAAGCTGGGGGCCCGCACGTTGGATGATTGGACGAGGGTGCGCCTCTCCGGAAAAGCATTGCACCAACTGGCCCGGCACGAAGCATCCGAAAGCCCCGGAGGGGCGAAAAGCTGATCTTTTTCGGCTACGCCCAGGGTATCCCGGCCTCATACGCCGCGTTCGCTCGTCCCCCTCTCCACGCCGTTCGGAAACGACCGATTATTGCTTCGGCACGATGCGACCGTCGGGCATGATGCGTTCATTCGCTTCCGGCGGACGGGTCGGAAAATTGTCTATCGGAACATCCGGGTCGCGATCCTTGGGGACGTAATGCGCGTGGTTCCCGTGCGCGATCTCGACGTATTCGTCTGAGCCGAACGGGTTGAGCACTTCGGACATCACGACCGCAAAGAAAACCAGAACAACAAGTAGTAAAATCCAGCGTAGGCGTTTGCGCATGCTGCTTTTCTCTTTCGACGCGTTATGGGGTGAACCTTCCTGCGAGTGTCCTATCCTTCTACGCCGCCTACAGTTCCATGTCAACGATGTATTTTCGAGCAAACGTGGGGCCGGGCGCCGCGTGTTCTGGTTGAAAGCGCTGGTTTGCCTGCTCCTGCTCCTGCCGTCCACCGGCGCTATGGACGCCCCGGCGCAGTTTGCCACCGTGCGCGGGCGCGTCACCGATCAGGCCGACAAACAGCCCCTGCCGGGGGCGGCCATCATGCTCCTCAACCGGGAAGACGGAACCCGGGTGGGCACCGCCACCGACGGCAACGGCTACTTCATCCTCAGCCGCATCTCGCCCGGCCGGTACGTGCTGCACGCCTCCTTCGTCGGCTACGTGACGGCCACGGACACACTCGACCTCTCGTTCGACGACCATCCCACGCTCGACCTCCGGCTGCACGCCGACGAGGCAACCCTGGACGAAGTGGTGGTCGAATCGCAGCGCATGGACGCCGAGGGTTCCGGCATGGCCGGATTCGAGACGATCCGCCCGTCGGCGCTGGCTCGCATCCCCATGCCCGGCGTCTCGGCCGACCTGGCAAGCTATCTTCAAACCCTGCCCGGCGTCGTGGTCACCGGCGACCGGGGCGGCCACCTCTTCGTGCGCGGCGGCACACCCACCCAGAACCTCGTGATGATCGACGGGATGCCGGTGTTCCAGCCGTTCCATATCGTCGGCTTCTACTCGGCCTTCCCTGCCGACATTGTGGCCTACGCCGACGTACACTCCGGCGGGTTCGGCGCGCGCTACGGCGGGCGGCTGTCTTCGGTCATCGACGTAGCCACCCGCAACGGCAACAAACAACGCATAACGGGGGCGGCCTCGCTGGCTCCGTTTCTCGGGTCGCTTCGTCTCGAATTTCCGCTCGTGCCGGAACGCGTCTCCGTGCTCGCCTCGGTGCGCGAGTCCGTCATCGAGCGCATCGCGCCGGAGGTGCTCGGGCGCACCCTGCCCTATCGCTTCGGGGATCGCTTTTTCAAAGTACATGCCTTCCTCAGCCGAACCAGCAGCCTGTCGTTGACGGCGCTGCGCACGTTCGACGCAGGCACCATCGACAACACCGCCGACCTCGCCAACGAACTCCGCTGGCGCAATGAAGCCTACGGCGGCCACTATATTTATCTGCCCGAGGCGTACCCGGCACTGGCCCAACTGCGCTTCTTTGTGTCCCGCCTGACCAGCCGGTACCGCCCCCTGGACGCCCCTCGCCGCGATGCCTCGGTCCGCACGTTCGGCCTGGAAGCCGGCTTCGTCTATTTCCTGGGGCCTACCGAAATCCACTTCGGCCTCTTCGGACACAGCTACGCCTTCGCACGCGACCTTGGCGGCGCGACGGGCAACCTCAAGGAGTTCGTAACCGAAGGCGGCCTCTACGTCGATGCCGTGGTCGAGGCGAGTTCCCGCTTTCGGGTGGAGCCGGGCCTGCGCCTGCACTCCTTCCCGAGCCGATCTCAGCTTACCGTCGAACCCCGGTTGCGCGTTGCATGGCGTCCCGGTGGATCGAGCAGCAAACATATTTTCAGCGCCGCCGGGGGGCTCTATCATCAACAAATCATCGGGCTCTACAACGCCCGCGACGTGACGGACGCGTTCGTCACGTGGTCGCCGTCGCCGGAGATCGGAGACATCCCGCGTGCGATGCACCTGCTGGCCGGCTGGGAAGGGCGCGTGCTGCCCTGGTTGTCGCTCGGCGTCGAGGCGTATCATAAGGCGTTGTCTCATCTGGCCTTTGCCGAGTATAGCGAGATCCGAGACACGGGGATTTCCATCGACCGGGTGCGGGGCGATGCGCAGGGGCTCGACGTCAAGCTGGAAATCACACGGCCTGCCTTCTACGGCTCCATCACCTACAGCCTGGGCTCGGTCGCCTACGAGCGTACCGTCGAACGGACTCTCCTTCGGGACGAGGGTACCGCGCTCGTGCCCGAGACGCATACGACGACGGAGCGCTTCCCGCCGCCCCACGACCGACGCCATCAGATCCATGCCCTGGGTCGTATCACGCGGGGGCCGTATGCGGTCAGCGTGCGATGGCAATTCGGCTCCGGCCTTCCCTTCACACCGGCGGCTGGTTTTTTCGACACCGTATCCATCCTCGACCCCGACGACCGGGGCTTCCGCACACGCCCCGGCCGGCCCCTCCTGGTGACCGAGGGCACCCTCTACACCGAACGCCTCCCGGCCTATCATCGCCTCGACGTGTCGCTGGAGCGGCGGTTCGACATCCGGGGCATGGAGGCCACGCTCAAAGCCGCCGTCATCAACGTGTATGACCGCGCTAATATTTTTGACTACGACCTGTTCGCCGGGCGACGGATCAATCAACTTCCGCTGATTCCGTCGCTCGGCCTGAATGTAGCCCTTCGATGACGACACGAACCGGACACATATCCCCCTGCTTCCCTACCTGGATCATGCTGTCGTTGCTGCTCACGTTCGGCCTGGGTGCCTGCGACAACACCGTCGAGCCTATCGTCGAAAACGAAACCGACTTTTTCGCCGTGTACGGCTTCCTCGACACCGACGCCGACACGCAGTTCGTCCGCGTGAGCGCAGTGCGTCCTACCCTGGAACCGGGTCCCGGCAGCGTGCAGGCCGCCGTCGAGTCGTTCGTGCTCTCGACCGGCCACCGCGTAGGCTGGCAGGACTCGCTCGTCCGGCTCGACGACGGACAACCCGGAGTGTTGTTCTATGCCCCCATGCAGGTGCATCCCGGCGAGATTCACCGTATGGAGATCCGCCGCACCGACAACGCGACGACACGCGCCGTGGCCAGCGTTCCCTCCCGCATCCTCCTGGACGTCGCCCCGATGCAGGAAGATTTCAACCAGCGCTTCGTCCAGCGCGTGACGCTGCTCGATCAGCGACGCCTTCCTCACAGCCTCCACATACGCTACCGGGTCTCCCTCCCGAACGCGGCAGAGCCGGAAACCATCGTTCTCCCATTCTTCACTTCTTTCAACGCCACCTCTCGCGGGATCGAACTCATCGTCCATCTGGAAAATGACCGGGAAGAAGTGCTGCGTCGCCTGGACCTCCCCCCGTTTGACAGCACGCTCGTGCTGCATAGCGTGGGCCTCGAAATCGAGCAATTGAGCGAGGAATGGGACACTCCTGAAACCGCTCTCAATATCGAGCACGGCTTCGGTTTCTTCGGCGCGCGCGCCCGCTCCATCGAACGCTGGACGCTGCCCGACACGACGCTCCTTCGCCTGGGCTATACCCCGCCGCCTTCTTGACGCTTGTGCGGATTTCTTAATCCCCTTTATTCCCTCCTTGCTCGTCCTTAACATAGGGCTTCGATTTGGCACTGTGCCGGTTGCAGTGCCGCTATTCCCTGACGCCGTGATTAAACCCCTCTCTCCATGATACGTGCACGGTCTCTACGGTTCGTCGGCGGGGCGCTGGTGGCGCTGGCGCTGTGTATCGGCGCAACCGAGGCGCTGGCGCAGACTGCCGTCGTTCGCGGTTTTGCCAAGGATGCCTCGGACGGCCAGCCGCTGCAAGGCATCAACGTGGTGCTGACCGACGAGGGCGACGGTTTCTATGGCACCGCCACCGACCGCGACGGGTTCTTTGCCATCTCGCGCATCCCGCCGGGGCGCTACCTGCTGCGCGCTACGTTTATCGGCTACCAGCCGTATACCGATTCCCTGACCCTCGCGCCCGGCCAAATCCTTACCTACAACTTCGACATCTCTTTCCAGGAAACCGGGCTCGACGAAATCATCGTCGAGTCGGAGCGCGAGGCTACCGGTGCCGCTTCGGTGACAGCCGGCCTTCAAACCATCCGGCCTAAAGACATCACGCTCATCCCGGCACCGGATCTCTCGGGCGACCTCGTGACATACCTGACTACCCTGCCCGGCGTTATCACGGCGGGCGACCAGGGCGGGCAGTTCTTCATCCGCGGAGGCGAACCGACCCAGAACCTCGTCCTGATGGATGGAATGGTCATCTACCAGCCCTTCCACCTGGTCGGTTTCTACTCGGCCTTCCCGTCCAACATCATGAACGTCACGGACGTGTATGCCGGCGGATTCGGCGCACGCTACGGCGGGCGGATTTCGTCCGTGATCGACGTCTCGACACGGAACGGCAACAAGCGCCGGTTTGCCGGAGAACTGTCGGTGGCTCCGTTTATCAGCGCGGCGAGGCTCGAAGGGCCCATCATTCCAAACCGCGTCTCGGTGCTGCTGTCCGGGCGTTTCTCGGTCATCGACCGGGGCATCTCGAATATCATCGACGAACCGCTGCCGTATGCTTTCGACGATCAGTTCGGGAAGATTCACGCCGATTTGTCGAGGAACAGCCAGGCGTCGATCAGCTTCCTTCGTTCCTACGACCGGGGGACGATTGGCGCAGAAACGGAAGAAGAAGCCGAGGATGTACAGGAGCAGGTGGTCTGGAAAAATCAGGCCATCGGCGCGCGCTACATCCTGCTCCCGACCAATATTCCTGTTCAGGCTGAACTCTTGCTCTCAACGTCGCGCATCGAGAACGAGTTTGGACCGACCGATGCTCCTGCTCGCACGTCGATGGCCCAGCAGGTCAATGCAGCGGCAAACATCACGCACTTTGTCGGTGCCACGGATATCACCTGGGGCGTCTACGTGCACTTCGTAGAGCTCGACAGTGAACTGGGCGGGCAATTTCAGGACCTCCAGACCGACCGGGAATTCGTCAGCGAGGCAGGAGCCTACATCGAAACGGAGTTGGCTCCGGCTCCGGGTCTCCGCATCGAGCCGGGCTTGCGGGCGCAGACGTTTCCGAGCAAGGGGCGCACCTTCATCGAGCCGCGTGTTCGGGTCGTGTGGAATGCAGGGATGCACCGCCTCAGCGCCGCCGGAGGAATCTACCACCAGGAGTTCGTGGGCCTGAGCGACCGGCGTGATGCGGGCGATGTCTTCACTGCCTGGACCTCGTCGCCCCTGGGAGAGGTCCCGGAAGCCATCCACGTGCTGGGGGGCTACCAGGTACGCCCGGCCTCGTGGCTCACGCTGGCGGTAGAAGGGTATTACAAACAATTGTCGAACCTCTCCATCGCCGAGTGGACGACGTTTCCCCGCTTCACCACAAGGCTGCAATCGGCAGACGGCACCGTGTACGGCCTGGATGCCCGTCTGGAGTTTTCCAGCCGCCGCTTCTACGGGTTCATCAACTACGGCTTCTCGAAGGTGGAATACGACGCACAACAGACCTCCATTCAATACTGGTTCGGTTCACCGGAACTCCGTTTCTCGCCCCCGCACGACCGGCGGCACCAGGTCAACGCGCTCGGGAGCCTGAATTTCTATGGATTCACGCTCAGCACACGATGGCAGTTCGGCTCCGGGCTGCCCTTCAGCGAATCGCTGGGCTTCGACGAGTTCGTGCTGCTCAACGGCCCCACCAACGTGCTCGACGAAGCGGGCGACACGCGGGTGCTCTACGGCAATCCGTATGAAGGCCGCCTCCCCAGCTACCACCGGCTCGACGTATCGCTGGAGCGCTCGTTGTCACTCTCGCAACAGGCCGAGGTGACGGTGCAGGCCAGCATCACTAATGCGTACGACCGCATCAACCCGTTCTACATCGATCTCTTCACGCTGCGCCGCCTGAAACAGCTACCGATGGTCCCATCGGTGGGTGTGAAACTCGAATTCTAGTATTATTTCAA
>JBHHWM010000254.1:0-6964 GCA_046756545.1 Rhodothermales bacterium | reverse complement strand
GCCGGTAGATAGAACGAGCGCACCGTGTTTCCCGATGTCCCGCTTTTATGCCAGTTGTCGTACTCATCCTGTCCTCGTTTCCACCGGTAGTTATTCACGTCGGGCGGAATGCCGACCTTGTGGCACGATCCGCAGAACTCCAGCGTCCGGTGCATGGGCTTGAGCATGGCTTCGCGATGGGGTTCCGGTTTGGCTCGTACGAGCGTATTATGCACCCACTGACCCAGACCGCCTTCGGCCCTAGCGAACGGGTACTCGTCCGGCGAAGCGATCACGTAGCGCCCGTTTCCCTTCACGTCGCGCAGGCCTTCGACGGCATGGCATGAGAGGCACGTAAGGCCCTCCTGCCCCGTCCAATGATCCATGTCGAGGGGAATATCATCCCCGAAGCGTCCGGTGAACAGCACGACCGGATCGTGACAGGAGGCACACCACCGGGCCGGTCCGTTCCCGCTTCGAGCCACCATTGCCTCGACCGACCTCCGATAATAGGGGTTGTTGAAGGAAGAAAACCGGTGTGCCGATTCCTCCCATTGTGCCAGGATATCCGGATGGCATCCCTCCTGCCCGCAGGATTCCGAACGAGCCAGGTCTTGATCCTGCAGGAACCCGTCGTGGGCCAGTACTGCCTGCGAGGAAGCCAGGGGATTGGCCTCCCCGGTCGCAACGTACACTTCCTGGCTTCGAAGCCACGGCATGGCCGCGAAGAAGATGGTGAGCGCCAGGCCGACGCCGAGCGTAATCGTCAGAGGATGCCGCACAACGTCTCGCCGCCCTGCTTTCCAGCTTTGTCCCCAGGCAAGAAAATGATACCGCACTCCGCGTTTGAACGAGACATGAAGCACAAAACCGAGCACCGACGTTATTACCGTAGCAATGTGTAACCACAGGATCCATCCCCCTCCATAGGTGGCCCCCACGAATACGAGTCCGAACCCCGTACCCAACAGCAGCCCGAGCGATGTAGCCGTGAGCAGCCCCGCCCCGGTTGCTCGCCAGTTCAACCGGATCGGCATCTTTCGGATGTGTAGGACGAGGAAGAAGAATACCGGCAGCACAAGGAGGGCACCCAACGCGACGTGTAGCAGCACATTGCTCATATAGAGCAAGGCAGTAGACCGGTCGAACAGTAACAATAACAGGCTGTTGATCAGCAATATGACATATCCACCCAGGATGATGCTAACCAACCGCCGCTGCCTCTTCGGTAGGAATAGGTATCGATTTAGACGCGCCATGAACAGAAGGGGGGCTTCTTTGACGTGTGGGAGAGTATCTTTGCTCGCGTGAGAGAGAGATCGAGAAACTAGAGGGTGAGACTCGCAAGAGGACAGTGGGGTTCTACTTTCATGGATACCCCTGGGATTCCTTACATCTCTGTGTGCCGATTTTCGCGTTGACTTTCGCTACGCCCTTCCGTTTATTTGCCGACCCATCGACCTCACTAGACTATCGTTGAAGATGTATACATCGACCTACGTAGAGCGACTCGTCGACCTGATCGATCCGGCGGAAAATGTCCTTTTAAACATGCGTCCCGAGGAAGCCTCCGAAGCCGTCGCTTCCGGTGATCCCGAACGCGTGCGCGCCATCGACGGGCACTTTGCCATTGTTCAGAAACACAAAAGAACGGTGCGTATGGCTCGGTCCATCGGACGCCCGATGCGCTATTTCCTTGCCAAGCAGCAAGATGGACCGTGCCTGATTGTGGCCGAACGGATCGACCAGCTTCACCAACATCTTCAACGAGAGGGCCTGGCCGATCAGTTTCACCCGTCCTATACGCGCATGGTCCCGGCTCATCATCTTGTCGAAATTCAACTCGTCGGCTGCCCGGACCCCAACCCTACCTATACGCGGTTCTTCTCTCCCGACCAGAACGTTCTTCCTCCGAACCTGGACACCATTGGAGCACGCTACATCGGAGCGCTGGCAGACGAATGCCGGAAATGGCTGGATTGCATTCCCCCGAAAGAACCCATCGGGGTGCTCTTCTCGGGAGGTATCGACAGCGGATCGGTGTTTCTGGTCCTGTACCATCTCTTGTTGACGCGGGGCGAATCGCCTGCCCGTTTGAAGGCCTTCACTCTGTCGGTCCAGGGAGGTCCGGATGCCGACCAGGCCTTCCGATTCCTCGATACGCTGGGACTCTCCATGTTTCTGGAAGTCGTCGAAGTAGCCCTGGACGACATTGACTTCGCCGAAGCCGTCCGTGTTATCGAAGATTACAAGCCCCTCGATGTGCAGGCAGCGACGATGGCCCTGGCTCTCTGCCGCGGTATTCGCGCCCGGTATCCGCAATGGACCTACCTCGTCGATGGCGACGGCGGCGACGAAAATCTCAAAGACTACCCCATCGAAGAGAATCCGGAACTCACCATCCGCAGCGTCCTGAACAACCTGATGCTGTATCAGGAAGGCTGGGGCGTCGATGCCATCAAGCACTCGCTGACGTTTTCCGGTGGACACAGCCGCGGACACGTCCGTTCCTACGCGCCTGCTCGAATGCAGGGGTTCAGTGGCTTCAGCCCTTATGCCCTTCCTAACGTGATAGCAGTGGCCGAGGGCATTCCCTTCGTCGAATTAACCGACTGGGACCATGAACGCCTCTATGCCCTCAAAGGAGAGATTGTGCGTCGCGGCATCGCAGCCCTGACCGGTCTGGACATGCCTATTTACGAAAAGCGGCGCTTCCAGCACGGGGCGGTCGAAAGGAGCCTTTTTGAACGGGTGTTCCCTGTGGATGAAGCTGCCTATCGAGCCGCTTTTGCTGCCGTATATGCGTGACCCTCTCCCCTTCTTTACCGACCAGGACATCCTGGAGGCACGTTCCGCCAAACGACCGCTGGATCCATCGCGGCCGGTTGCTTTTCACGTAGAGCCCGAATGCACAGCCGACGGGACCATCGAACGTGTGGCTACGATTTTTCTGGCCAATCGGGAGTGTCCTTTCCGATGCCTGATGTGTGATCTCTGGCAAGACACGACCGATGAAACGGTGGCTCCGGGCGCTATTCCACATCAAATCGACGTTGCCCTGGCCGGATTGCCCGACGCCGACCATATCAAACTGTATAACAGCGGTAATTTCTTCGACCCGAATGCCATCCCATGCGCGGACTACGAAGCCATCGCCCGGCGTGTGAATAAGTTCAAAACGGTCATTGTCGAGAATCACCCCAGGTTATGCGGAGATCGTTGTCTCCAATTCCGTGACCTCCTCGACGGTCGCCTGGAGATCGCCCTCGGACTCGAAACGATCCATGCCGAGACACTCGGGCGTCTCAACAAACGGATGAGGCTCGTAGACTTCGAACGTGCGGCGTCCTTCCTCCGGCAACACAACATCGATCTTCGAACGTTTATCCTCCTGAATCCCCCGTTTATAGACCCGAATGAGAGCACCGAGTGGACCCTCCGATCTATCGCTTTCGCCTTCGATGCCGGGGTCCAATGCTGCGCCGTCGTACCGACGCGCACGGGGAACGGGATCATGGAAATAGTAGAAACGATGGGCTATTATGTGCCGCCGACCCTCGCGTCCATGGAAACGGTGCTTGAGGCCGGAATCGGCATGAGACGGGGGCGGGTGTTCATAGACCTGTGGGATGTCGACTCTTTTATTCGCTGCGTCCGTTGTGGACCGGAGCGGATCGAGCGGCTCCGCGACATGAACCTCTTTCAGCGCATCCTCCCACCCATCGCTTGCGATTGCGGCACGGCCTGATCCGGACCGGTCCCCGGTCCATTCAGAGGTTCCTGCACCCATCGTCCCGTTCCTTCCTCGATAAGAAGCTGTTGATTCGCCGCCAGGCCGCTGAAGCGATCCACCTGACCTCCCGGCCAGTACACCACAACGGAATCGACGCGTTCGGCGTCTCCGAGACCGAACGTAGCGATGATCTCTGACTGGGAAAGATAACTGGATCCGGTTCGGGCCCGCCGCTCGAAACGCTGATCACCCACCACGGCCACAATACGCGCCCCGATGCCGTCGGGGTTACTTTGTCTTCCTTGAAGCCGCACCCGCAAAAAGCGTCCGTCTTCAAGGTCATTGCGCCAGAGATGGGCCGTTCCTCCGTTTTCCATGATCAGAATGTCGAGGTCGCCGTCCCGGTCGTAGTCGGCATAGGCGGCTCCGCGCGCAACCATGGGCTCGGACCACACACCTTCCTGCGGGCCATGCTGAAACGTGCCGTCGCCTCGATTGAGAAAGAGTTGAGCAGGCTGCCTGTATCGTATCCCTTCTTCCACCTGTTCCACTTCTTCTGAGATATGTCCGTTTGCGACGAAGAGGTCGAGGTTTCCGTCAAGGTTCACGTCGAACAGGAACAGGCCGAAGGACAGCGTGAGCAGGCTGGGTTGGCCGATCTTGGAAATAGCGGCGCGGTCGATGAAGAGTCCCTGTCCCACATGCCGGTAGACCCCGATCATCTCCTTCGCAAAATTCCCCACGAATACGGACGCCTCACCCGTGGTATCGACCACGCCCACATCGACGCCCATCCCGGCCCGCGCGCGTCCGTTTTCATCGAAGGCAATGCCGCTGAGGATCCCCCGCTCGACGAACGTTCCATCCCCTTGATTTTCGTAGAGCAGATCCCGCTGCGTATCGTTGACGACGACGAGATCCGGCCAGCCGTCACGGTTGTAGTCCCATTCAGCCACGCCCAGGGTTTTCCCCGGTGCCTCCCCGAACCCGAGCGTTTCCGTCCTGTCGGCGAACGTGCCGTCGCCATTGTTATGATAGAAGCGACCGGCCTCACCCTGGTACAATTCAGGCGTGCAATAGGACTTTGTCTCGCCGTCTAACGTACACCATACATCGTTCTCTTCGCTCCAGGCTACATAGTTGCCCACGTACAGGTCGAGCCAGCCATCCAGGTCGGCATCGAAGAAGATAGCCGAACTACTCCAGACCGCATCGCCCGCAACCCATGCTTCCCGCCCCACCTCGACGAACCGGCCGTCATCATTCCGAAGCAGCAAGTTTTCGAAGAGCGAGCTGACGAAAATATCCGGATCACCGTCATTGTCATAGTCGGCCAGCGCCACGCCGAACCCGTAGGTAGTAAGCGCCGACAGCCCCGCTTGCTCTGTGTGATTCGTGAAGGATCCGTCGCCTTCGTTCCGGTAGAGTTGCAGCGCAGGAAAAGCCCGGTCGTCTTGCCCCGGCCAAACGCCTCCTCCGACCAACAGGAGGTCGAGCCAACCATCGCCGTCATAATCGAAGAAGCCGCCTCCCGCGCCCATCGTCTCGGGAAACCATTTTTCGCCGAAGGCCCCTGTTTCATGCCGGAATTCTCCGAGTCCTGCCTCAACCGTTACATCCGTAAAGGCCGGGGGGGCGAGTACCGTCGGCGTCGGTTCCTGAGGCTGCGAGGTATCGCTACGCGTGCAACCGAACCACCCCGTCAGGGTCAGGCCGCAGAAAATCAACCACGCAATGCCGTTCCTTCTCAAGACGGATTGCGTAGAGCGTGCGTTAGCTCGCGTACACGACCGTCGCTCTCGGGAATGGGCAAGAACCACCACCTGTCTCATTCGCCGTCGTAGCTAACACCAAGCCGTTCGAGAACCTCGGAAGGGCACCCGTTCCATTCGGGGACGACCGTATTGCCGATATATTGGAGGTCTTCTATCCCCATCTTACTGGACCAGAACCCCGAGGCCGTTAGATCGCGGAAGCTGTTGAAGAAGGCGACCCCCTGGCTCAATTCCGGCTTCGCAAGATCCGGCCAGGCAATCTCGTCGAGCATGGCCATGCGCTGGTTGTAATCGCAGGCCATGAATGCCTTCCCAAAGCGCTTCTGGCATTGATAATCGAGCCAGGCCAGCCCGCCGCGCATGGGCACCTGCATCGTCGGGCGATCCATCATCATGAAGTCCATAAATTCAGGAACACCGGCCGCCGTGGCACTCCCGGACCGATCATCTGCCGGGATGATCAAGTCCACCAGCACGCGCACCGTCTCCCACTCATGCTCGGAGAAAAACTCCGGCGCGAACGATGCATCGATCTGGTCTGCACGTTGGGAACCGAGGTGTTTTTGCACCCTGGTTACGTCTTCCGGCACCCAGGTAAAACCCGCCGCCATCGAGGCCAGAGCCATCAATTTCAAGGAGTCGCGTCGTTGCATGATCCTCCTGTGATTTGCTGTTAGAGATTTCCTTTATTCCGCTGCTCGACGATAAAGTCTGAGGCGCGCCAGGATAGGGCCAGAATCGTCCAGGTAGGATTCTTATGGGCCTGTGAGACAAACGGCCCGCCGTCAACCACGAACAGGTTCTTTATGTCGTGGCTCTGGCAATAGGCGTTGAGCACGGAACTGCGGGGGTCGTGCCCCATCCGCGTGACCCCGACCTCATGGATGATTTCGCCGGGAGGAAGGATGCCATAGCCCTGCTCTTTCGTCGGCATCGGCGACAATTGGATACCTCCCAGTTCGTCGATGATCTCCCGCGCCGTCTCCTGCATATGCTTGACCTGATCGTACTCCTGATCGCTCCACCGCACATTGAAACGCAGCACCGGGATGCCGTACTTGTCGACCACCCTGGGGTCTATTTCGCAGTAATTCTCGCGCCGTGCAACCATCTCACCGCGTCCTGAGAATCCGACGACGGCCCCATAGAGACGGCGATAGTCGTCCTTGAGTTGCCTGCCGTACCCACCTCCGCCGTTGGGACGATCCGCTCCATTCGCCCCGGCACGCAGTGCGTTGTACTTATGGATCCCTCCCATGAACCCGTACCCCGGCATTCCTCGCCCTCCCCAGATTTCGAAGTGGTAGCCGCGTGCGAAGTCCAGCTTTTTGTTATCGAGCCACCAGGGGATGTACAGGTGTAGCCCTCCCACACCGTCTTCGTTGTGCGCGATGCCGTGCATGAGTTGAGGAATCAGCGCCACCACCGTCGTGCCGGTCGAATCCATCAGGTACCGACCGACCGTGTCGCTGGAATT
>JBHHWM010000253.1:0-7034 GCA_046756545.1 Rhodothermales bacterium | reverse complement strand
TGGGGCCTGTGGGCAGGCGTTAAGCGCGACACCTCATGCGACACCAAAGTTCGCCGCTCCGGACGCCTACACCCCCAAGCACCTCGCCGAGTAGATCCTCACCTCCAAGAGCGCCCTGGAAGGCGAGCGCAAGCAGGCGACGGTGCTGTTCGCCGACCTGAAGGGGTCCATGGAGCTCCTGGCCGACCGCGACCCCGAGGAGGCGCGGAAGCTCCTCGACCCCAGGCTGGAACGCATGATGGAAGCCACCGGTAAAGGGGTGTCCGAGGCCGCAGGAAAAGTTGCAACGCGGCTGGCCGAGGGCGGGGCGGGCCGCGGCACAGCGTGGGACGAACAGACAGCGCGGTGCATGCTCGGCGAATCGGGCTTCACCGCCATCGAGGTGGTCGACGCCCCCGGCCCCCAGAACAGCACCTATATTTGCCGCAAGTAGGCTAGCTCAGCTAGCCGCCCAAGAACAGGCGGCCAACCTCGGGATCTCGGAGCAGGTCGTCGCCGGTCCCGGCCATGGCGATCTCGCCCGAGACCAGGACGTAGCCGATGTCGGCGAACTCCAGGCCCTTCTTGGCGTTCTGCTCGACCATCACGATGGTCTTGTGTTCATTATTCTGCAGATCATCCAGAATCTCGAACACCATCTCGATGAAGCGCGGCTCAAGCCCGATAGACGGCTCATCGACGAGCAGGACTTCGGGCTCCATCACCAGGGCCCGGGAAATTTCCAGCAACCGACGCTCGCCACCCGACAAAACCTTAGCGGGGTGCGAGCGACGCTCTGCGAGGCGGGAATATTTATCGAAGATCTTCTCCGCTGCTTCCTTAGCCCGGGCTGGCCTATCCATCAGGTAACCGCCCATCCACAAATTTTCCTCCACGGTCATGCCCGGGAAGATGGACTTGTCCTGTAGGACGTAAGCGATGCCTGCATGCTTCAGCTTTTGGCTTGATGTCAGCTCGCTGACGTCGCGTTTAACATGACCGTCACCGACCAGAATTTTCCCGCTGAAGATATTGGTAAAGCCGAATATTGAGTGCAGCACCGTCGATTTGCCGGCACCGTTCGGGCCGATCAGGCAGAGTGACTGACCGCGGCCGACCTGCAGATTGAAACCGTGCAGGATTTCCATTAGTCCGTAGCCGGCGCGGAGGTCGTCGATTATG
Organism: Rhodothermales bacterium; assembly: GCA_046756545.1. Taxonomy (GTDB): domain Bacteria; phylum Bacteroidota; class Rhodothermia; order Rhodothermales; family JBHHWM01; genus JBHHWM01. Next base: position 5,873 of record JBHHWM010000253.1, on the reverse strand, counting down.
AGGTAGGGGTCATGGCCGGCGAGCTTGGCGATCCGGTCCTTGCTCGGCCCTCTCTGGGCGATTTTCTCCGCTTCGCGGGCGACTTCATCGGCCGAGATGGCCCGATCGCCACCCCCGGGACGATAGCCGCGCATCTGCTTGCCACGCCCTGTCCTGTCGCTATGCGCCGCCATTAGTGAGCACCCAGCTGTCAGACGCGACCACCCAGATAAGCGTCGATGACACGCTTGTCCTTCTTGATCTCCTCCGGCGTACCGCCCGCCAGCAATTTGCCATGGGACAGGCAGTAGATGTGGTCGGCAAGGCTCATGATGACGCGCATGTTGTGTTCGATCACGAACAGGGTTACGCCCATTTCGATGGTGGCCCGCTTCAGCCGGTCGATCAGACCGTTGATGAGTACGGGGTTGATCCCCGCGGTCGGTTCATCGAGCAAAAGCACCGTTGGTTCGTTCATCAACGCCATGGCGAATTCCAAGAGCTTCTGCTGGCCGAAGGAGAGATTGCCAGAGATCAGAAGCCGCTTCTGGTAGAGGCCGACGAACTCAAGAATGGCCTCCGCCTGCTCGGTCACCTCCGGCGGATACTTGGAGAACATGGTCTTATAGGACTCGTTCCGATGTGGAAGTGAGATCAACATGTTGTCCATACAGTTCATCTTCGAATAAATGCGCGTCTGCTGAAAGGTGCGCAGCAGGCCCAAGCGCGCGATCTGCTGGACCCGCAGGGTTGAAATCTCTTTCCCGTCGAACCTGATCGAGCCCGAATCGACCGGATGATAGCCGACGATCGAACTGAAGAGCGTCGTCTTGCCCGACCCGTTCGGGCCGATCAGGCCGGTGATCCGGCCTTCCGGAACGCTGAGGGTGATAGCATCGTTGGCGACAACGCCGCCGAAAGTCTTGGTGACGCCATTGACCTCGATCAAGGCGTTCATCGGGCCGCTTCCCGCCGCCTCTCCGGCCCGCCTTCATCCACCGTAATTCCGAAGCGTTCCGGCCACTTCTCCTGGACCCAGCCGAGAATGCCTTGCTGGAAGAAGACGATGTTGACGATGATCAGCGTGCCGAGCGCAACCCACTGCCAACCGAGCATATAGGTCCACGTCGTTTCCTTGATCACGTGGAACAGAGTCGCGCCGAGGACGGGTCCCCATAAGGTGCCCTTGCCACCGAGGAGCACCATCACCACCATGAAGATACCGAAGGTGATCGTCGGAAAGGCCACGTCCAGCGGCTCGATGAACCCGATCATGTTGCCGAAAATGGCGCCGGAAATACCCAAGAAGAATGCTGCCACGGACCAAGCGATGGTCTTGTAGCGCAGGGTGTGAATGCCCATCCCTTCGGCCTTTTCCTCGTCGTCGCGGATGGCGTTGATGGCAAGCCCGAAACGACCCGAATAAAGCCATGTGAGGAACGCAAAGGCGACGATGGCCAGGATGAAGCACATCATGTAGAAGAGCAACGCCCGCTGGTCGGGTTCTCCGGGATAGACCGGCAAGGTGATGCCGCCGCCGCCGCCAACATAGTCCCACGTGCCGACGAGTTCGCCGGCGGCCAACGCAACGCCGAGGGTGCCGATCGCGAAGTATGGGCCACGCAGGCCGAACACGATCCGCCCCAAAATCACGGCAAAGACTGCGCCCCCCAGGCCCGCTGCGATCAGACCGACGGCCAAGCCGGTGAAATACTGCTCCGGGGTATAATCGATTTTGATCGCGCCAAAATGAGCGGTGTACTCGGCGACATCGTAATATAACCCGATCTGCACCAGCGCACAGATATACATGCCGGCACCGAAAAAAAAGATATTGCCGAGGGAGTTATAGCCCATCTGTCCGCCCATGATGTCCCAGGTGAGCGCAAGCAGGATCATCACCCAGAGCACCGCGAGTTGAAACGTATAGTTAGGGAACAGGAAGGGCGCGAAGATTCCGAAGACGACAATACTACCGTAGGAGGCGAGCGTTCTTATGCTGACATTCATGCCACCGCCTGGCGTTGCCGGCTTTGTTGAATCTGGCGCACGACCAAAACAAAGACCAGCATGCCCACCACGATTGCCTGCTGGAATTCCAGACCCAATATGAAGCCGCCGAACTGTTCGACGACGGCCAGCCCGAGGCCGGCAATGATGACGCCCGGGAGGTTCCCCAACCCCGCAGCCGTGACGATGACAAAGGCGCGGATCGAGTGTGCCAGTCCGAAGAATGGCTGGATTACCCAGATCATCGAAATCAGCACCCCGGCAGCGCCGCAGATCGCGGCGTTCAGCGCGTAGGTGAAGGCATAGACGCGCTCGGTATCGATCCCCATGACCTTCGCGGCCCGGGCGTCCTGGGCCGTCGCCCGGATCGCCTGGCCCATGCGGCTGTACTTCATGAACGTGACCACGATAGCGGCCAAAATGGCGGTCAGCGCGAAAGAGACGAGCTTGATGTCTGCCACCGTAACGAGGCCTCCGAGAATCGAGCGGATTTCGAAACCCGACTCCGCCGTCTGCACCTCCGAGCCGAAGACCAGGTTCAACAATTGTTGCAGGGCGATGGCTAAGCCGAAGGTCGCGAGCAGCGATGTGAACAAATCTCTGTGCACAACCCGGCTGATGATAATGCGGTAGACAATCCACCCAAAGCTGAACATCAGAACGATCGCCACGGGCAGACCGAGGATGGGGTGGATGCCCATCCTGTAAAGGACAAAAGCAATGTACCCGCCCATGATGACGAAGTCGCCCTGGGCGAGGTTCTTGACGTTCATCACCCCCCAGACCAGCGCCAGTCCGTATGCCGCCAACGCAAAAATCGCACCCACGAACAGTCCGTCGAGCAGGAGCTGCACGTTCAAGACCGGCGCAGCGCCCAGCAAGTTTAAGTTGGCGAGCATTGCCTGCTTTACTTGCTATTCGCGAATGCCAGGCCCCCACCCCCGCCCGAAGGCGGGGGTGGGAAGATCCACCGATGCCCGATCAATAAGACACCTTCCGCGGGTGAACCACCGGGTGGGAGGCCCAATTGGGAGGGGCCACCACGTTCAATTTGCCGTCCTGAATCTGCCGAAGCACCATGGGCTTGGCAACGTTGTTCCCCTCGGGGGCGAACCTGATGAAGCCGTAGAAGGTTTTCAGATTCGTCGCGGCAAGCGCGTCCCGAAGCTTGTGCCTGTCGAAGCTATTCGCGCGCTCAAAGGCGTCCTTCCAGACCATCACCGCCGCGGACGCCTGCGCCGCCTGATAAGGGACGTTCTTGTACCCCTTGTAGGTGGCCTTAAAAAGCTTATCGTAATCGGCCGCCGAACCGAACATGTTGTCGCTGTAGCTCAGCGTTTCCGCCCACTGAGTCGGACACAAAAACCCCTCCGTCGCCCTGCCGAACTTATCGATGACCTTCGCAGCCTCGCAGTGGGTGATCCCGATCATCGGCACGTTGATCTTCATATCTTTGATCTGACGCGCTGCGGTCGCCGCACCCTTGGAGTGCCCGGAGACCACCAGGATGTCCGGCTTCAGCGCCTTGACCTTGGTCAGCGTCGCCGAAATGTCGCTCAGGTCACGCGGCATCTTGTCGTCGACGACGATCTTCATGCCGTACTTCGAGGCGTCGTCAACCACGCCCGCCCTGACGTCCAGCGAGAACGGGTCGTTCTCGAACACCATAGCCAGCTTGAGATCAGCCGGCTTCCTGCCCTCCTTCTTGGCCAGGTCCGCCGCCAATGCGATTGCGCTCGCCAGGTACTGCTCCGACGTTGAGATCACACAGAACAGGTACTTGTAGCCCTGGGTGAACAGCGAGCGTGAGGCGCCCTCGGCCTCCACCATCGGGATCTTGTACTTTTCGGTCACCGGCGCCGCCGCTTTGGTCGTCGCTGAACTGTACGGGCCAAGCATGAACTTGATGCCGTCTTGTTTGATCAGTCGTTCCAGCAACTGGGCGGTACGCGCCGGTGTCGACTCATCGTCGTAATATTTGATCTTGAGCTTGTAGGCCTTACCCCTCACCCTAACGCCACCCATCGCGTTGATGCGCTTGACGGCGAGGTTGTAGCCGTTCGAGGCATGGATGCCATTGGTGGAGTACTTGCCGGTGAACGAGATGGCCGAACCGATGATGATGGTGTCGCCCTCGACCTTCGCGCTGGCTGACCCCGCCATGCCAAGCACGAGTAAGGCCGCACCCAACGCTAGGCAGCCGGCTTTCTTGAGTACCTTGCCCATGATTCTCCTCCTTCTCGTGACCTTGTCCCCGTCCTTCTCTCTCTGGACCGGATCCCTGAAAGGTCCAGAGGTTACACCACCGCCTTGCACACCTCCCCGTACGATGATAGAAGTTCCTCCCTTCTTACACAATCACCAATCAGTTATGGGAAAACGGAACGTGCCTCGTCCGTTAGCTTTTTTAACTGCTGGGCCGCTTCCTCCGTGAGCCGAAACATAAACCAACTCCCCCGGTATTTGACTGACGGCGGAACTCCCCAATACTTCCATCCCATAAACGCGCAGGTTGGCGTTAACTATCGCCGACGGGGCGCGGAGTGTCAAGGGGCAGGGGTTGCTACGCCACCGAGGAGGAGGTCCGCCAGGATGATGCGCGACCCGTTTTTACTTCGCAGCAAGGTCAGGATCTGTAGCATCCGGTCATGCTCCTGGAGGGGCGCCTGACGCCGAGGGGGGCGCGCCCGGCAGCCGCCGGCGCGGGTTCGGCCCCGGGGCGGGACCGATCGAGAGGGCCTTTATCCTGGCCATGCTCTCAAAATTTTGGTTACCGAGCCGCAGGCCGTGCCTTCAAAACTACGGTTACCGAGCTCCGCCTCTGCTCCTGAGGCATACCGGAACGCTATGCCCGGCGGGCCAGAACGTCAAACCACCCATGAAGTCCGCTCTCCCTAGATCGTTCGCGTCGTCCCGCCGTCAATGGCGATGGTCGTGCCAGTAATATAGGTCGACAGCTCCGAGGCGAGAAAAACGACGAGGCTGGCTACTTCCTCCGGAAGCCCGGCGCGGCGGAGCGGAACATCCCTGAGCAGCTCCGCCTCCGCCTCCTTCGGACTGACCCCTTTGGTCTCGCCCCATTTGAGGAGGAGTCCATCCCACCGCTCCGTGTGGATCGGGCCGGGGTTGACTCCAGTTATGAGGATGCCGTGTGGTGCGCCCTCGTCGGCGAGCGCCTTGGTGAAGTTCAGGAGGGCCGCGTTGGCCGCACCGCCAATCATGTAGTTAGGAAACATCTGGACTCCGGCCACCCCGATGATGTTGATGATCCGGCCGCCCCCGCGCCGTTGAAGGTGCGGAAACACCTCCCGGGCGACCCGGATGTAGCCGAAGAGCTTGAGCTGCCAGCTGTCCCACCAGGCCTGGTCAGGAAGAGTCAGGAACGGCCCGCCCTGGGCGGCCCCGGCGTTGTTGACCAGGATGTCGATCCCCCCAAACCGCTCCAGGGTTGCGTGCACCCATCCCCGAATCCCCTCCGCGTGGCTCAAGTCGGCCACATGGGGAAGACACGCGACATGGTATTTCGCCTGGACCTCCTCCGCCACGGCACGAAGGAGCTGCTCGGTGCGCGCGCAAAGTGAGAGCTGCACCCCCTCGGCGGCGAGCGCCCAGGCGATGGCTTTCCCGATTCCCTTGCTTGCCCCGGACACCATCGCAACTTTTCCGCCAAGTCCAGTCTCCATATACCCTCCTTGCACCTGAAATGGACGATTATAGGGCTCGCATGAGGGCTGAATGCGTGCTCACCACGAGCTGAGGCCGATGCACCGTCGGTTGGATCACCCTGGCAAAGCCTCCAAAAGTTTCGAGAGGTCTTCCCCTATTCCTATGTGGAGGTAGCCCAGGGATACCGACTCGTCACACCAGTGAGTGGCGTGCTGATC
>JBHHWM010000252.1:0-7036 GCA_046756545.1 Rhodothermales bacterium | reverse complement strand
TGCATTGATGCGTGGTACCCCTCACGGGCACGCCTGCCACGGAGGTATCCCGGCGCGCCGGGTCGTCGTCGAAAACGGCGACCGGGGCATAGCCGATGCCCGTTTCTTCCCGGAGGGCTTCGATCACCCGACGGCCCGCCGGTCCGCCGCCGTAGATGGCGGCCGGAAGCCCCCATCGATCCGTTATGACAAGGAGTTTTTTGACGACCGTGCGGCCATACGGCACCAGGGGGATGCTGAAAACGTAGGCCAGCGTCAGCGTAAGGCGGCTGTGGGCTTCGGCCTGTTTGCTGAGAAAGAGGGCGACCGCCGCGCCGACGAAGACCAGCGCCAGCAGGGCCATCGTCCGGCGGAGTTCTTCCACCGCCCCCAGGCCCCAGCCGGGCAGCAGGCGCGCCACCCAGGCACCGAGCCACCAGCCGGGCAGCAGCAGCAGGCTCCAGGTCGGAATCATCGACGTTTCGAACAACCACCACCTGGTAGCACCGGCCAACAGCATCGCGGCACCCAGCGCCAGCCCGTCGCCCACACCCAGCGCCACCGCGTTAATGAAGCGGCGGCGATGATAGAGCAGCGCGTACCTTCGCCCCGAGGCCTCGGCATGACGCCTGTCGTGCGGATCGACCGTGAGCGTTTCACGGTCGGGCACCTGGTGGATTCTCCGCGACCTGATCGCGCGTTGGGCAGGGCGGCGCACACGGTTGGATCGACCCGTCGCGTGCCGCTCTTTGGTCTTGGGCATCTATTTACTACCTGGAATGGATGCTGGCTTTTTCGGTGTCCTCTCCAGTATCGGCCCAATCGGTGGCAGGTTAATGACCTTCCTCGTGACAGCACAGGCATCTGAGGTGCCGGATAGAAGGGCTACGAAAGCGCGTTTTTTTCAACGGGCGTTCGGATCAAACCCAGGGCTTGCAGCAGCAGCAACACGAGGAAGCGCGGGTTGTGCCGCAGGTACCGTTTCCAGAGACGCTGGGGTTCGGTACACAGGCGGAAGGCCCATTCCAGGCCGCCGCGCTGCATCCATCGCGGGGCTTGTCGTTTGAGGCCCGCGTGGAAATCGAAGGCGGCCCCCACGCCGATGAGGACGGGGGCCTCCAGGCACCCTACATGGGTGTGCATCCAGCGTTCTTGCTTGGGCATCCCCAGCCCCACCCAGACGATGTCGGGCCGTGCCCGGTTGATCTGGTCGACCACGCGGGCATCTTCTTCAGGGGTCATGGGACGAAACGGCGGTGCGTAGGTGCCTGCAATCTGCAAGCCGGGGAACCGCGCCTGGAGTCGCTCCGCCAGCAACTCGGGCACGCCTTCGGCACCGCCGTAGAGAAAATGGCGGTAACCGCGCGGCACCGAGTGTTCGCACGCGGCGAGCATGAGGTCCGGGCCGTAGACGCGGCTGACGTGATCGAAGCCCCGGCTCCGACTGGTCCAGACCAGCGGCATCCCGTCCGGCGTGACCAGGTCGGCTTCGTTGTGAATGCGTTGGAGCGCGGGATCGTCCCAGCTTTCCATGATGCTGTGGACGTTCGAGACGCAGACGTAGTGATGACCACGGTGTTCCACCCAGTCGTCGAGGGCGGCCAGGGCCTGCTGCATGTTGATCGCGCTGACGTTAACGCCGAGAATGTTGGTCGAAGGACGGCCCATGGACGTACAGCATCCGTTAGGTGACGGGAGGATGCTTTTCATTATCGGCTGTAGCGCAACGCAGCTTTACACGGCAAGGCGCGCCCCGCGACGTCTTTCACGAAAGTTGATCACGGCGTATGTCCGAGCTACGCCGCCCCGGAATCCTGCCGGAGCGTTCGATGCGCCCGGGCGGCCCGGTAGATGTCCATGAGGGCCTGGTAGTTCCGCTCCGCTGTGAACTGGTGCTCGTAGCTCGCCCGCGCGGCATGCTGCATGGGGCGGTGGGCTTCCGGATGGTCGAGCCACCACCGGACTGTGGCCGCCAGGTCGTCGGCGTTCTGCGGGTCGAAGTGGAGCCCGGTGCGACCGGCTTCTACAAGGTCGATCATGCTTCCCCGGCGGCTGGCGATCACCGGCAGGCTGCAGGCATAGGCTTCGACGATAGTCATCGGCAGCCCTTCGTAGCATATCGACGGGAACACGAGAAAAGCGGCTTTTTTCATCAGGGCCAATACCTCCCGCCTGGATCGGGGTCCCAGCCAATCTACCGTCGGATCATCCTCGGAAGGCGATGAGGGGGTCAGGGGACCCTGTCCCACGATTTTGAGCGGGAGGGGGGGCGAGAAGCGTTGCCAGGCTTTCAGCAGGGTGTCGATGCCTTTTTCCGGCGCAATGCGCCCGACGAACAAGGCAAAATCTCCGGGGCTGTGCCTCGGTCCGGGATCGTCTTGCAAGAAGTTGGGTTTCACGACGATCTTATCCGTCGGCAGGCCGGCCTCCAGGAATTTGGAGCGGGCGAACGGCGTAAGCGCGATGTACCGATCCACCACGCGGTGGTAGGTGTTGAGCGTCCGGTGGAGGGCAAGCATGGCGGCAACAGCGCCCGAGGTCGCGCGGCTATCGCGGTAGCAGGCATGCCGCACGCCCGGCCACAACACGGTTTTCCCGACGCAGTCTTCACAGGGCCGGTTGTTTCGGAGCAAGAGGCCGTTGAGGCAGGTGAGACGATAATTGTGCAACGTTTGCACTACGGCACATCCCTGGCGGCGGACGGCATAATAGCCGGAAGGCGAGATGAGCGGGAGGGTGTTATGAAAATGGGCGACGTCCGGGCGTTCCTGCTTGACGAGCCGGGCCAGCGCCCGATAGCTTTTTCCGGACCATACGGTGCGACCGGCGAGCGCGAATTTTTGCAGTGCCGAGTAGGCGTTGATTTCGTCGTTCGAGAACTCGCAACGGATGACTTCATGCCCCCGGCTTTCGAGCAGTGCGCCTTCGGCCTCATAGACGAGGTCCTCGCCTCCACGCTGTTGATACCGGTTGTGGACAAGCAGGATCTTCATGCGGTCAGGCCGTCTTTGAAACGCAAAGTACACCCTGGCAGGGTGGTGGAGGTAGAGGGTGGTTTAAAATGAACACCACGCCGTCCATTCGCAACCGGGAACCGCCGGGGGCAAGCGTCGTGGCCCTCCGGCACCGTGATGTATTATCTTACTTGTGTTGTGCCCCCGGTCGCAAACAAGGAACCCTGGAGCCTACGAGCGCTGCATCGACGAACGAACAAGCGAGAAACCCCTCCTCGATACATCGTTTCCCCGTTTCATCGGTTCAACCGGTACGCTGGTGTTCCATTCATCCCATTAACACGCAGCTTCATGTCGTCAAAAAAAGAAACGCCCTCCTATGGAGTGATCGATCATTACGTCGGTGAAAAGGGCAAGACCTACTTCTCCTGGCAGGAAACGGTAGGAACGAACGAGGGCCAATACAACCTGCACTTCTGGCAGCCCTACATCGAGCCCACCGACGACGTGCTGGACTTCGGGTGCGGAGGAGGGTTTTTGCTGCATAACCTGAGGGCACAGCGAAAGGCGGGCGTGGAAATCAATCCGCACGCGAGGGAGCACGCGCAACAGTTGGGGATAGAGATGTATCCCGTCGTGGCCGAAACACGGGGTCTCTTTGACAAGATCATCACGAGTCATGCGCTGGAGCATATTCCTCATCCCAGGCAGGCCGTGCTGGAACTGAAAGAGAAACTACGCCCGGACGGTCGCCTGTTGATGTTGCTGCCCATCGATGATTGGCGCTCGCGCTCCAACCGGCATTACGACGCAACGAACCAGAACATGCACCTGCATACCTGGACGCCACAGCTTCTGGGTAACCTGCTCGTATCGTGCGGGTTGCGGATCTGCGAGCTTCGCGTCGTCACTCACGCGTGGCCGCCGGGCCGGCACAGGCTGTGGAATCTGTCGCCTCGTCTTTTTCATGCGGCAGCCTATTGCTGGTCCATTCTCAACAAGCAACGCCAGCTATTCGCCGCCGCCGCCTTGCCCGAAGAAGATTCTTGAGCAAGTCTTCGTGGCCGCCCCGGTTTGGATAGAACGGTGGTGCATTACCGGCGCATGGCATACTGAAGAGCCTGCTTGATCTGCTCCGCGATGCGGTCCGGGGTGATGGACAGGGCCGTTTCGCGCGCGCGCCATCGCATCTCTTGACGCTGCTCGGGCGGGGTCTCGAAGGCCCGGTCCAGGGCGAGATACACCTCGTCGGGGTGATCGGGGCGGAAGCTCCAGCCGGTCGAATCGTCGATCACCAGTTCTTCGACCGCCTGGCTGTACCGGCTTCCCAGCACAGGGACGCCCGCCACCATCGCTTCGTTGACGACCAGCCCCCATTCGTCGGCGAGCGTGGGAAAGACGAGCATGCCTGCCTGGCCGTACAGGTTCGGAAGCTGTTCGAACGGTACATGCCCCAGAAAACGCAGGTGGACGTTCTCCGGCACGGCCATCGCTTGCAGTGCGTCGAGCTGGGGACCGTCGCCGGCCAGCCGGAAGTCCACCTGATGTTCCGGGTGGTCCTTTGCCCAGCGGCACAAGGTGTGCATAAAAGGCAGCAAGCCTTTTCGAGGGGCAAACTGGCCCACGTATAACAGGCGCATTTCTTGTTCCGGTGTTCGTTCCAGCGGCAGATGAGACAGCCCGGCGACATCCGGCGTGTAGGGCGCGAAGAAAAGCTGCTTGTCGGTGATGCCGTAGCGCCGGGCATAGCGCGCCCCGCTCTTGCCGTTGACCAGCACGGCCTGGACGCGCCGGAACATCCACCGTCGAAGAAACCGGCGCGCGCCCCCGCGACCCTGCTCGGTATGCTCGGATATCGTCAGCCAGAGCACGATGGGCACGTCGCGCAGGATCCTACCATAGACGATGGCGAGCAAGGTGCGCAGGCCCATTTCGCCCGAGACGACGGCATCGGGTGCAAAGCGCCGGAGTTGGGCCAGGGTGTCGTACGGAACGTGTACGAAGGCGGTATCCTCGAATCCCTGCGGGTGACGCCATGTCTGCCGAAAGGTCCAGGCCTTCTGGACGGCCACGTCCAGCGTGCCCCATTCCGGTTTCCACGACCGATTAGGCTCCATCGGGGTAGAGACGAAGACTTTCAGCGTGTCCACGCGGGCCGACAGTGCTTCGAGCAGAGGCACCCGGTACGGGGGAATAAAATTTGTCAACAAGGCAATGCGCATGGTGGTTTGTTGCGGTCCCTTCTTGATGGGCCTTCCATCGCGTTATGATGGAAGAAGGTGGGCTCTCTCCCCGGGAACAGCCAGGATATTCTGATAGGCGTAGAGTTCGGTCAGGAGCGGCACGGTGCCGAGTTTCAGCAGCCCTCGGGGGAGCAACCGGTAGAGGTCGTACGTGCTGAGCAGCAGGCGAAAATCACGAAAGAAGCTGCGGCTCACGGTGTGCATCTCGTTGAACTCAAACTGGATGCATCCGATAGCTCCCCTTGCCAGCAACGAGGAAGCGCCCCGGAGCACGGCCAACTCGTGTCCCTCCGTGTCGATTTTCATAAAGTCGATGAACGTCAGGTTCTCTTCTAGTGCCACCTCGTCTAACGTCCTGACCGTGATTTCGACCCGCGTGGCCGGCTGCCGGTGAAGATCCGAAATGACGGCCTCGTGCAGCGAGGCGTGCTCGGAGCCGTCCTGGTCCGCCCGGTCGTACAGCATGAGCACCGCGTCTTCCGCGCCGAGCGCAACGTTGTGATAGGTGGCGCCGGGCACGTTCGAGGCACGAAGCCGCTCGAAATTCCTCGGATGCGGTTCGAAGGCGTGGATGGTGGCCTGCGGAAATCGGCGACCCAGAACGCGCGTGTAGGCCCCGGTATGAGCGCCGATATCCAGAAAAAGCGGGGTGTCGCGTTCGATCAGGCGCGGCAGGATACGTTCAATCAGATAGTGTTCTCCGCTGATGGTGTCGTTTTCGTAATTATTGACGCCCAGACCCCGGAGGCCGCATCGAAGGAGCAGTCGGTTGAAGCCGGCCCATCGAGGCGAGGCGAAGAGGGTGGCGTAGAGTTCACCGGGGGATTTCATGGACCTTTGAGAATATCCTTGTTGGGCACCTACCGTGGTGCGAGGCGAAGGGGACAGCTCAACCTGTTCTGGAGGACGGTTTCCGGAAGATATGTTTTTTCAAAAAATGGAAAAGCACGAAGGCTTCCGCAAAGGCTACCAGAACGAGGGTGATGACTACCCCTTGCATGTTTTCCAGCCATATCAGCGGCAGCCCGACGAGCAGGAGGCAGAGGGAAGCGCTCAGCTTGGACCAGAGGAGCGCGCTGGGTTTTTCCATCGCCCGCGAAGCCACCGCCACGGGTTGACTGAGGGCGACGACAAGCAGCGCCCCCAGCATGTAGGGCAGGAGCCAGCGAAACGCGTTATAATATGCATCGTCGTAGAGGAGGGTGATGAGTTGGTCGCTGAACAATCCCAGAATCAGCGCAAACGAGAGAACGGCGGCTGTATTGAGCAGGGATGCCTTGAAGATGGATCCTTTTAAAGAGGTGCCCCCCTGCTCTGCGTGTTTCTTCGACATCCACGGTAGAAGGAGAACGCCCATCGCTGTCATCACTTGCTGTATGGGGGCTACCAGGTTTTGCATCGCTCGAAAAGCGCCCGCCTGGGCCAGGCCGAGGAAGGACGCGACCAGAGGCGCAAAAATGGCGGAACTGATACTGTGCGCGACGGAGGCCCCCAGCACCCAGCGCCCGTAGCTCCAGTGCTCTTTCAATACGACGGGCAGGGCGACCCGCGACGCATCGTGGACCGCGCTTTTCCATCGCCTAAGCAGCCAGTACCGGGCACCCACACTGGCCCCCAGGCTTGCCAGGCCGATGACGATGAACGCGTTAAACGAAGAGACCCAGTCGTTCCAGGACAGCACCAGGAGGCCGACAAGAAGAAGCACGGCATACAGTAAACTGCTTCTCACGGCTACGTCCACATGCATGTCTACGTAGCACGCCCTCCGAAGAAGCCAGAATAGAAGGGTCAGGGGTAGCGATAACGCCACGCCCCACAGGGCCGTGAGCAGAAGCGGGCTTGCACGGAAAAAGAGCGAGG
>JBHHWM010000251.1:0-7056 GCA_046756545.1 Rhodothermales bacterium | reverse complement strand
CCTTCCCGGCATGAGGCGAAAGTCACGTTTTGACCGTGACTTTGACCCTATAGTGCGGCTCAGGCCGGGGCGTCGTTCGAGGCTCCCATCAGGCCGTGCTGCCACGCCCAGGCCACCGCCTCGGCCCGCGTGCGCAGGCCCAGCTTGTCGTAGATGTGCGTAACGTGATTCTTGACGGTGCCCTCCGAGATAAAGAGGGTATCGGCGATAAGCGTATTCGGATGGCCGCGTGCCATCAGGCGCAGCACCTCCATTTCGCGCTCGCTCAAGGTGGGTGTGGCGGCTTCGAGCGCCGGCTGCTTGCGGCGCACCAGCTTGTTCGCTACGCGGCGGCTGATCCATCCCTCTTCGCCGTGTGCCACGCCCCGCACGGCTTCGATGATGGCCGTCGGAGCTTCGTCTTTCGTCAGGTATCCTGCGGCACCGCTATCGAGCAGCCCGAAGATGTATTGCTCGTCGTCGTAGGCGCTCAGGGCCAGCACGCGCACCGGCGACCCGGCGGCGCGCAAGCGGCGGGCCACTTCCAATCCGGTCACGTTCGGCATCTCCATGTCGAGCAACAGCACATCGGGAGCCAGCTCTTCGACCAGCCGCAAGGCGTCCGCCCCGGTACCGGCTTCTCCCACGATCACGAAGTCCGGGGCGGTTTCCAGCATACTTCGGATGCCCCGCCGCACGACCGGATGGTCATCGGCCAGCACGATACGTATGGAGGAAACGTTTGGCATATCGTTCATACCCTCTATGGATCACGTCGGCATCATCCTGGTTTCCCGGTGCCCGGAGAAAGGGATGGATGCGGAGCCGCCACTCGCAGCGTGGTTCCGTGCCCCGGTGCGGATTCGACGTCCAGGCGGCCTCCGAGCGCATCGGCCCGTTCGGCGATGCCCAGCAGCCCGTAATGTTCCTGCCGTCCCAGTTCGATCCACCGCTCCGGCACGGTAAACCCGCGTCCGTCATCCTGGATTTCCAGCACGATCCGTTCGGCGTCGAGCGCCAGCCGAATGTGCACGTGGCGGGCTCCGGCATGTTTCACGATGTTGTTCATCGCTTCCTGGTACACCCGGAAAAGGGCCAGCCGCACGAGATCGGGCAACGTCTGGCCGTCCGGCATCAGGTCGAGCGTGACATCGAGGGCGGGGTGCGTCTCCTGAAAGCGTTCGGCGTGGGAGCGGAGGGCGCGTTCCAGGCCGAACGGTGCCAGGGCCGGGGGGCGCAGCTCGCCGCAAATAACACGCAGCTTTTGAATGACCTCCTGCAGCATCTCCTTCCCTTGACGGAGCGCGCCGGAATCCGTGGTGTCGGAGGGGGCACCGGAGAGCAGTTCCAGGCTGAAACGCACGCCGTAGAGGTCTTGCACCGCGCCGTCGTGCAGTTCTTGCGCCAGGTGAAGCCGCTCGGCCTCGCGGCTTTCGGCCAGCCGTCGCTGGATCTCGGCCTGCTCGTCACGCAGGCGTTCGATCCGGCGGATGCGTCCCCGGTGCCAGGCGTAGGCCAGGGTTCCCAGCACGGCCAGGATCATTGCTCCGGCCAGCCCCCGGAACCATCCTGTTTCCCAGAACGGCGGAACGACGGTGATAGTGAGCGCCACGCCGGTATCGTTCCAGCGCCCGGCGCTGTTCGATCCTTTGACACGGAGCGTATAGGTTCCTCCCTTCAGGTTCGAGTAGGATGCAAAGCGCCGGTCCGCGGCCCGGTAGTGCCAGTCGGTGTCGAAGCCGTCGAGCATGAAGGCGTACCGGTGACGGGCCGGATTGTGATAGTCCAATGCCGCGAACTCGAAAGCGAACGCATTTTCCCGGTGCAGGGTGATGGTTCGGGTGCTCGCCGGGATGGGAGTCTCGGCGTCCGCCCCGCTGCTGAACGAGGTCAGGACCACCGGTGGTGGCGGGGCGCGGTGTAGCTGGGCGGGACGAAACCGGTTCAGCCCGTTGATGCCGCCGAAGAACAGGTCGCCGGCCTGGTTCTTGAAATAGGCTCCCTGGTTGAATTCGTTGCTTTGCAGACCGTCGCCGATGTTGTAGTTGATGAAGGTTCCGCCGGCCGGGTCGAAGTGGGCAAGACCCTTGTTGGTGCTCAGCCAGAGGTGCCCGAGGTCGTCTTCGAGGATGCCGTAGATCGTGTTGTTTGGCAGCCCGTCGCGCTGGGTGTAGCGGGTAAAGGTCTGCGTGTCGCGGTCGGAGCGATTCAGTCCCTCGCCCGTCCCAATCCAGAGCGTTCCGGCCTGGTCTTCGTAGATGGAGGCCACGATATCATGGCTCAAGCTGCGCTCATCCTCTGGGTGATGCCGATAGCGCGTGAAGCGTCCGGAGGCGCGATCCAGCCGGTTGAGTCCTCCGCCGAACGTCCCGATCCAGAGCGCCCTCGTTCGGTCTTCATGTATCGAAATGACCCGGTTGCTGCTCAGGCTGGTGGTGTCCGCCGGATCGTGGCGGTAGGACTGCCACTGTCCGGTGGCGGTGTCGAAGCGGTTGAGCCCGCCGCCCCAGGTGCCGATCCAGAGCGTGCCCGGCTCGGTCGGCGCTTCGTAGGCAAAGAAAATGCGGTTGTTGCTCAGGCTCTGCGGATCGCCGGGGACGTGTCGGAAGTGCGAGAAGCGCCCGGTGGCGCGATCCAGCCGGTCCAGGCCGTCGCCGGTAGCAATCCAGAGTCGTCCCGCCTGATCTTCCGTCACGCCCAGCACCCGGTTGTGGCTCAGGCTGGCGGCGTCCGCCGGATCGTGCCGGTAGGTGCTGAAGCGTCCGGAGTCGGAGTCGAAGCGGTTGAGCCCGCCGCCGTCGGTGCCGATCCAGAGCACCCCGGATCGATCTTCCAGGATGGCCTGGACACGGTTGTTGCTGAGGGTGTTTGGGACGCCGGGTTGGTGCCGGTACTGGACGAACCGGCTCTTTTTGTTGAGTCCGCCGCCGTTGGTCCCCACCCAGAGCGTCCCGGATCGGTCCTCGTAAATCGCCGGCACGACGTCGCTGCTCAGGCTGTGCAGGTCGGTGGGGTCGTGTCGGAAGCGCGTGAAGCGTCCGGAGTCGGAGTCGAAGCGGTTGAGTCCTCCGCCGTCAGTGCCGATCCAGAGCGTGCCGTCGGTATCTTCGGTGAGTGCGAGCACCCGGTTGTGGCTCAAGCTGGCGGCGTCCGCCGGATCGAGGCGGAAGCGCACGAAGCGTCCGGAGTCGGAGTCGAAGCGGTTGAGCCCGCCCCCGGCGGTGCCCACCCACAGTACGCCGGATCGATCCACGTGGAGTGAGAGCACGACGTCGCTGCTCAGGCTGTGCGGGTCGGTGGGGTCGTGTCGGAAGCGCGCGAAGCGTCCGGAGTCGGAGTCGAAGCGGTTGAGTCCTCCGCCGTCGGTGCCGATCCAGAGCGTGCCGTCGGTATCTTCGGCGAGCGCGAGCGCCCGGTTACTTCCCAGGCTGTAGGGATCGTTCGGGTCGTGTCGATAGGACTGCCACTGTCCGGTGGCAGGGTCGAGGCGGCTGAGCCCTCCATAGGTTCCGACCCATAACACCCCCTCGCGATCCTCGTGAAGGGCCGAGACGATATTGTGGGCGAGACTGGCGGGGTCGTTCGGGTCGTGTCGGTAATGCGTGAAGTATCCGGTGGCGGGGTCGAGGCGGCTGAGGCCGTTGCCGTGCGTCCCGACCCAGAGCATGCCGGTCCGATCCTCGTAGAGCGTAGCCACCCAGTTTGCTCCGAGGGAAAGCGAATCCCGGGCGTCATGATGGAAGACCGTGAACCGATAGCCGTCGTATCGATTGAGCCCGTCTTGCGTCCCGACCCAGAGGAAGCCCTGCCGGTCCTGGAGGATGGCATTGACGGCGCTTTGCGAGAGTCCTTCTTCCAGCGAGATCCGCTTGAAAGGGATCGTGTTCGTCTGAGCGACGGCCGAAACGGGGACATGCGATACCAACCAGAGGCTGCACAGCGCCCATAGGACGGGTCGTGGGAGGGTCTTCCGCATGTTTTTTAGGGCAGGCATGGCTGGTTACTGTTAAAAACGTATCTGTGCCGTATCCTGATACTCATTCCCGCGACGCTCCGGGGGCGTGCGACTGTCACTAAGAAAGCCGATTTTCGTTCAAAAGGCGAGTGGCGGAGCGCGTCATCTTCCTCCAGCCCGCATCGTATCAAGCATCTTTTTCCTGTAAAGGTACCCCCAGACACCCATAGCTCTTTAACGAGTGTCGATTATGGAGCCGTCATCCACCCCTTCCGAGCACATTCCCGATCCTCCCCCGCCAGAGCCGGAACGCGCAGCGAAAGAAGGCATTCTGCGCCGGCAAGGGGCGCAGGTGCAGGAACGGTTGCGGCCTATCGCCCGGAAGGCGGAAGCGCTCTCGGGCAGAGTACACCAGCTCATGCTGTTGTCGCTGATCTCCGGCCTGTGGCTCTGGGGGCGTCTGTTCTTCCCGTTTACGTCGCTGGGTCGCACGGGCATCCTGGTGCTGGCCCTCCTGGTGCTGATCATGCTGCTGGCTCCGGCAGGGGTGTTTTTTCTGTTTCGAACCGGGTTGCGCCAGGTGATCACCCTGCCGGATCGGCTTGCGGAGATGGCGGGCACCGGC
Source organism: Rhodothermales bacterium (assembly GCA_046756545.1). GTDB lineage: Bacteria > Bacteroidota > Rhodothermia > Rhodothermales > JBHHWM01 > JBHHWM01. Next base: position 2,497 of record JBHHWM010000251.1, on the reverse strand, counting down.
GAGGACTCCGTCGCCGCGCTCTACGATACCGTGACCGGACGCACGGAGCCCCGAAAAACACGGCGGCTCTGGGGCTTCTTCCGCGCCGTGCTGGATCTGCGCTCGCTCCTGCTCAAAGGCAAAGGGGAGGTATTACGCGTGGCTGCCGTGGCGCGCATCATCAATCCGTTCTTTATCGGCCTGCTGTTCTTTTCCTTCGTCTATAGCCTGCTGCTGATCGCTGTAGCCACGGTGATGATCTTTTTGACTGCCCTGTTTTGAGCAGACCGGAGATGCGGCGTTCGGAGCAGCCGTTGCACCTTCGCCCGGCCCGCGCCGTAGGAGGATGCACGCTCTTTTTTTCGAAGCAAACCAATATGCATCGCGATGGATTTACTCCGGGTCATACTCTCCGTCATCATTCCGCCGCTGGGCGTTTTTCTGAAAATCGGCCTGGGGGGGCACTTCTGGCTCAACATCGTGCTGACGTTGATCGGGTACATCCCCGGACTGGTGCACGCTATCTGGATCATTGCCACACGCTAGCAGGGTACCGGCAGGGAGCGTGATTCTGAGGTGGCCCGGAGGAATGAAACCGCCTTGACGGGGCAAAATTCGTATCTTACCTCACGTTGTGTCCTCTGGGAACCGTAGAAACGAGGAGACGACAAAGAGGGAAGACCCCTCCTTGATTCGTCGGCTCCCCGATTCGTCGTTTCAATCCGAGTGGGTCACAACATGGGTGATCGTCCGATCACCTCCCGCCCGCCTCCGTGCTTCGCTAACCTTACCTTTTCTACGGCCCATGCGTACCCTCGGCGTTATTTTGATCCTGGTTGCAGCCCTCGGGCTGGCCTATGTCATCCTGACCTACGACGCCTCACCACCCGATACGCCCCCGTCGGACGCGACCGAGGAGACGCCAGCCGCCGAAGAGGTCTCCAGCGTCAACCTGGCTACGTGGAATCTCCTGAATTTCGGCCGATCAAAAGACGACCAGGAGGTGGCTTTCATCGCCGACCGGTTGCGTGATCTGGATCTCGTGGCGCTGCAAGAGGTCGTTACCAGTCCCGCCGGGGCTCAGGCCATTGCCCGGCTCGACGACGAGCTCGACCGCCGGGGCGCGACCTGGGACTACGTCATCAGCGACCCGACGACGGGACAGGGCTCGGAACGCTATGCCTATCTCTGGAAGCCTTCGCGGGTGCGCCTTGTGGGGCGGGCCTGGTTAGAAGCGTCCCTGGCCGCCTCGCTGGACCGGGAACCCTTCATGGCGCGTTTCGAGGCTGTAGGATCGGAGAAGCAGATACTCCTGGCCAGTTTTCACGCGGTACCTCGCGCCAAGAGACCGGCGGACGAAGTCGTGCTCCTTGATGCTTTGCACGCTCGCTACCCCGACGACAACCTGCTCATCATGGGCGATTTTAACCTCTCGCAAAAGCACTACGCGTTCGACGAACTCAAGGCCCTGGGCTATCAGCCCGTCCTCGTCGATCAACGCACCAGTCTTCGCATGCGCCGCAAAGACGGCCAGCACCTCGCCGACGAATACGATAATATCTTTTTCGAGACTATGGCCCTGCAGGCGGGAGCCTCGGGGGTGATTGATTTTACCGGCGAGTTTCGCACGCTCAGACAGGCCCGTGAAATCTCCGACCACCTGCCGGTGTTTATGGAGGTATCCTGGAAGTAGATGCCGGCCTGGCGAGGGGCCACAGGCGTGCTTAGTCTTCCTGCTTCGTGACGGGCCGGACGTCCCACATCAGCATCTGGTCGATGTCGGTATAGTCTTCTTCGCCGTCTTCACCGATGAACATATAGTCGCCCGTTGTGGCCCGTTTCATCGGGGACATCCGTTTCCACTGGACGCCTTCCTGGTCCCTGAATTCATCGGGGTAAGGGCTCTTGATGCGGTAGGACGGGTGATATGAACGATAGGTCTGCTGTGCCTGATACAGGGCGGCCCGACGCGCGCCAGGCCGCGTGACGCTTTTGCCGACCACCCGAAAGGGCGAGACGGTAATCGAGGCCTGATGGTAGCCGTCTTCGAGTTCGGTATAATCCGGTCGCATCACCTCGAAGTCTTCGGGGTGCGGGTAGGCACTGCGCTCGTTATAATCTCGCATGGGATAGAGGCTGTCTTTTCGTAAAGCGTCTAAAGTACGCATTGGTGAGCCTGTAAACTACGCAGGCTGTTTCAGGATTCAGGCCCTGTACCATGTTTGAATAAGATCTAGTGTAAAATTTTTTGAGACGGCTTTCGGAGTCTTGATTTTTCTGTTCTACTGTTTCTTAATTTCCCTATACGAGAGTTCTCCTGGCGCAGATCGTAGTAGGTCTGTCGCCTGTTAATACATGGATCATCCCGTTCATCAACCGTACGCGCATTATGATCGCACGTGCTCCATTCAATACGGGGATTCTCTCGGCCTCACCTCGCGTGTTCGAAGAAGAAGATTACATCGACGATTTCGATGACGACGATTTCGATGACGACGATTTCGATGACGACGATTTC
>JBHHWM010000250.1:0-7063 GCA_046756545.1 Rhodothermales bacterium | reverse complement strand
CTGCTCGAAACGGTTCAATACTTTCACCGCCGGGGCATCGAGCACGTCGAATGTTATCCGGCCTACCAGAACAGGGCGCGCCCCCTCCCACCGGAGCTTATCCCCAAAGCAAGCGACTTCGTTACGAACTTCCTCAAAGCGCGGAAATGGGCCACACGGCACGGGCTCACCCTCGGCTACGCAGGCAGCCGTCCGGACGCGCTCCACGACCGGTTTTGTCCGATCTTCCAGCACAACCTCACCGTCACCCCGGACGGCTACCTCACCGCCTGCTTCCAGGCTACCCACAACCACGAGCCGCGCAACGCCCCCTACCTCTACGGCCGCCTCCACCCCGAGCACGCTCGTCTCACCATCGACCCGGATCGGTTGAACGCCCTGTTCTCAACGCTGGCCCGGCCATACCCGCCGTGTGCGACCTGTTTCAACGCCCTTCACTGCGCAAAAAACTGCCCCACGGTGTGTCCGATGCAAGCGCACCCAGACGCACCGTTCGATTGCACCATCGAAAAATGGATCGGCCTCGCCAACCTCCTGGAGGCAGCCGGCCATGAGATCACTGACGACGAGCTTGAGCAGGGGTACGCCTTCTTCTCACGCATCGCCGTCGAACCGCTATCCGACACGTACTGCTATGTCGAAGTATCGCGTTACCACCGACCTGTTCACCCTCCCCTATAAGGACGGACAGTTCGTACTCTATGCCCCCCTGGTCGGCTTCATGAGTGCCGTAAACGAGGAGCTACTCGACCTCCTCGCCGGGTTGGAAACGCTCGACGAGGCCCCCCTCGACGAGGCGCAGCAGCACGCGCTCGACTACCTGGCGGCGAAAGGCGTGGTGAACGGAGCAACCTCCGCCTCCATCACCCCCGACCCCACACGGTTCGCCCCCTCCAAGCTGACCCTCTTCCCGACCAGCGAGTGCAACTTGCGGTGCCGGTACTGCTACGTGGCCGACGCCGCAGAGACCCGCGTGATGGACTGGGCCGTGGCAACAAGCGCGATACGCTATTTCATTAAGGTCTTGAAGCGAGAAGGCAAGACCGTCTTCCCGCTTGAATTCCACGGCGGCGGCGAGCCCTTATTCGCCTGGAACCTGGTAAAGCGCATCGTCGCCTTTGCCGAAGAGCAATGCGCACAAGAGGGGTTCGACCTCAACGTCTTCTCGGCCACCAACGGGGTGCTCAACGAACGCCAGCGGGCATGGATCGTCGAGCATTTCACCTCCCTGAACGTCTCGTTCGACGTGTTGCCCCACGTGCAGGACTACCACCGGGCCACGGCGAGCCGGCACGGCACCTTCGACGTGGTGGACCGCACCCTCAAGCACTTCGACGCCCACGATTTTCCCTACGGCATTCGCTGCACCGTGAGTACCTACAACGAGCACCTGCTGGAAGAGACGATTGACTTCGTCACTCAGCACTACAACACACACTTGCTCTTCATCGAGCCGGTAAGCGACTCCGGGTGCGGCGCGATGCAGGCCGGGACTTTGCAGCCCGACATGGCCCGGTTCGTCGAAAACTACAAGCGGCTGGAACCGATCTGCGCGAAACGGGGCGTGCGGCTGGAATACTCCGGCGCGCAAATGGAGAAGCTCAGCCCCACCTTCTGCTACGTCGGCACCGACAACTTCGCCGTCACCCCGGACGGCCACCTGACCAACTGCTGGGAAGTGACCAGCGCCGACCACCCCCTGGCCGACCCTTTCCTCTTCGGCCGTATCCTCCCCGGCGGCGACGTCGCCATCGATCAGGCCCGGCTGGACTACCTGCGCACCTTCACCGTAGACCGCTTCGACTACTGCAAAGACTGCTTCGCCCGGTGGCACTGCGCCGGAGACTGCCCGACCAAGCTCGGCCATCAGGACTACCACGGCCCCCGGGGCGGCATCCGATGCGAGACCAATCGCCAACTCATCGCCCACCGCATCATCCAGATGCTCGAACGGGAGCACTACTATCAACACGCTTGAAAGAAACCTATTCAGCAACCTTGTACGAGGAACACCATGCACAGGCAAACGAATGACGAAAACGCGCCGTCCCGCCGCCGTTTTATGCGGCTGGCGGCCACCCTCTTTGGGGCCGTGTCTGTGGCCGGCGGGAGCATCCTCGCCTATCCCCAGAGGCGCTCTTCCGGCTTTCGTAACGGAAGCACCGTCCGGTTGAACCCGGCCTTCCGAATCCGGGAACGCTCCCCGAAGACGATTGAATTGTATACCCGCCTCGGGGACGGACGCCTGCTCAAACACCGGTTCGACGGGCTCGAAGCCGATCTCTTCCGACAGATCGAAGAGGGGCAACCGGCCGAGTCCCTGGTGGCGTCGCTCGCTCAAAAACACGACCTGTCGGTGGCCGCCTGCCGTACGATAACCGGTGCTTCGTTGCAGGAATTCGAAGAGGCCGGGCTGGTCTATTACGGCGACAAGATGCTCGTTAAAATCGTGGAGGCGACCCATGGCTGACGGTTACCGTATCACCTGCGATCTGTTCACGCTGCCCGCTGAAGGAGACAACCACATCCTCTACGCGCCGAGGCAGGGCTTCGCCTGCGTGGCCAACCCGGACCTGGTCAACCTGCTGACCGACCTGGACCGACTGGACGTCGAGGCGCTCAACCGGGAACAGAGAACCGCGCTCGATTTCCTCGACCACAAGGGCGTGCTGAACGGCTCGCAAGAAGCCCCGCTGAATACCACGCTGCCCGAGACCTATGCCCCCACACAGGTCACCCTGTTCCCCACCAACCAGTGTAACCTGCGCTGTACCTACTGTTACGCCTCTGCCGGAGACCTGGAGCCGCAAACGCTGGACTGGCACTATGCCACCCGCGCCGTCGAGCACGTCATCGAAAACCTCAAAGCCCAGCGTGGCACGCACCTGTCGCTCGGGTTTCACGGCGGCGGCGAACCCCTGTTTCCGTGGCCGCTCATCAAACGCATCGTCACGTACGCGAAAGAACGGTGCGCCGAAGAAAACCTGGAACTCGCCGTATTCTCGGCCACTAACGGGGTGCTCAGCCGGCAGCAACTGGCGTGGATCGTCGACCACTTCACCAGTCTGAACATCTCGTTTGACGGCCTGCCCGACGTTCAGGATGCCCAGCGGCCGCTCCCCGGCGGAAAAGGCTCCTTCCCGTTCGTCGACCGCACGATGCGCTTCCTGGACGAGCACGATTTCTCGTACGGCCTGCGGAGCACCATCAGCCTGCTCAACGTCCACCGGATGGAGGAATGTGTCGATTTCATCGGGCGGCACTACAAGGTCAAAGCCGTCCACTTTGAACCGCTGTTCTACTGCGGCCGGTGCAAGACGAGCGGCACCCTGAGCCCGGCCATGCAAACCTTCGCCGAGCATTTCCAACAGAGTGTGGAAAAAGCCAGGGCTTACGGGATCAAGCTCACGTATTCAGGCGCTCAGATCGAGAACCTGACCAGTTCGTTCTGCGGCGTCTCGAACGACAACTTCTCCGTGACACCCGACGGCTACATCACCACCTGCTTCGAAGTAACCTCCCGGGACGATCCGCGCGCCGAGACGTTCTTCATCGGACGCATCGACGAGGCAGGCCGCCTGGACGTCGACGAACAAAAACGCGCGTACCTGCACGGGTTGAAAGTCCATAACCTGGACTACTGTAATGACTGCTTTGCCAAATGGCACTGTGCCGGCGAATGCGCGACCAAACTCGGCCACACCGATTACACCGGCCCCCGAGGACACGAGCGCTGTGCCTTAAACCGGCAACTGGTGGCCCATCGCATCCGGCAACTGGTCGAAGGCTCCCCCGAGCCTGCCGAAACGACCACTGCCGGAGAACTTACCCCGAATAGAATCTGCTGAAGAGGCGGTACCATGTCTAAAGGTCCTGATGATCGCATCAAAAAGAATGGGGAAACGAAGGGCACCCCTCGCATCCTGCGTTCCGCGGATTTGAGCATTCCGGACAAGGAGGTGCACCTGATGCAGCCGAGCGAACAAGCACCCGACGGCGGCGGCACCTGCTCGTGCCACTCGGTCTGCACCTGTGTGCCGGTGACCAGTTGCAGTTGCGACCTGGTGTGCTCCTGCGACACGGTATGCAGCACCAATACCTGCTCGTGCAATCCCTTCGCAGGCTGCCAGACCCACACCTGCACTTGTAACCCGGTATGTACCTGCAATCCCCAATGTACCTGCCAGGGACACTGTAGCTGCCATGGACAGGGGCACTACTGGTATCCAAACTAGACGCTACGGTGACGAAGATGAAAACGTGTATCTCCCTGCTCGCGCTCCTCCTGCTAGGCCCGGTTCCCCTCCGCACGTTCGCCCAGACGGACGGCACCATCAGATGGACTTATAGTACCGGGGATGATATATGGTGGTCCTCCCCGGCTATCGGCCTCGACGGCACTATCTATGTCGGTTCCTGGGATAACCGCCTCCACGCCGTCAACCCCGACGGCTCCCGCAAATGGACCTACTCGACGAGTGGAGACATCCGTTCCTCCCCGGCTATCGGCCCCGACGGCACCATCTACGTCGGCTCCACGGATGACCACCTCCACGCCGTCAACCCCGACGGCTCCGGCAAATGGACCTACGAAACCGGGCACATGATCCTGGCCTCCCCGGCCGTCGGCCCCGACGGCACTATCTATGTCGCTTCCTGGGATGACCTGCTCCATGCCGTTAACCCCGACGGCTCCGGCAAATGGACGTATCCCCTCGGGGATGACGTGGACTCCTGCCCGGCTATCGGCCCCGACGGCACCATCTACGTCGGCTCCCAGGACGACCGGCTCCATGCCGTTAACCCCGACGGCTCCGTTAAATGGACCTACTCGACCGGTGGCAACGTGGATTCGTCGCCGGCTATCGGCGCGGACGGTACCATCTATGTCGGCTCCTGGGATAACCTGCTCCACGCCGTCAACCCCGACGGCTCCCGCAAATGGACCTACACGGCGGGCGGTGCGGTCCAGTCCTCGCCCTCCATCGGCCCCGACGGCACCATCTACGTCGGCTCGTATGATACCCGCCTCCATGCCGTTAATCCTGACGGCACCGGCAAATGGACCTACGAAACCGGGGTCAGGATCGTGTGGTCGTCGCCGGCCATCGGCACGGACGGCACCATCTACATCGGCTCGGATGACAACCGGGTGCATGCCGTCAACCCCGACGGCTCCCGCAAATGGACCTACCTGACGGGGGCAGACGTCCGGCCGTCGCCGGCCATCGGCACGGACGGCACCATCTACGTCGGCTCGACGGACAACAGATTATACGCCATCTACGGCAGCAGCAGCGGCCTGGCGACGAGCCCCTGGCCCAAGTACCGCAATAACAACCAGAATACGGGCGTTCAACTCGCCTCCATTGCCCTCGCCGTGCTGGATCCCATCGAGTTTGCCTTTTTTACGACGGGCGCATCCATCGAACAGACGTTGGAGGTTCGCAACAGCACCGACCAGCCCGTTACGCTGAACGGATTTACATGGGATCATGCCGCGTTTTCGCTAACCTCTCCATTGCCCATCGTCGTCCCTGCCGGGTCCAGCACGCAGCTAACCGCCAGGGTTTTCCCCGACGCCACGGAGTATTATGAGAGCACCTACCGGCTCTCCTACGAATCCGAGGGAAAATCCCAGACGGCCTCCGGTGAGTTAGGCATCGGGCTGTTCCTCGACGACGGAGGGGAACAGGCCTACGCCGCGCATCAGGCGATGGCGGCCTTCGAAGCCAGCATAGCCGACAACCCGGCCTCGGTAGCCGCCACGAACAACCGGGGCGTGCTCTACCGCCTGCTGGGCGAAACAGAAACCGCCGAGCAGCACCTCTCCACGGCGCTCAGCAAAAGCCTCAACGCCAACTACGGCTTTGCCGGTATCAAGATGAACAGGGGCGTGGTCGAGTCGGACCAGGGGCAATCTGCCGAGGCGAAGGATTTCTACGACGCAGTGCTCGAAGACGTCGACGACGACGAGAGTAACTCGGTGCTGGCCCCGCAGACCTATTACAACATGGCCTGGGAACTCTACCAGGACGGAGATCTCGCCGGGGCTCTGACGGAGATCAACAAAACCCTCGCCCACGGAAAGGTCAACGATTATTTCCGGGCCAAAGCCTACGTATTGCGGGGCGTCATCCGGCATGACCAGGGCGATAACACGAACGCCACCACTGATCTCCAGCAGGCGGTGCTCCTCGACCCGGACGGTCCCATCGGGCGCATGGCGCAAGACAACCTGCACGAGCTATCGACCGGCGTAGAAGCCTTCGATAACGGGGAGGGGATCCCGGAACAGTTTGTAGTCCTCCCGAACTTTCCCAACCCGTTCCATGCGGAGACGCGAATCCGCCTGGGGCTACCGCAGAACAGCCCGGTGGAGGTGCACCTCTACAACACGCTCGGTCGGCGGATAAGCACCCTCTTTTCGGGCCGGCTCCAGGCAGGGTGGTACGAACTGACCTGGGACGGCACCGACGACGCCGGACGGCCTGTGGCGTCGGGCATGTATCTGTTGCGGATGAAAGCAGGCTCCCACGAATCCAACCAGGAGATTACGTTGATACGCTGACCCGCGCCGGGACCACTGCGACGACGCCCCTGACGAACCGGACGCTATGCCGAACCTCATCCTCACCCAGGCGTGCTTCAACGGCTGCCCCTTTTGCTTTGCAGAGCCGAGGGAAAACGGGCCGCACCTCCGGCTCGAGGATGTAAAAGCCCTCCTGCCGTTCCTTCACAGCTTCCGCCGCACATCGATAAACCTGCTGGGAGGCGAGCCCACGCTCCATCCGGCGTTCCCCGATATCCTCCGCCTGCTCCTGTCGGAAGGGTTCAGCGTGCAGGTGTTTACCCACGGTACCATCTCAACGCGCGTCGTCCGCCAACTCCAGGGGGTGCACGAGGGCGAGGTTCGCTTCTGCGTGAATCGTTCCTACAGCCCGCTCACGCCCCGGCTCGGCTATTTCTATCGCAAGCTCGGCCATCTCATCCAGCTCGGCGCTACCGTCTACCGGGTCGATCAGGACCTCACGCACTTGATCCACGAGGTCCGTCAGTACCA
>JBHHWM010000249.1:0-7087 GCA_046756545.1 Rhodothermales bacterium | reverse complement strand
TGGGCACAGCCTTTTACTTTTTTTGAATTTTTCGTAAGCTAAACTAAATGCCTGTTTCGAATACTTTTGTCCTGAACGTCGAACCGTGTGTGAGCAGCCTTTTCGGTTGGAAGGAAAGGGAGAGCGTGCCGGATGACTCTCCACGCGTTTCAGGATCTGACTTCCATACCTTTTTGACCAGCGATGCCTGCCTTCTTGGGCCGGCTGGGACAACGGGAGAGCAACCGTGGTGTTGGGAGCTTGTAGCTGTCTTCCGGCAAGTTTGATCTTCAGGGCACAGCGGCACGTAGCTCTCCGCATCACGGCGAGTGGTCCTGCATACCTGAGTGGACGTGATTGCATGACCTGTTATCCCTGGCAACACAAAATCGAAGCTTAACCTTGAGAGGTGGCCCCATGGCACAGAGTTTTCAGCACGAAAAACCCCCTGCTCGTATCAACCTTTTTCTGGAAGTCGCCACCGGCGGCGCGAAGAAAAAGATGGAGTTACCCCTTCGTCTGCTCGTGATGGGGGATTTCTTAGGGCGGGAGACCGGCGAGGATGTGGCTGATCGTGAGATTATCAATATCAACAAGGACAATTTCGAGGATGTGCTGAGTTCGAGTGAACTGAGCGCAGAGTACACGGTAGCGGATAAGCTGAGGGGAGGCGACAACGAACTGAAGGTCAATCTCAAGCTCGACAGCATGAAGGCGTTCAACCCGGATCAAGTCGCCCGGCAGATTCCGGAACTGAGCCGTCTTTTGGCTGCGCGCAACCTGCTGCAAGACCTGCGCAACCGCATCATCAGCATGGGCGACTTCCGCAAGCAGTTGGAAGCGGTGATCAAAGACGATGCCTTGCGCGAGAAGCTACTGAGCGAACTCGATGAGGTTGTGACCGGATCGGACGAGAACGGGGCTGAAGAGGCGGAAGGGTAGGGCACGCAAGCCCCCTTTGCCCTGTCGGCTCCATGCGAGTAAAGCCTTTCAATCGAAAATAGCGAGCGTGTTATTATGGCAGAAACCCAAGCAAAAACCCAGGCCGAGGCCCAGGTAGAAACGCTGGAAGATAAGGACAGCCTGCTCTCCAGCATTCTTGCTAAAGTGGAAGTTCAGGCCCCCAGCGAGTCTATCGACATCCGGGAATTCAAGGAGAAGAGCGCCATTGCAGAGCGAGATCGCGGGTCGATGGTTTCGGCAGCGCTCCGCGTCTTTGTGGATGCGGTTTCGCAGATGGAAACGCCGCTGGAAAAGATCGACAAGTTCCTGGTCGATAACCTGGTGGCCCAGATCGATTCCAAGATCAGCGAGCAACTCGACGAAGTGCTGCATCACGAGAAGTTTCAGAAGCTGGAGTCGGCGTGGCGCGGTCTGAAGTTCCTGATTGACCGGACAGACTTTCGCAAAAACGTAAAGATCGAACTGCTGAACGTCGCGAAAGGAACCTTGCAGGAGTCGTTCGAGGATTCGCCGGAGCTTATCCAGTCGGCGCTCTACAAGCATGTGTATACCAACGCCTACGATCAGCCCGGAGCCGATCCCTATGCTGCCATTATTACGAGCTATGAGTTCGAGAATACACCGGCAGACATGGAGTTGTTGCGGAATGCGTCCAAGGTCGCGTCTTCGGCACACTGTCCGTTCCTGGGTGCTATTGGCCCCGAGTTTTTTGGGAAGGACTCGATGGAGGATTGGAAGAAGATTCCAGATCTATCGGCCTATATGGACCAGGCCGAGTTTATCAAGTGGAACTCGTTCCGAGAGACTGAAGATGCGCGCTACGTCGGGTTGATGTTTCCACGCTATATGGCGCGGCTACCCTATGGACCGGACACCGTGCCCATCAAGGATTTCAACTACGTAGAAAACGTCAAAGGCCCGGATCACGAGAAGTATCTCTGGGGCAATGCCAGCTTCACGTTTGGCGCGAACATGGTCCAGTCCTTTATGAGCGACGGCTGGTGCGTGCAGATTCGCGGGCCGGAGGCCGGAGGTAAGGTAGAAAACCTGCCCGTCCACCTCTATGATGTCGGCAAGGGGAAGCAAATGAAAATTCCGACGGAGGTGCCTGTTAGCGAGACCCTGGAGTTCGAATGCTCCAACCTCGGGTTTATTCCCTTCAGCCACTATCAGGGCAAGGATTTCGCCGTGTTCTTTTCGGCCAACTCCGCTCAAAAGCCTACCATTTACGACGATCCTGATGCGACGGCGAACAGCCGCATCAACGCCCGGTTGCCCTACATCTTCCTGGCTTCACGCATCGCGCACTACCTGAAGGTGATCCAGCGCGAGAACATCGGAGCCACAAAGGATGCCTCGGCGATTGAGCAGGAACTCAACAACTGGCTTAAGGGGCTGGTTACCGAGATGCAGAATCCGAGTGCCGAGCAGGTAGCTAAGTATCCGCTTCGTGCCGCCGAGGTACGTGTGGTAGAACTCGAAGATAATCCGGGGTTTTTCAGGGTAGAAACGGCGATCAAACCGCACTTTCAGATCGAGGGCATGGATATCAGTCTCTCGCTCGTCGGTAAGATGCCGAAGAAGTAGCGCATGCCGGCTGCATTTTACCGGCCCACGTGTTCCGATTGGCATTGCCTCTGCGCATGTATGATCGAACGCACTTTGACAGCGGGTGAAGAGAACGAGGCTGGAGGTCGTGAGCGGTCTCGTTGGGTGTTCTCACATTCTGTTGATTGACACCAACTGACCAATTAACTAGCACAGCGAGGTTTATCATGCCGACACCTATTTATATGTCCATCAATGACACAGGCGTTGCGGGCTCTGTAGACATCGGAGGTCGTGAAGGTACCGTTGAGGTTCTCGAAGTCAAGCACGATTTGCACATTCCGACCGACGTGCATTCCGGCAGGCTCACCGGGGTTCGCATGCACAGCCCGTTCACGGTTCGTACGGCCGTTGATGCAGCCACTCCCTATATCTACAAGGCCTGTACCGAGGGCGAGACCTACGATACGGTCAAGTTTAGTTTTTATCAGATTGACGACCTCGGCACCGAGGTTGAATACTATACGATCTTGCTGGAACGCGTGAAGGTGGCTTCGGTGAAGACGGTCGTGCCGAACGTCAAGGATAGAGAGTTCGAGCATTTTCCGCATATGATGGAATACAGTTTCGTCTATGGCAAGGTGACCTTCACGTTCACAGAGGGCACACTCGAACATACGGACGACTGGGCTGCCGCTCGATAAAGCGTGGTTGCGGTTTTCCAACGATTATCGTTGGCAGCATACGCATCTTGGGGAGAAGAGGGCACGGACAGACGTGGCCCTCTTCTCCTTGTAGTCTTTGAAGCATAGGGCCATGCCCGAACTATCCCGCCTATGAAAGCCGGTCTCTACGACGTACTACGGGGCCGATTCTACGATGCGACCCCGGTTCATACCGTTGCGGAAAGCGGACAGCGTCTGCAAAGCGTGTTGAGCAACCTGAACCGTCTGTTCAATACGCGGCAGGGATCGATAGACCATCTTCCGGACTACGGGCTGCCCGAGGTGTCGTCGGTCTATTTTAATGCGCCCTATTCGATAGATGGACTGCGCCAGGCCGTCAAAGAGATCGTGCAGAAATATGAACCACGCCTGAGCAAGGTGTACGTCGAGCAGCAGCATGCGGACGATCAAGAGATGCGTTTGACCTTTCTGATTACGGCAGAACTGGAACGGGGACAGCGCGTCAAGTTTAAAACCACCTTCGCTTCAGATAACCTCGTGCAGGTCGACCGGTGGACCCGGCCCGAATGACTAGAGGCCGACGCCTTTTTCGCGGTCTGTCCGCTCGTAGGCCGTTGTGTCGGGCAGCGTGCGGATGCCTGCGGGAAAGACGCGCCTCCACCGGCGTCGCACCCCCACTCTGATGTCGGAAACACGCTTGTAAGGAATCCATGATACGTCGCTATTACGAAGAGGAGATGCGCTATCTGCACGAGGCCGGAAAGGTCTTTGCCGAAACGCACCCCGAGCAGGCGCGCTACCTCAACGTCGATAGCATTGCCGATCGTGATCCTTATGTCGAGCGCCTGTTCGAAGGGTTTGCTTTTCTGGCAGGGCGGATACGCGAACAACTCGACGACGAACTGCCGCAGTACACCGAAAGCCTGTGCAAGCTTCTCTATCCTCATTTCATCAAGCCAATCCCGGCCTGCTCTATCGTTGAGTTCAAGCCCAAGATGGGGGAGGTGCAGGGAGCGACATTGCTAAAGAAAGGAACCGAAGTGCGCTCGGCACCAGCCGGGGAAGAGCGGGCCGTCTGTCGTTTCGTTACCACGCAGGATGTCCGGTTGCTTCCGCTGTCGCTGGGTGAGGCGGAGCTTAGCTGGGCCGCCGACGGCACGACCAGTGTGTCGCTGACATTCCAGCTTGAGGGCGGTGCCGACTACCAGAGTCTTCAACTCAGCCCGTTGCGTCTGCATTTCAATGCCGCGCCCACGGTGGCTTCCTTGATGCACCTCTTTTTTACGCGGCATGTGACGAAGGTGGTTTTCAGAAGGGGGAAGGACCATCCGGATCAGGCATTTAATGAGAACGATTCGGTAACGTTGTACGGGCAGCAATGGGTGCGACCGGGAGGATTGGCCGAGGAGGAAGGGCTGCTACCCTATGGGGCGAATGCGTTCACCGGCTTTCGCCTGCTCCAGGAATACTTTGCCTTCCGGCGCAAGTTCTGGTGCATCGATCTCTTCGGATTCGAACGGTATCGGCCCGCCTCGTCGTCTGCCACGTTCCAGGTAGATATCTTTTTCGACCGGTCGTACCCCGATGATCAACGCTTCAAAGGGGAGAATATTCGGCTCTTTTGCTCGCCCGTGGTGAATCTGTTCGAGATGGACGCCGAGCCCATTCGGGTCGATCATCAGACTTCCGAGTATCGCGTGGTTGCGGGCACCCGGTATCGCAAGAGCATCCAGGTGTACGATGTGCTGCGTGGTGTGGGGATGGAAGAGAAGACCGGACACCGCCACGAATACCTACCGTTTTTCTCCTTTGAGCATACCAAGACGGACGACCAGCGCTATTTTACGTCTACCTCGCGTATTGGAGCCACAGATCGGTACGAGACCTACATTGCTCTCGACAGCGCCGAGGACGTGGACAACCTGGTCACGGAGTCCCTGTCGCTCGACCTGCGCTGTACCAACGGGAGCCTGCCTCGCGAAAAGCTCCAGGAGCGCATGATCAATCAACTGGCTCCGGACGTGCCGAAGATCGCCCAACCGACCAACCTGACCGTTCCGACGCTCATCCTGTATCCGCCTACGAAGCGACGAAAGGATTTTTTCTGGAGGATGATCTCGCACTGGTCGTTCAATTATCAGACCCTGGCCAGCCGGGAGGCGTTCGCCGGGCTGTTGGCCTTGTACGATTGGACCGATACCGACGCGAACCCGCGACGTATTGCCGGCCTGCGGAATGTAACCTGGGCATCCAAGGAGATGATGTACCGGGGGGGTGTATTGCGCGGGGCCGAAATAACGCTCCAGATTCAAGAAGGGCACTTCGCCGACGAAGGGGACGTCTGCCTGTTCGGCCTGGTGATGAGCACGTTTTTTTCTATGTACGCCACCTTGAATTCCTTCGTGCATCTGACCATCGAGATGATGCCTTCCGGAAAACGGTACCAATGGCAGCCGAAGAAAGGGACACGACCGATATTATAGTCGAAAACGACCTTCCGGAGCTATCTGCGCCGGATGAGGACGCCGGAGAGGGACCGCCTCGTTCCGGGGTGCTGGGCCGGTTGTTTCGAGAGGGGTACCTCTTTGACTTCTACCAGGCCGTGCGCCTGCTGGAACAGTATTATCCGGATGCGCCGCCGCCGGGCGAAACATCGGATTATCGCAAAGAACGGATTCTTTTCCGCCCTGATATTGCGCTGACCTTTCCCGGCACCGATGTCAGGAGTGTTCGCTGGCTAGACGAATCGCTTCAGGCGCGGGTGACCCTCACATTCATGGGGCTCTACGGCATCGGCTCCCCGCTGCCGGTCTATTTCTACGACGAACTGGCCACCGATGAACACGAAACGTTTTCGCTACGGGATTTCCTGGACATCTTCAACCATCGAGTTTATGCCTATTTCTACCGTGCCTGGAAGAAATACCGTCCCGATTTTGAACGGGACATAGCGGGCACCGGCGCGCATGCGAGGCGGTTTCTCTCGCTGGCGGGATTGGCTACGGCCGGAGCGCTCGAACACACGCCGGTTTCGAGCCGGATGCGGCTGGCCGCGTATGCCGGGCGGTTAGGGCCGCGGGTGCGCAATGCCGAGGGGTTGCAGGCATTGCTCGCGGGATTGCTTGGTGGGGTCGGCGTGCGTGTTGTCGAAAATGTGCCGCGCTGGGTGCCTATCCCGCACCGGCCCCTGATGGGGGACACCAACGGCGGCGGGATGGTGCTGGGCGTTACCTCGACCATCGGCGCGAGCGTCTTCGATGTGTCCGGCAAGTTCCGTGTGGTGCTCGGGCTGCTTACGTTCGAGGCGTACCAGACCTATTTGCCCGGAAGAAAAGGGGCGCAGTTGCTCGGCTATCTGGTTCGTCTCTATGCGCCGGATTACCTTGATTACGATATAGAACTGTTGTTAGATACCTCCGGTATTCCGCCTGTACGTCTGGGTGGCGGAGACGTCCAGCTCGGCCTGACCACATGGCTGGGAAAACCGTCGGAACCCGTTACCGTGCACCATGTGACCTATTCCTGAGGGGGGAGACTACATACGGTGAGCCCATTGTTTTAATTCTCATTGCCCTTAAGAAGTAAACGCATTGTATTCGTGAACAGGGGGCGATGGCGTGTCTGAAACGATGATAGCGCGTTGTCGGAGCGTCCGCCGTGCTCGATAAGCCTTCCATACGTGATGGCTGCGTCATCGAAAAAGCGATGGATACCTCTTCTCACCCCGGAGCGTACCCGGTTGGAGATGGGGGCGAGACATTGGCTGTTTCCACTTTAAACGAGGAGTCGCCATGATCACGAAGGATCTGAAAAAGCTACTGCAAAAGCTGAACGACCACACCACGCGAAGCCTGGAAGCGGCCGCCGGATTCAGCATCTCGCGCGGTCACTACGAGGTCACCATCGAACAC
>JBHHWM010000248.1:0-7152 GCA_046756545.1 Rhodothermales bacterium | reverse complement strand
CTGGCCCGGACGCGGCCCACCGCCGTAAACCTGTTCTTTGCCCTGGACCGGATGCACGACGTGGCCGAGGCGCGGAGCAGCGATTCCAGGACGGCGCTGCGTGATCGCCTGCTGGAGGAAGCAAAAGCTATTCACCAGGAGGACCTGGAGGCCGGACTCAGGCTGGGCGAGAATGGCCTCTCGCTCTTCGAAGACGGCATGACCGTGCTCACGCATTGTAATGCCGGGGGCATGGCCACGTCCGGTTATGGCACGGCGCTGGCTCCGTTTCTGCTCTCGAAAGAGCGCGGCGTGGCCCTGCGTGCCTTTGTGGACGAGACGCGCCCGTTATTGCAAGGTAGCCGTATCACCGCCTGGGAACTGACCAAAGCCAGGGTTCCGGCGACACTCATCACCGACTCGATGGCGGGGCACGTCATGCAGCAGGGCCGCGTGGATGCCGTCATCGTCGGGGCGGACCGGATCGCGGCCAACGGCGACGTGGCCAATAAAATCGGGACGTATTCGCTGGCCGTGCTGGCGGATGCCCACGGCATCCCGTTCTACGTGTCGGCTCCGCTTTCGACCATCGACATGAACACCCCGACGGGGGCGGATATCGTCATTGAGGAACGAGAACGGCGCGAAGTGACCCACGGCTTCGGACGGCAGACGGCTCCCGGCGCGGTGGACGTCTACAACCCCGCCTTCGATGTGACGCCGGCCCGTCTTGTGACGGCTATCATCACGGAACGTGGGGTCGTGTATTCGCCCAATGCGGAGAACCTCAAGGCGCTGACATCCGGAGTGGAGGTGGAGCAATAGGATGCCTGGATCGTTCGTTAAGACATAGTCGCATTGCTTGAACTACCCGTTCAGGGTGTATTTCTAACAAGTAGGTATTGACGAACCGGACGTTGATCCTTCAACGGAGGGGAGTACGCATGAAAAAGAACGACTGGTACGGGTTGGGGGCCAGCCTTGTGCTACACCTGTTCCTTTTGCTGGCCTTCAGTGTGATGAGTATGGGCGTGGTGGAGCCCGAACTCATAGGGTACATCGAGGTCGATCTGGGGCCGTTCACCCAGGGGCAGGCCGTGCGTCGTGTCGTAGAAAACCAGCCGCAACCGGTAGAACAGCCGGATCCCGAGCCGGAAGAAGAGATCGAGCCGGAGGCCGCCCCGCCTGACGAGGCGAAGCCCGTCGAGCTACCGGATCCGCCCGAGGAAATCATCGACGAGGAGCAGCTTGAAACACCGGAAGCAGAGACAATTTCGCCGGTCGAGCAAAACAATCCCGCCGAGGTGGAAGACCCGGAGCCGACGCCGGAACCTACGCCCGTCCAGCCTCTGGGAGGAGGCAGTACCGACGGATCTACCGGCAATCCGCAAGGCGAGCCGGGCGACGAAGAGGACGAGCAAAAGACCGCCCCGTTTCAAATTGAAGGACTCAATCGCAGCACCGTCTTTGCACCGGCACCCGTCTATGCCGAAAAGGTCAATGCCGACATCAAGGTACGCATCACGGTGAATCCGCAGGGTCGGATCATACGCACCTTTCCTGTCATGAAGGGCAATCCCACGCTGGAGAAAGCCGTTCGAGATGCCCTGTCGCGGTGGCGTTTCAACGCGCTTCCTCCCAACGCGCCTCAAGAAAACCAGACCGGTATCGTGACGTTCAGGTTCAGGCTGGAGTAGCTGCTATCGGAGGGGCCATCGGGCCCAGGCGGCATTTTTGCATCGTTTTTGTTAAAGTGTGGAAGCCGTCCCCTTCGGTGGGCGATGGTACCATGTGTTGTATGTTCCCTTGTATGGTGTGTTGCATTGGAATCTGGCCCTACACCTTCGAAACATCTGGGACCTTCGCCGGACTTCGACCTGCGGTTCCCTCCCTTGCCCAAGACGGTGGCCGAAGTCTCGAACATCTGGGCCGAGGCCGAGGAATCGCCGAATACACGCAAACTGGCGGGGGTAGTAAGTGCCGATCCTATCGTCGCCAACTTTGTACTGCGGCGGGTCAATTCGGTGTATTACGGGCTTCAACGTTCCATCGACGATGTGCGCCAGGCGGTGTTGTTGCTCGGCTTCGATGAAGTATGCAGCCTGACGATGACGGTGGGCATGATGCAATTCAGGGAGGCGGCCTTCACGGGCGAGCAGACCGCCATTTTTAAGGACATCATGAAGGTGAGCGTCGGCGCAGCGTTTTATGTGCGAGATTTAGCCCGCAGGTTGTCGTTGCCGCTCAAAGAAAAAGCCTTCATCGTGGGGCTCCAGCATGCCGTCGGACGCCTCGTCATGCTCTACAATCGACCCAAAGAATATGCAGCGTTGCGGCGCGAAACTCCCCGCGACTTCATCCCGAGTGCCTCCGAAGAACGCAAGCAACTCGGCATCGATCACGCCGTCATCGGGGCCAAGGCGCTAAAGTGGTGGAACATGCCGGAGTCCATTACCCTTGTCATCGGGCATTATCTGCGTCCGGGGGCGTTGAAGGAGAAGGACTTGCGCAGCCTGGCACTCGCGCTTTCTGTCGCTGTAGCCGCCTCAGAACAATTGTGCCAGACCACGTCGGCGAGACCGGGTACGCCCTTTTTTACCCCGCCGGTCACAATTCATGCGCTGGCAAAAATGAAGCGGAAGGTGTCGAACGATCTGGTTAACATGGTCCGTTTGCAAGAGGAGCCCGCGATCTCTTATATAAAGACCATGACGCAAAACTGAGAGACATCGATGAAGGGGCCATGTGGATCGGTAAGGATAGGTAGCCCCTCTTCCATTGCCTCTCGTTTATGAAGAATACACGCGTCTTCAAAAATATCCGGCCAACTATTTTGTGTTGATTTTCGTAAGATAGTGCCTACCCAGGGTGTGTGTCGCTGAACAGTGCACTATTTGTATAACCACTTACGGTCTTGTCCCTTGGATTCCAGTTATACGCCTGCTACCCAGTTCCGGGAATCTCCTGACTTTGACTTGAAGTTTCCGCCGTTACCGCGGACGGTGGCGGAAGTTACGAGCATGATTGCCGACTCGAAGGAATCGCCCAATACGCCTCGGTTGGCTGAAGTCGTGAGGGCCGACCCCATCATTGCCAGCTTTGTGCTGCGCCGGGTGAACTCGGCGCATTACGGGCTCCGGCGCTCCGTCGATGATGTGCATCAGGCGGTGGTATTGTTGGGTTTTGACGAGGTGTGTAACATCACGCTGACGGCGGGCATGATGAGACTCAAGGAAGTGGTGGCTTCCAAGGAGCAAGCGTCCATCTTCTATGAGATCATGAAATCGAGCATTGGGGCGGCGTTCTTCGCAAAGGAGCTGGCCGCACACCTGACCTTGCCACTGCATTCGAAAGCCTTCATCGTGGGGCTTCAGCATGCCGTCGGACGCCTCGTCTTGCTGTATAATCGACCGGATGACTACGAAGCGCTCTGGTTCACGTGCAAGGATAACGTGGGGCCGCCGCCGAGCGATGAACGAAAAATCTTCGGCATCGACCATGCGGAATTAGGTGGGCTCGCGATAGAATACTGGGAACTCCCGGTCTTGATTTCGGAACTCATTCGGTTCTATATCACCCCCATGCATCTGAACGAACAAGACCTGCGTACTCTGGGCCTGGTGCTATCCGTCGCCGTCTCGGTCACGGAGCAACTCTGCCTGAATTTTCGGCAGGGAGGTGATGCGGCTCGATTGAGTCAAGATTTCTTTGTTCCGCCCACCGACCTGTACCTTCTCGGGAAGATGGAAGGAATAACGCCGGGCGATCTGATCAAGCTCCTCCGAGCAACCTTGAAACCGGCCTGCAACTACATCGAAACCATGGTGCATGGCTGATGAGCACCGAACGACGTAAGGGTCCACGTCCGATGGATCAGGCGGCAAGGGGAAGAGGGACGAGGATCAGTTCTCCGAAGGACGGCGCGTAAAGTAGACCCGCACCCGTGCATGCAAGGCCATGTTGGTGATCGCTCCCGCAGGGTGCGGGCGGTAGGGTTCGTTGAGGAAATTGCGCAGGGATAAATTCAACTGGATGTGGTCGCGCCAGAGTCTTTTCTGGATCGACAGATCGAGGAGCCAGGAAGCCGGAAGCCGGGCTTCGTATCGGTTGCCCGACACCTCGGCGGCTTGAAAGAATCCGGTCCACTGTGTTTCCGAAACGTAGGAGAGCCGGGCGAACAGGCTCAGCCGCGAGAGCGGCACAAAGCGCATTTCGTAACTCAGCCGGTGCCACGGCAGGTTCCGCCAGGCCTGAAAGAAGGATTCGTCTTTTGTGGGGTAGCGCAGGTATCCGTAATAGAGCCGTTGTTCCAGCGAAGGAATCACCCGAAACCGAATCTCTGCGCTTACCCTGGTCGTCTGGCCGGAGAGGTGGTTCCGTACGTTGGTGCGGGTAAACAGCCCGGTCGTCAGCGAATCGAAGGCGTGGGAGTACTCCGCCAGCGTAAGATTTTCGAACCGACGGTAGCCGCCCGAAACGGATACGGCGAATCGGTCGGAAGGACGATAGGTCCAGGCGAGGTCGGCGGTGTAGGCCGTGGCGGCGTCGAAGCCGGAAGGCAGGCGCACGTCGGATTCACGATCAGCCCGGAAGGAGTAGCCCTCGGACATCCAGTACCAGAGAGTATGGTGCTCCTGGTACGGCTTGCGAGCGATGGAACCGGTCAGGATGAGGGTGTGGGCGGGTGTGGGAGAGATCGTCCACCGGGTCACTGCACCGAAGCCGATCTCCCCTCGGATGCGCGTCAGGTACGCCTCGACCAGTTGTTGACCGGCTTCAGGGGTTTGGCGCATGAGCCGCCCGTAGGCACGTGGTATGGTCAGTGTCGGCGTATCGAGGGAGGCATCGGTGACGATTTCCCGATGATCTATGCTGAGCCCCAGCGCGCCTTGCAGATGCTCAAGAGCATAGCGCACTTCATACTGCCCTCGGAAGAGATTTTGCTTCCAGTCGAAACGGATGCCTCCCCGGTTATTGCGTGTCGCCAGTTCGGAGGAGGAGTAAGACAGGCGATAGCTGATGCCCGAGGGTTGGCCGGGGAAAAACTCGCCCCGGAGCCCGGCATGGGTGAAACGGTGGTCGTTGGGGGCTTCGATACCGATAGGCTCGAAGAAGGGGAGGTCCTGGTAGCGGGCAAACCCGCCAAAAACGCGGTGGTGCCCCAGCCGTCCCGTGGTTGCCAGGTCGAACCCTCCGGCGGTCAGGAGCAGACGCGGGGATTTTTCGCCCTGGTAGGTTGTGAACACGCGTTGCCGGATGCGCTCGTCGGTGGCGTGGTGTTCGTCGGACTTGAAATGGGCGCGTAGATGCGTCGTCGGGCCACCATAGGAGACTGCAGCCTGCAACGTAGGCCCGATGCGGTCGATGTTGAGCGTGGCGAAGTCGGTGTAGCGAAACGGGCCGGGATCGCCGACCTCGTTACCGGCGGCAAAGCTCCCCTGGAACGACGTTCCCCGTTCGGGTTCGCGGGTATGAAGATGCAAAACGCCCGACTGGGCAAACAGGCCCTGGACGAACGTCGGGGTGTTGATGACCTCGACGTAGGCGATCTGAGACAACGACACCGGCAACGTATTAATATTCTGGCCGAAGAAGGTCTTCAGATCCACGGGGTGGCCGTCGATCAGCAACAGCCAGGATGCTTCTTGCAGCGACGCGAGGCCGTTCGCCGAGGCATCCCAGGAATAGCCTTTGACCGAGGTGGCATACCAGTCGTTGATGAGCGTGAACAAGTCGCTGAGACGAGCCAGCCCCGCCTGCTCGATGTCTTCTGCGGTGATAATCTGTACTCCCGGCGGTGGATCGGTCGGTTGGGCCGCAGCCGGGTCAACCCGCAGAGCAGCAGCCAAGATGAGGAGGCACGTCCAGGCACAAACACGGCCCCGGACATACAGGTACATTCTTCCAAGAGAGAAATAGTGCGTCATGACGAATCGTCGAACGCCTTCGTTAATTCAAAATATCCTTCAACCACTGCGGGGAACGCAGGCGGTAGCTCAGACCCGCCGAGACATACCACAGCTTCAACCGCACGAACGTGTAGACCTGCATATAACTTCCCGATACATGAAGCGACACCGGCTCAAAAGGACGGATCGCTAACCGGGTGTGCAGCATCAACGCCAGCTCGCTCTCATTTTTTACACCGGTAAACGTATCCTCGTCGAAGGACATGCGGTAGTTCCCGATGCGCGCGCCTCCTTCGATGCGCGCCAGGGAGCCCAGGTCGGTACCCAGGCCCCATCCGGCATAGAACAAGAGCGCGTTGAAACCGGGCACGGTCGGTTGAGCCACACGGTACCGATGAAGAGCCCCGCCCGCTTCGGCATACCCGAGATAGAAGGGGGTTGCAATCGATAATTCGCCGCCGAAGCCTTGATCCCAGAAGTCGTGCAGAAAGTTCTTGTTGATGTTTTGGGTGCCGCTTGCGCGGACCTCTACCATGCTGAACGGTTCCGTCCATTGCGCATGGACCGTACCGGCCATCGGCCCGGTGATTAACAGCATCAGCGTGGAAACCAGGGTGAGGGGGCGGAGCATCGGTTCAAAGGGTTAAACGGAAAGCATCTTCAAGAGACAACCGCAGTCCGAATTCCACCTCGCCAACGAAGCGGGTCGTGCTCTGATCCTTCACATTTCCCATGTTGGACATAACATTGACGCCACCGTCGAACCGGATCCACCACCACGGCACCCGTTGAAAGTGCACCTGCACCGCCGGCCGGAGGGTGCGGGCCACGGTACCGTTCAGAATCAGGGTCATCTCGGTGCCCTTGGGGGGAAAAGGAAGATGGAAATCGCGCTCGCCCTGCGCCAGCAGATGAAGACGAGGGGTGACCCTCAGGCCGGGCACCACCCCGTCGAGATAGAGGTCGGCAAACAGGGAGGCGTGGATGTAATCGTTGAACTGGGTAGCGAGCCCGCGGAGCAGGTACATGTACCTGCCCTCCGGTTGAGGAGCATTATACGTCCGGGCGGAAACCATCTCAAGGGTAAAACCGAGATCGAACGTGGGAGCGGCGTAAAGAAGCGAACCGACGAGTGTGAAGGAGATGGTTTCATCACTTTCCCCCCGCGAGTCGAAGTCATCCACCATAAACTGTCCGTGGAGCGTCAATCGGTGGAACTGTGCCCACAGCAGCCCGGCGACGAAGCCGTTGTTCTCGTCGTTCT
>JBHHWM010000247.1:0-7179 GCA_046756545.1 Rhodothermales bacterium | reverse complement strand
TTCGCCGAGGCGCGTGCTCGTTTTGAAGAGGCCGATGCCGTGCTGGGCTTCTCGATCTCGGCCTTGATGTTCGGCACGGACGCCGATGAGCCCGCCGCCGCCGAGCGGATCAAGCAGACCGACATCACCCAGCCGGCGCTCTACATCCACAGTCTTGCCGCCTCCGCCGTGCTGCAGCAGCAGGGCATCCACCCGGAGATGGCGGCCGGGCACAGCCTGGGCGAATACAGCGCGCTGGCGGCCGTGGGTGCGCTGTCCTTCGAAGACGGTCTGCGCGTCGTGCGCCGCCGGGGCGTGCTGATGGGGCAGGCCGGAGACGAGCGCCCCGGCACGATGGCCGCGGTGCTCGGCCTCGACGATGCCGTGCTCGAAAGCGTCTGCGGCGAAGCCTCCGAAGCCGGCCCCGGCATCGTGCAGCAAGCCAATTTCAACGCGCCCGGCCAGGTCGTCCTCTCGGGCGACGTAGAGGCGGTGGCCCGGGCCATGGAGATGGCCAGGGAGCGCGGTGCCCGGCGTGTGGTGCCGTTGCCCGTCAGCGGCGCTTTTCACTCCCCCCTGATGGGGTACGCCCGCGACGGTCTGGCCGAAGCGCTTATCGCGCTCCCCATCCGAGAGCCCCGCTGCCCGGTGTATTTAAATGTGACGGCGCAGCCCACTACGGACCCCGAAGAAATCCGAACACGGCTGCTCGAGCAACTCATGTCCCCGGTTCGGTGGGCGCAGTCGTTGCAGCACATGCACGCAGACGGGGCCGCTCGCTTCGTGGAAGTGGGTGCCGGACGGGTGCTGGCCGGACTGGCACGCCGCACGCTGGGGCGCGATATTGAAACCGTAGCGGCGGGCAAAGCGCAGGACCTGACGGCCCTGGCCGGTGCGACGGGTTAAATGACCTACCTCGCAGCAAGCTACGAGGTATCTTGCAGCGGAACGGGTCGTTTTACTCCGTCAGTCGCCTTCGGCTCGTGTCCGAGGCACGTTTACTTACGTCAGTCGGACTTCGTCCTCGTGTCGGGGTATGCGACCATGAAAAGAATCAACGAATCATTCCATCCGGGGGCACCGTGAGGTCGCCCCTTCAAAAACCTGATCCCCCATCATGCACCTCGATTTTACTGATAAAACCGTCCTTGTTACCGGCGGCACGCGGGGCATAGGCCGCGCCATCGTCGAAGCGTTTGCCCGCGCCGGTGCGCGTGTCGCGTTTACGTATCGCTCGTCCACCGAAGAAGCCGAAGCGCTCCGAAAAACCCTGGAAGCGCAGGGCACGGACGTGCTTGTCTTCCAGGGCGATGCCGCTGCCGCCGATGCGGCCAACGCTGCCGTGCAGGGGGTGCTCGATGCCTGGGGCCGCCTCGACGTCCTCGTCAACAATGCCGGGATCACCCGCGACGGGTTGATGCTGCGGATGAATGAGGACGACTGGGACGCCGTCATCGACACGAACCTGAAGAGTGTGTTCAATTTTTGCAAGGCGGCCTACCGCCCGTTGATGAAGCAGCGCAGCGGCAGGGTCATCAACATTTCGTCCATCGTCGGCGTGTCGGGCAATCCGGGGCAGACTAACTACGCCGCCTCCAAAGCCGGCATCATCGGGTTCTCGAAGAGCCTGGCTAAAGAGCTGGGCCGCCGGGGCGTGACGGTGAACGTCGTGGCGCCGGGCTACGTAGCCACCGACATGACCGCCGCGCTTTCGGACCAGGCCCGCGAGGCGATGTTGGGAGGCGTCCCCCTGGGGCGTGCGGCTACGCCGGACGACGTTGCCGGTGCGGTGCTCTTCCTGGCCTCTGCCGCCGCCGCCTACATCACCGGCCAGGTGCTCCACGTCGACGGCGGCATGGCCATGTGATATTGGTCTGCGGATTTCGGATCTTACACTTCTTGGGCACGACAAGAGCAAGACACATCGAAAGGGATGTCGTCGATCTCCTTCCTTGTCGAGGTCGTGTCGCCATCTATCACGAGCGATGCGGCTGACGTAGCATATTCCAACGCTGGGCGATGCACCGCATGAAATTTGTCGAGAGAGCGTCATGGAGTCGAAATCATCGGAGAATCCGTATACCCAGGTCATCGATTTAACGTCGAAGGCCCAGCGCGAACGCAGCGACGAGCTAGCCCGAAGCCAGTTTCCCGAGCCGGATCCCCAACTTCCTGAAGCCACCCCGGAGACCCTGCCCGACCGGGTACGCCGGGCGTTCGAGGCGTCGGGCTGGACCGACCTCATGCCGGTTCAGAAAAGGGCGATCCCCTACATGCACGACGGTCGTGACCTGATCGTGCAATCGCGGACGGGATCGGGCAAGACGGGGGCCTTTTTATTACCCCTGTTCGACGTGCTCGACGCGACGCGTAACGAAACGCAGGCGCTCATTTTGACGCCCACCCGCGAGTTGGCGCGGCAGATCCACGAAGAGTTCGAGCGTATGAAGACCGGTGCCTCCGAGGCCGATGCATTACGCGCCGTGCTGGTCTATGGAGGCGTGGGCTACAAGCTCCAAAATCAGGGACTCCGCGAAGGGGGCCAGGTGGTCATCGGCACGCCGGGGCGCATCCTCGACCACCTCGACCGCCGGACGTTCTCGCTGGGAGCGCTGCGCGTCTTCATCCTCGACGAGGCGGACGAGATGCTCTCCATGGGGTTCTATCCGGCCATGAGAACCCTGAAACGCTACCTGCCTCGTAAGCGACAGTCCTACATGTTCAGTGCCACGATGCCGCCCAAGGTGCGCTCGCTCGGCAGTGAATTCCTGCACGAACCGTCATTTCTGGGGCTCAGTGCCGGGCAGATCAGCGTCGAGAGCATCGAGCACCGCTTCTATCGCGTAGACCGGGACAAGGACCGCGCGCTCATCCGGCTCATCGAGATGGAAAACCCGGATTCAGCCATCATCTTCGCCAATACCAAGCGGGACGTGGAGTACCTGGCCCAGTTTCTGACGAACTACGGCTATCACGTAGATGAAATCTCGGGCGACCTCACGCAGAAAGCCCGAGAGCAAGCGATGGATCGCATCCGCACCGGGACGTTGCGGTTTCTCGTCGCCACCGATGTGGCCGCTCGCGGCATCGACATCACGGATCTGAGCCACGTTTTTCAGTACGACGTGCCGGAAGATCCGGAGTATTACATCCATCGCACCGGGCGTACGGCGCGCGCAGGCAAGGCCGGCACGGCCATCACGCTAACTACGCTCGACGGTGAGCACCGTCTCCTCGGCATCGCCCGGCGTTACGATTTCGACCTTGTCAAGCGTGATCTACCCACGGCGGAAGAGGTTTCGTCCCGCGTGGCGCAGCGCATGGTCGTCGTGCTCGAAGAAATGATGCGTTCTCAGAGCAACCTCGAACGCGAGCGCCTGCAACGGTTCATTCCTATGGTCGAAGAACTGGTGCGCGAGGAACCGGAGCTGCTGGCCATGCTCGTGGACGATCTGTATCACCGCCGCATGCACCAGCCGGAGGATGTGCTCCCAACTCGGAAGACACCGCCCCCCCAGCGTAAAAAGGGGGGAAGAGGTCGGGGACGTTCGCGAGGCCGCAAGAATCAGTAACGAGATGGCCCCTGCCTGGCCGTGAGGTAGAATATAGCCACTCGTACTGGGTTAGAAATCCCACTTGTTTGTTCGTCGATGCATCGCCTCGCCGTCTCCTCGTTTCCACATTGCGATCAGGAAGGCACAAAATGAGTTGAAAAATTATCCGCTAGTTAGTACATATTTTAATGGAGTCGTAGCGTCCCTGGTTCGTACGAGGGGGACTTCTTGTAGCGTGTGTGGAACCTCTGTTGTGGCGATCATCGTCGGGGTGTGAGCGCGCATCGTGAGTACATTGGCACGCGGTTTGTTAATCCGTTACGCGAACGTCTCACGTGAGTTGGTATATCCATCAAACCCGAGACGGCGATGAAGACCTGGATGAAACCCTTGTGCGTATTGGGCGTTGCGGTTATCCTGTTTGCACCGGTTACGGTGAAGGGACAAGCCCCTGCGGATTCCCTGCCGCCGGGAATCACTATATCCATGGTTCAGAAGGGCAATGCCCTCTTTCACGGCAAAGGACTGTGTGTGAACTGCCATGGTTCTGACGCGCAGGGTCTCATCGGCCCCGATCTTACGGATGATAATTGGCTGCAGGCAAAAGGGAGTTTTCTGTCGATCCTCCAGATTATCTTGATGGGCATTTCGCTGGAAGAGTCTACCCGAGGGGTGGCGATGCCTCCCAGGGGCGGTTCCCTGATCAGCGATACGGATGTGCAGGCGGTGGCGGCCTACGTCTGGAGTTTGAGTCATCCTGATGAAGCGCGGGTTTCGCTGCCGCCGGGTGTTACCCAGGCTCTGGTCAAAAGGGGGCACAGGGTGTTTGAGGGTGCCGGCAAGTGCGCTACCTGTCACGGCGCAAACGCCGCCGGCCGGATCGGGCCGGATCTGACCGATGCGAGTTGGCTCCATGCCAAAGGCAGCTACCTCGACATCGTCAGTCAAATTCAAAACGGGGTTTCCCTGGAGCGGTCTACGCGAGGGGTACCCATGCCGCCCAAAGGAGGATCGAATCTGAGCGATGAGGAAGTGCACGCGGTAGCAGCCTACGTCTGGTACATCAGTCATCAACAACAGGAGTAGTTCACCGATGATTTGTGACGGTTTTTTCCCTGTATGTCGGAGCGCCGCGCTACGGAGCCGGATGCAGCCATCAACGCTGTTGAGGTCTCCGGCGAGGCATCGAGCAGCCCGGTTTGGGGCCCTACTCCTCGTGAGTGGAGCGCTGTTTCTCGCCACGAGCCGGGACGTCCGGGCGCAATGGGGGCCGGGGGCGTGGCCCACCGGCCTCAACATCACGGAGACCTATCACAACCTGACCGTTCCTGCATCGGTTACGGTTGGAAATATGAGGAACCAGATCAGGGATTACGGGGAAGTCTGTGTGTATTGCCATACCCCCCACTGGGGGCAGACCGACGGGCCGCTGTGGAACCGGCAAACCCCGACGGCCTCGTATCGGATGTACGAAGGCAACCTGGACATGGTTGTGGACCCTCAGCCCACCGGCAATTCCCTGGCGTGCCTCTCCTGCCACGACGGCACCATCGGGCTGGACGAGGTCCTCGATACGCCGAACACGTATACGGGAGGCGGGCCTTTCAGAACCTCCATCGAGGATTGCCACGACAAGCACGATGGGGGGGGAGATGTCGGCGGCATTAACCTGGAAGGCGTCTTTCTGGATACGGACTTTCGAAGCACCCAGCACCCGATCTCGATCCTGTACGATCCGTCCCGGTCGCCCGGTAATTTTAATTCGATAGGCATGGTGGAAGCCATGGGGCTGAAGTTTTTTGACGGCAAGCTGCAATGCATGACCTGCCACGAGCCGCACACCCAGCAATACCAGCCGTTCTTAAGAGCCCCTAGCGGATTGAGCTTTTGTCTCATTTGCCATACGAGCGATCCCCCCGGGCCGAACAGAGCCCATCACTGGTAGATTCTGTCCTTTCTGCTCTTCTTTGCTCGATATCTGCCGTGAGATTGTTGCCCCCGGCACCGCCTTTTCGAGCATTGATGGAGGCCGCGCGGGACGTTGAGGGCGTCCTCTCACCCTCACGCGTTGTGGAGATCCTTCCCACCGGGAGTAGGGCAAACCCTTACAGCCGCGTGCGGAAAACCCACTCTGTTCGGGGCTCATTTCACTGCATATCCTGAATTGGCGCGACCAACACCCTCTCAGGAGAAAGGCGTGTTGGTTCGGTTATTTCTCATGGCGGCCTGTCCGGAAAGTGCATCACTCGTGTCCCCGGCGGGTGCGCCGAGCTTGTTCAGACGACTAGACCCGAGTCTGCCATGCGCATCGAGCCATACATCTTCACCAGACTGCTTAAGGTGTTCCCGTTCCTGCGAGAAGCGGGAGATGAGATCCGGAAAAGTATCTATGAAAAGGGCGCGTACGTCGCGCTGGATCCCGGACAGTTTATTAGTATGCAGGGGAACCGAAGCAGTCTCCTGCCGCTGGTGCTCTCGGGGACGGCCCGGGTCTACGACATGGGAGAACGAGGGCGTGAGATTACGCTGTACCGGGTCAGTGCGGGCGAGAGTTGTATTCTGACGGCTTCCTGCATTCTCAGCGAACAGCATTTTCCTGCTTATGCGCGGGCGGAGACGCCTATTGAAGCCGTGGGTATCCCGGAAGAAATCCTGCGGTCCTGGATGCATCGATACGAAGCGTGGCGAAACTTTCTTTTCAAGCTACTTGCCCGTCGTTTGGCCAGCGTCATATCGGTCGTCGATCAGGTAGCGTTCCGGCGTATGGATGCCCGCATCGCCGGGTATCTTCACGAAGCCGGCATCCTCTCGACAAACCTGGAGATTACGCATGAGGCTCTTGCCGCCGAACTGGGCAGTTCAAGGGAAGTGGTGAGCCGGATTTTGAAGGATTTTGAAAAGGACGGTCTCATTTCCCTTTCCAGAGGCCTCGTAGGTATTCGGGATCCCAGGAGCCTGAACCGAATTGCTCAGCGCGTTTGATGTAGGCCACGGTGTGACCGACCGGGGTTGAAACGACGAAGCAGGGAGACGAGAAATCGAGGAGGGAGTGATGCATAGAGGCCGCGTACCAACCCGTTCTCTATTTCAACCTGCGAGTTGGTTCGTCGAAGCTGGTCGGAAGGGGGCCTTACAAAAATGTAGGCTATGCTCCGGCCAGATAGGTCCCTTTCATATCGCATTTCTTGAAGTGCAGGTGAATACCTGGGGTGTGTCTTTAAGCCTTTGTTAAGGCGGAAACCCTCTGTGACGAAATCACATATGGAGCGCAGGACCTAACCCCCGCCGGGGGAGACAACCAGGGGCTCAACCGTTTCGGCTATTGCTCTCTGGCTCTGCCTCCCGAAAAGGGCCTTTTTCGGCGTTTTTTGCGCCTTGCCGGATGATGCCGAAGGTTGGGAATGGGATGTGGGTTATCCGTAGGGTTTTGCCCTACATAGGGAGGGGGATTTCCTCTCTGTAGCGTCTAGGGAATCCCTGCCTTTAGCATCTGGAAAAACCCCGCTTACCATAATTATAAGGAAAGCGTATCCTTGGTTACGACAATAGGAGTTGCAACAACGAAAGTTGTAACGAAGGAGCTTCCAGGTACGGGAGGAAAAACAACAAGGTAGTATCTCAAGGCTGTAACGAGAGAACGGAACCA
>JBHHWM010000246.1:0-7252 GCA_046756545.1 Rhodothermales bacterium | reverse complement strand
GCCACGCCCCACAGGGCCGTGAGCAGAAGCGGGCTTGCACGGAAAAAGAGCGAGGCGACCAAAAACAAGAGCAGGGAAAGCCCTATGGTCAGACCGCCGTGGGTGTAGAAGAGGCTGGTAAGGTAGCCAGGGAGGCGGTTCCCGAAGCGAGCCGGTCCCAGCACGCTCATGGGGTCTACGATCAACGCATTGTGAATGCCGGAAAGAAAGAGGAAAACCGAAAAAGCCACGGCGAAGGCACCATAGGCGTCAGGGATGAGCCAGCGGGCCAGCAGGACGTTGAGGATGAAGTTGGCCCCGGAGAGCAGGATCTGATCCAGGATACTGAGGCTGATGCGGGTGCTCCACCGTTTGAATAGATCTGTAAGTTGAGCGAGCACCTGGGTCCTACCTATCTAAATGAAAGAGATCCTTCCGTGTGAACCGATAGCCTGATCATAGCTTGAGTAGGAGAATATACTGTCTCGAACGAAGGGTTTTCAGAAGAACGCTCGGAGGGGCAGGTTCATCCGCTGCTCTGGAAGAATAGCAGGTAGAAAAAATCGCTGTTCAGGACAAATACGAGGCTCAGTAGCACCAGGGCCGTCCACAGGACCCGGCGGGAGGTGAGGTGCGCAAGGAAAGGATGGGAGCTTGCCTCAACGGGTGAGGACGTCGTAGGGAGCAATGCGACGGCAAAGCAGCAAAACAACACCAGCAACGGGAATGCGTAGTAGTAGAGTCCATCGACGAGGCCGTGCAGCGTGAAACTGACCATCAGGACCAACGCGGTGATCCGTGCGGTGTTGCGGAGCGTGTCTTGCTCTCTTCTGAGATGGACATATGCTTTCCAGAACACGATGCTGAGCAGGATCAAGAAAGGAATCGTACCCACGATGCCCCATTCGGTCAGAAACTGCACAACCAGCGAATGGGGCTGAATGCCGTCGTGGAGGGGTTCCGGGATAAACCGGTAGTTATCTGGCCCGAGGCCGAACCACAAGTGCCCGTCTAAGCTCTTGAGAGCGGCTTCCCATATGCCCAGCCGCCCGGTGGTGAGCCCGTTCACTCCGTACGAAGAGGTGTCGGAAGCCGTGCGTGCCAGCGAAGAGAGGAACCCCAGCCGGGGATCGTTTACCCGGAAGAAGGCGGACAACCCCAGGCCCAGACCCGCCGCTGCAATCGAGATCGTCGCCGTCCAGAGGCGCTGGTTCTTACCGGTGAACCAGGTGAGCAAGGCCAGGCCGACAAAGCCGGAGCCGATGGCCGCTCGCCCTCCGGACCAGAACAGGAACCCCCAGCAGACGGAGAGGGCGGCCAGGGCCAGGCATCGGGCGCTCAAGGAGCCCTTCTCACCGGATCCCAGAAGCGGGCTCGCGCTAAACAGCAGGGCGGCCAAGCCATAATAGCCGAAGTGTCGCACGTGTCCAACCAGCGGCACGCTTGTAAACCAGTGGTAGTCTCGCGGTGCCGAGAGCGACATCCAGGTAAAGAGCAGGTTCAGCCCGACGAGGAAAAAGCCCAGAGGAATCGCAACGAGGATCACTTTCAGGGCTAGGGGATGGCGTCGGATGAAGCTCCAGAGGCACACGGCAAAGAGGATATGCGTGAGCCACTCGGCCTGTCGGATCAACGCATGGCCCTGGTGTTCGGCGAGCGCCACGGAAATCGTAGCGGCACCGAGCCAGGCCAGAAACAGCCACCCGGCCACCGAGGGATGGATCGTAATCGACGTGTAGGAACGGGCCGCACCCAGCAGAAAAAGGCCGACAAAAAGCAACTCGAACCCGCGAATGAAGAGGTTGGGATCGGGGATGACAAGAAAGGCCTGAACCAGCGTCGTGAAGCTCAGCAAGGCACCGAGTATCAGCAGGAGCAGGAAAGGAACCGGTTGAATCGATGTGCCGGAGGCGGCCTGATCCCGGGTGTCGGAACGGACTATTGGAAAACGAAACGGCATGAGTGGGACGGATACGAGTCAACACAGGGTATGAGCAGGTAGCCAAGGTATCGGCATCAGGCCAGGCAAGCTAAGTCGCAACGATATTTCTACGTATTTTGCACCGACCGGCCGGTTTGCTTTTTTCGTTCATTCATGATTCTGTGAGAGCCTTATGCCGAAAGTTGTCGTCACACGTCCTCTTCCAGAGGCGGGGCTGGTCTCATTGCGCGCGGCCCATGAGGTCGAAGTGTACGACCCTGCCGTCCATGGAGATGCCGATGAAGATCGGTTGATCGACCTGGCTCGCGGGGCCGACGCGTTGATCTCGACCGTGACGGACCCTGTGTCCGGGTGGGTGCTGGAAGCCTCTTCTCACCTGGGCATCGTCGCCCAGTTCGGCGTCGGCGTAGACAATATCGACCTGGAAGCGGCTCGAACGCACGGTATCGTCGTGACGAATACGCCGGGGGTACTCACCGACGCCACCGCCGATTTCGCGTTTGCCCTGCTGCTGGCCGTCGCCCGGCACCTGCGTGCGGCGGACCGGTTTGTGCGCGACGGGGCCTTCAAGCGATGGGAAACGATGCTGATGCTCGGCATGGAACTGCGCGGCAAAACGCTCGGCATCATCGGGATGGGGCGCATTGGGGCGGCGATGGCCCGGCGGGCGCTCGGCTTCGGGATGAAGGTGCTCTATCACAATCGCCGCCGTGCCAATCCGGGGGTGGAGCGGGAGACCTGCGCGCGCTATGCCGCATTCGACGAACTGCTGGCAACGAGCGACATCGTCTCGTTGCACTGCGCGCTCAACGATGACAGCACCCACCTGCTCGACGCCGAGGCGTTCCGGCGCATGAAGCCCACAGCCCTGCTCATCAACACGGCGCGCGGCCCGGTGGTGGACGAGGAGGCGCTGGTCGAAGCCCTTGAGGCAGGACAAATCGCCGGGGCGGGCCTGGACGTGTTCGAGCGCGAGCCCGAAGTGCATCCGGGCCTGCTGGCGCATCCTCGCGTCGTGGTGGCTCCCCATCTGGCCAGCGCCACGATAGAGGCCCGGACGGCGATGGCTCGCATGGCGTCCGAAGCCGTCCGGGCCTTCTTTCACGATGCTGCCGAGGTACCTTACCGCGTGGTATGATACCTCTCGTTGTGCCCTTCGGTCCCAACGTGGAAACGAGGAGAGGGCCAGACGAGGAAACGACGAACAAATAAGCGGGAAACCGCTCCTCCATTCGTCGTCTCCCCGATTTGTCGTTTCAACCCGAGATGGTCACAACTTGGGTTATGATAAGGGCGGGGCGGCAGGTCGATTCAGCGATGCAACCGTTCTCCGGTGAGGGCATCTCCGTCAGGGTGCAGGGCCTGGAGTTGTTCTCGGACGTAGGAGAGGGTTAGCCGGAGTCCCTCCGCCCGGTTTATTTGTGGCTCCCAGCGGAGTTGCTCGCGGGCCCGCGTGATATCGGGCTGCCGAATCTCCGGGTCGTCCGCCGGCAGGGGTTCAAACACGATGGAACTCGTGCTGCGTGTCAGGGCAATGATCTCCCTGGCAAAATCCAGGATCGTGATCTCTTCCGGATTGCCGATGTTGACCGGTTCGACGACATCGCTATGGAGCAGGCGAAAGATGCCGTCGACGGTATCCTGTACGTAGGTGAAGGAGCGGGTCTGGCCTCCATCTCCGAAGACCGTGATGGGTTCGCCCTGTAGGGCCTGTCGCATGAAGGTGGGAAGGGCGCGCCCATCGTCGAGGCGCATCCGGGGGCCAAACGTATTGAAGATGCGGACGATGCAGGTGTTGACGCCGTGGTAGCGATGATAGGCCATGGTCATAGCTTCGGCGAAGCGCTTGGCCTCGTCGTAGACGCCGCGCAGCCCTACCGGGTTGACGTTGCCCCAGTAGGTTTCGGGCTGGGGATGCACCAGGGGATCGCCATAGACCTCGCTGGTGGAGGCCAGCAGGAAGCGCGCGTTTTTGGCTTTGGCCAGGCCGAGCGCTTTATGGGTACCGAGGGCTCCCACCTTGAGCGTCTGGATGGGGTACTGGAGATAGTCCATGGGCGAGGCCGGACTGGCAAAGTGGAGCACATAGTCGAGGGCTCCTTCGACGTAGATGAAATTGGTTACGTCGTGCTTGATGAGATGGAAGTGGGGGTTGCCGATGAAATGCGCGATGTTGTCGGGCGAACCAGTGAGGAAGTTATCCATACAGATAACATCGTGACCCTCTGCAATGAGGCGGTCGCAGAGGTGAGAGCCTAAAAAACCGGCCCCTCCCGTAATCAGCGTGCGTGGTGTGCTGCGCATTCGATTCCTCCCCCGTATTCCGGGTGATGACGGTAATTCACTAGAATGAGACGAGTCTACGTAACTATGTTGCGGAGTATAGCGGTGCGTCTAATATATCTTACAGTAGACCCTGCGCGAAAGGCTGACGCGCCACATTTCGCACAGCGGTTCACTTTTTGCTACCTTGGCATAGACGGATGAGAGTACATCCGGGGAGTGGTACGCAGAGGCTGAATGGTACGTCGTCACACCGTCGTACAGCCTTCTTTTCAGCACGGATACGGATTCAGATAGATGACCGGATTGGCACGCGTTCAACGGTGGGGGCTGGTGGGGCTCTGCGTGATATGGCTGGGGGGAGGTGTAGCGGAGCAGGTCGCCGCCCGACAGACACCGGCGCTGGCTTCGCTGCAAGAAGCTCTGGCCTCAGGTGATGCGCACCTGTTGATGGCCGAGGCTTCGGATCGAGTAGAGATTGCGCTGCTTGGACAGAGTAAGCTCTATAGCCGTGCGCAGGCCGTTTATGTAATGCAAGATTTCTTTCGGCGGTATCCTCCGGAGCACTTTGCGTTTCAGAATACATCCCAGGCAGAAGGCAGTTGGTTTGCTACGGGCCAATACCGCTACAAACATGCAGAACGTCCCCTCAAGGTATACGTTCGCCTCCGCATGAAGGGCGCACAATGGGAACTCCGCGAAGTTCGCATCGAACAGCGCCGGCGTTCATAGCCGAGTGACCGAACCGGCCTCTTCCATGGCGCATCCCAACATAGATCGAACGACGAAACGCTTCACGCACGGAGGAGGACGGCTCCTTCGGGGAATCCTCTTTTTTGCGCTGGCGATAGGGCTGACGTGGGGTGGACGGGTATGGCACCTTGCACGCGTAGCCGACACTGTGCAAACGCGGCAAGAAGCGGTTGTGTCCGACGCCCTGGCACTCATCGAACAGCAGTTCGATCACCTCCAACAGGATCTACTCGCCCAGGCAAAAACACTGGCCGAGGCCGCACCCGTCATCGAGGCGCTGCGGGAACGAACCCTCGGTGAGCAGGAAGCGAGTTCAGAATCCTTGATCCATTACTTTGCCGACCTCTCCCTCCCGGAGCGATGGGCCGTCGAACTTTATGATGCTACGCTCGAACTGGTGGCATGGAACGGGTTCAGCCTCCCCCGCGACGAAGCGCCGGAGACCGCGCATTTTCTGGAAACATTTCACACCACGATTGCCGAAGACAGCGATTGGCGGCAGGCGCTGGTCGTGTGGTACCCCGTGCGCGACGACGTGCGCGTGCTGGGTGCGGTGCGGGTGATGCGGGTGTTGCAGGTGCGGGCTCCCATCCAAAATCAGTATCTCCAGCATTTTAGCATGAGCGAAACCTGGAGCCGAACGACCCGGCTTCCGGTCGTAGCCCGGTTCCAGCGTCCTTTCGAAGATCGTGCTCCGGTGCAGGGCCAGGCCCGGTTGCTACAAGGGGCCGACGGGACCTTGCTGGGCCGCGTCGTCGTCGAGCCTCCCTCCGCCGAACGACTCATGGAGACCAACCGGCAACGCTTCGACGATGTGCTGGCGTTCTGGGCGACGTTGTTGCTATGCTGGTTGACGGCAGGGTTATGGGTATGGTATCGCGCCGCCGAATCGCCGGATGATACCGGGAGAGGCAGGAGGCTTCGCTCCGGGATTCGACTGGGGGTGGTGATGGTCGTGTGGTGGGGCGTACGCTATGCGCTGCTGGCCTTCGACGTTCCGGGACGATGGCAGCGCGGCAAGGCACCGCTGGCTCCTCTGTTCGACCCCTCTCACCTTGCCTCGACGTTTGGCGGAGGCCTGATGCGTTCCACGGGCGACTTCTTTGTCACCGCCGTCTTTTGCCTGCTCTTCGCGCTGGCTTTTCTGGACTATGCGACTCGTTTCCGTAGGCGAGGTGCTTCCCTTTTTTATGATTCCAACGGTGTGCGGCGTTCAGGGTTGATACCGTCTTCGCCCTGGCGTTGGCTGACCAGCCTCTCGGTCACCGTCCTGCTGGCTTTCGGGCTGACGCTGATGCTCGCCTTCATCGCGCGCCATACCGTCCTGGATAGCACCCTGGATTTCTTTAGCCGGGAGGGTCTTTTCCCTGAGTCGCTCGTGTTGCTCATCTTTTGCACGCTGCTGCTGTTCACGCTCTCGGTGGTGATGCTGATTGTCGGGGTAACGTGGATGGCGCTGCATTACGTCCGCACCGAGCGGCCACGGACGGTGTGGCCGCCCTGGGTGCTCGGACTGGGAACGCTGCTTCTCGCCGGCGGACTTCTTGCCGGGCTCTACGTCGTCTTCGAAGTGCAGGGGGTAGTGCAGTGGACCACGGCGGTACTTTTCTTAATCGTCGGGGTGGGCCTGGCGGTCGTAGGGTTCTCAAAGGAAGGCTCGGGCCTGGGATTGCTCACGCTTCGCAGCGTACTCCCCGCCATCCTGGCGCTGAGCATCCTGCTGTATCCCATGCTCCATAGCGGTCTCGACGAGCAGCAACGCCTCCGAATGGAAGACGCCGCCGAGTCGTTCGACAAAGAGCGTGACCCGGCTGTGCTGTTCGCGATCAGAGAAGTTCTGGAAGAGGCACAGAGGGAGCCTTCGGTGCGTCTGGCATTGTCCGATACGGCGACCTATGGCATGCGTCGTGCCTATCTCGATTCGCTCGCAACGGTTATGCTGCGTAGTTCGCTGTTGTCTTCGCTGGGGGCCTACGATGTCAGCCTGGTGTTTCTCGATGCAGAGGGGCTGCCGGCCGGGCGCTACGACGCCACCGATCAAAGCCTGAGTGGCACTGCCCTCGATCAGAGCGATGCCGAGCAGTTCGGCATGCTGCAGCAGATGTACGCCGAAAGCGGGGTGCCGGGTGCGTTGGTCGAGCCGCTGACCGGGCGTCTCGATCCGAACCGCTTTCAGTACGCCGGTCTGGTACCCGTCGGCGATGAGGTTTCCTCCGAGGGTTGGATCATGGCCCGGGCTGAGCAGCACGACCTGTTACAGGAAGGCAGCACCCCGTTCCTTCGGGTGTTGCTTCC
>JBHHWM010000245.1:0-7270 GCA_046756545.1 Rhodothermales bacterium | reverse complement strand
TTGCGTTGAAGATCCACGGCGTCAACGCGCGCACGATGCGAGAGATACAGGCGCTGGGTTTCGACGACCTGAGCGCCGACGACGCAGTGACGTTCCGCATCCACGGCATCGATGCCGATTTTGTGGAGGAGATGGAAGGCCTGGGTTTTCGCGACCTGGATATCGATCAGTTGGTTGCTCTGCGCGTGCATGACATCAACGCCCGCTTCATGGGCCGGATGAAGGCGCTGGGCTTCGACAACCTGTCAGCCGACCGGGCTATTGCGCTCAAGGTGCACGACATCAACGAGCGGTTCGTGCAGGAAATGCGCGATCTGGGTATGGCCGACCTGACGCCGGTGCGCCTGATCGCGATGAAGATTCTGGAAGTCGATGAGGATTTTGTCGAAGAGATGCGAAGCCGTCGGTACGAGGACGTATCGGTGCGCGAGTTGCTTCGGCGGAAAGGGCACCGCTGGTACTACAATAACTACAACACGGAGTACCTCGACGCCATGGAAGACCTGGTGCGCGAGCTAACACGAGACCGCTGAGACGGGACGAAAAATCGCCTTCCTCGATGCCGGATACAGCCGCCGCATCCGGCATCGTTCCCGGATTCCGTCATTCCTCAAGCGGCGGGAATTGGGCCGGTGGATAGCGGTGCCTCGTCGCCTGCTCGTAGGCATAGGCAAATCGTATCAGATCCGGCTCGCCGAACGGGCGTCCGAGCAGTTGCAACCCGGCGGGTAGACGGTCAGGCGTGAAGCCCATCGGCACCGTGACGGCGGGTTGGCCGGTGTGGGGCGCGATGAAGGGGCTGTTGTTGCCGTGTGGGCTTTCGGAGTCGCCCACCTTGCGCGGCGGGTTGCTCCACGAAGGATAGACGATGGCCTCTACATTGTGCTCCTCCATGGCGCGCAGCACGGCATCGAGGAACGCTTTTCGGCGCGGGCTCTCTTCGACCATCAGGCAGGGCGGGTCTTGCTCGGCCGGCGTACCTTCGACGGCGGCCGACTCGCGCAAGGATTCTTCGATGTAATCGGAATACCGGCCGGAGGCAACGACCTCGGCCAGCGTCTTGACGAGAGCCTGGTCGCCCAGCGAAACGAAGTAGTTTTCCACGTCGTGCCGGAACGTGTCGCACCACTGATTCCGTCGGAGGGAGTCGAAGTCGGGAATGACGAACGGATCGACGAGGGTGGCGCCCAGCGATTCCAGATCCCGAAGGGCCTGTTCCATCAACGCATGAACAGCGGAGTCGGCGGTGGGCGTGTCGATGAGCGCCCGGAGCACGCCGATGCGCGCCCCCTGCAAGCCGTTTGGGTCGAGGAAGGAGAGGTAGTCGTCGGGCAGGCGGCCGATGCCGGCTTCGGTGACGGGATCCGCCGGATCGTGCCCGGCAATCACCTGGAAGATGCGTACGGCGTCTTCGACGGTGCGCGCCATCGGGCCGCCGATGTCGTTGTGGAGATAGAGGGGGACGATGCCGTCCCGGCTGGTCGCGCCTATCGTCGAACGGATGCCCACCAGCGCTGTGTGCGATGACGGTCCTCGAATCGAGTTGCCTGTATCGGTGCCCAGGCCGACGGCTCCGAAGTTGGCCGCTACCGCCGCCGCCGTGCCGCCGCTGGACCCTGCCGGCACGCGCTCCAGGTCGTAGGGGTTCCGCGTCGTACCGGCGATGGAACTGACGGTTTGATAGGGGCTAAAGGCCCACTCGGCCATGTTCGATTTGACGAGCACGATGGCCCCTGCCTCGCGCAGCACCCGCACCTGATACGCATCGTCGGGTGGCAACGAGCCCGTAAGTGCTGCCGAGCCGGCCGCCGTTTGCAGGTCGTGCGTGTCGTAGTTGTCTTTCACGATGAGCGGGACGCAATGCAGCGGCCTCAACGTGTTGGTCGCCTGGTACTCGGCGTCCAACGCTTCGGCTTTTTCAAGGGCGTTCGGGTTCGTGACGACGATGGCGTTCAGGCCGGTAGACTGGTCGTAGACGTCGATTCGGCGGAGATAGGCGGCTACGAGGTTGCGGCAGGTGAGGGTGCCTGTTTCCAGGGCGTGGTGGATGTCGGCGATCGTGGCTTCTTCGAGAACGAAGACCTCATTGCTTCCCTCTTCAGAAGCATTACGGCAACCGAGAAAATAGAAAAGAACAGGAAGAAGCAGGACGGCCGTTCGGTGGCGCATGGTTCATTGTTGGGCTTGGAGAGGACGATTCTCGTGAGCAAAGAACGCGCCGGCACCCGGCCTCGACCTCCCTCCTCCACCGCGCCGATGCATCCCCTGCGTGTTCGGTCAATCTCAGCGATGAGAAGGACAAAGACAAGAGGGCGATCAAAAGGACGACGGTATCGCTTTGCAGGGCACGCCGTCCTCGTCGTACCTTTTCGCGGCAGGTGAGCCCCCTGATTCTCCAGACTCCGTCCTTCTTGACATGGCCCGTCACGTCCTCGAACCGCAACGCGCCACGCTGCACGGTCAGTTTTCCCGCGATCTTACCCCTGCGCTGATCATCAACTCCGGCGACACGGTCTGCTATCGCACCATTGACGTTACCTGGGGTATCGAACAACACGGCGCGCCCGGTACGCCCCGCCGCCGATTCGAGCCGCGCGAATTGCCCCGAGACGACGGCCCGGCGCTTTGCGGCCCGGTGGCTATTCGCGGGGCGATGCCGGGGATGACCCTGGAGGTCCGGATCGATGTGGTTGAGCCCGTTTCCTGGGGCTGGACCTATGCGGGGCCGTCGTTTTTCAACGCAGCCCTCCATACAGCGCTGGGCCTGGCCGAGGAGGAAAAAGCGCTGATACGATGGACCCTGGATGCGGAGACGATGGTGGGCGTAAGCGAACACGGGCATCGACTCAAGCTACGCCCCTTCCTGGGCACGATAGGCCTCTCGCCTAAGGTGCCCGGCTTGCACTCCGGGTGGTTGCCCGGAAGAACCGGCGGCAATATCGACTGCAAAGAACTGGTGGCCGGAAGCAGGCTGTATCTGCCGATTGAAGTACCAGACGGGCTCGTTTCCGTCGGCGACGGTCATGCCGTGCAGGGCGACGGCGAAGTGGGCGGCTCGGCCATCGAATGTCCTATGGAACGCGTAGAGTTACGCTATGTCGTTCGAGACGATATGCGTATCGGGGCTCCGCGGGCCTATACCCCGGTGGGCTGGATCACGTTCGGCTTCGGCGAACGTCTCGATGATGCGATAGCCATGGCGCTGAATGAAATGCTCGACCTGATGCAAGCGCAGTATGCACTGGCGCGGCCGGAAGCGCTCGCCCTGGCCAGCGTCGTCGTCGATGTGCGGATAACCCAACTCGTTAACGGCGTACGCGGGGTTCACGCGGTCCTGCCGGACGGAGCAATACAGGAAGGGCCGATCATCCGGAACCCGGTTGTGTAGACACGTGCCTCACGACGCCATCTTGACCGCCGAGAACGTTTTCTGCAATTTCGAGGATATGAGCGGGGCCATCTTGGGCTTGTATAAGGGGCAATAGGCACAGAAGCGATAGGGCTCCGGCTCATATTCATCGAGGTAATAATTGACCTCCTCTTTGCTGACCGTGAACAGGTTGAAGAGCGGTTTCTCGAATTCCTGATGGAAGCAATAATATGCGTTTCCGTCGCTGTTCATCATAAACTCGTGGACCTGCCGGTTGCAGGGAATACGGGTGTCGTTGAGTTTCGGACGTTCCTCGTAGAAATGGTGCACCGCCGAAAACGTCACGTTGATGCCCAGGCGTTCTTTCAGCGCCAGGATGC
The DNA here is from genome assembly GCA_046756545.1 of Rhodothermales bacterium. Classification (GTDB taxonomy): domain Bacteria; phylum Bacteroidota; class Rhodothermia; order Rhodothermales; family JBHHWM01; genus JBHHWM01. Next base: position 3,520 of record JBHHWM010000245.1, on the reverse strand, counting down.
GCGCCCTGGTGTCCTCGCTGCAATAATCCTTCATTACGTTGACCGACAGGAGGCACCCGGCCTTTACGATCTCGGGTCCGAACTGCTCCAGCATATCAATATTGTTGTGTTCGTCGTCGCACCCTACCGAGATCATATCGAAGGTGTCCAGCACGACGTCGAACATCCTGGAGAACTTCTCATTACGCCGTCCGAACGGGATCAGGTTGGTACCGAGGTGCAGGGCCGCCCGCCCCTTAAAACGCTCCTTCAAGAAATCGCAAATCTTCAGGAAGCGCGGGTGTATCGTGGGTTCTCCCCCGTTGATGTCGATCCGCCGGTACCGGGGTTTGTCGATCATGTCGAAGAAGTGCGCCAGGTCCTCGACTTCGAGCTTGTGGGGGTCGCTGTGAAAGGGGCAGAATACGCATCGATTCGTGCACAACCCGTTGATCTTGAATTTCATGATCGGAGCCCTGGACGAAAGCTCCGCTGCGAGAAGCGACCAATATGTTCTGAGTTTTCTAGCCATGAGATCTGCATATATGATGTTGGTGTTATGAATAGGTGCGAAAACGCACTGAAAAAAGCAAGGATTCCATGCCGCAGAAGAAAGTAAACCGTTGAGAGAACTCTGTGCAACTCCTTCCTTTTTCATGGGGGATCGGTTGTTTCTCTTTGGCAGAGAGAATATAATGGATCGCGGTGTCGAAGATGCGGCGAGACGCCCTGCCGCTCTGCGAACATGAACCGTGTACCTGTTCTCTTTCCCAAAGCCACCCCGCTCACAATCCGTTCCACCCAGCAGGGAGAGTCGTCATGGCTATGAAGATCATCGTAGAGGACTGTTTCAAGTGCAGCGCGTGCGTGTTTGTATGTCCTCGGGAAGCCATATCGGAAGTATACGATGGCGAAGGGGATGTCATCTACGTCATCGACGGCGGCGTATGCACGGAGTGTGAGGACGAGGGCGGGCCGCACTGCCGGGAGGAGTGTCCGGTGCCCGAGTGCATCGTCAAAGCCGCAGTCTGAAGGAGTCTATGGCATGCAATAGGATGTTTTGTGTCATCGGGAACGACCAATAATGGACGATCATCACGTGAAGTTGCTTTTCATTGCAGAACGGTTTCCCCCCTCGGTCGGTGGGCAACAGAGTTTGAATTACGGGATCTACCAGCAATTCAGGAAGCACGTCAAAACCTACCTGATGACGCCCGGCCTCTATCTCTGGTTCAATCTGCACAAGCTCTGGTTTTTTCCCTACGTGCTGCTAGCCGGTGTCGCCCTCTGTGCGCGGCGCAACATTACCCATATTCATGTCAGTTCCGCTCGGGTAGCCTTTCTTGGATATCTGGTATCCAGGCTTTTTGACGTGAAGCTGTCCGTTGCCGTTCACGGGCTGGATATTACCCTGGCGGGCAAGTTCATCACCTACAAATACCTTGCTCCGTATGCGCTGCGCAGGTATGATGCGATTATCTGCAACAGCCGCGCCACGCTCGAGCAATGTGTCAGGATCGGCGTCGACAGGGCGCGGTGTCATGTGGTGTATCCCGGCGTGGATGTGCACACGAACGGGCGGGGCGTGGACAAGCCGGTGGCGAGAGCAAAGCTCAAAGAACACGCCGGGGTCGATGTGATCGGGAAAACGGTGATCACAACCGTGGGCCGACTCGTCAGAAGGAAGGGCGTGGCCTGGTTCGTGGACCGCGTGGTTCCTCTATTGCCGCCGCACTTCGTCTATCTGGTCCTGGGCAGCGGAGCGGAACTGGGGCGGATCCGGGAGATCATCCGGCGCAGGCAGGTTGCCTCCAGGGTTCATCTCCTGATCGATGTGCCCGATGCCTTGCGCGACCTCGTCTACGATGCCGCCGATGTGTTTGTTATGCCCAACATCAGGGTGCCGGGAGACCGGGAGGGCTTCGGCATCGTCAACCTGGAGGCGGGCATGCACGATCTGCCGGTGGTGGCCAGTGGTATCGAGGGGATACGCGATGCCGTTATCGACGGCGTAACCGGATGCCTGGTCGAAGACGGGAATCCTTCTTCCTTTGTCGAGGGGCTCCACGAGGTGTTGTCGTGGGATGCGGAGCCGGGGCGTATCAGCGCGGCGGTCAGGGCCACCTATAGCTTAGAGGCGAGTTATCGGGCATACGAGGATATCCTGGGACTGGCGGTGGCGGCGGCATCCTAGCCGGGAGCGGCCTCGCCGGGGTGTCGTTGTGCTTTTGCCTCGTTGTTCTGCAGAGGCACTTTCCGTAATATGGCGCAGACCTGCTCATCAGCACGCATCCTCCCGTGCCTCTCTTCCAGCCGACGTATGGTGTTTTTTCCGTCTTGATCGGGATGGGCCTTCTGGGGCTGAGCCTGGCGCTCGGCTGCCACACCCCAGACGCACCGCTCGATCCGGCTCCGGCCCGGTCCGTGCTCTCGGACGTGACGGCGGAGGTGGGCCTCGACTTCGTGCACGACAACGGCATGTCGGGGCAATGGTATTTCGTCGAGATGATGGGCGGCGGCGGGGCCCTGTTCGACTACGACAACGACGGCGATCTCGACCTCTATGCCGTCCAGGGGCACGCGCTGAATCCGGCGGAACCAGGTGCGACCACCCCGCGAGATCGCCTGTACCGGAACGACCTGGAGCTACGGCCCGACGGGAGCCCGGCGCTCCGCTTTACCGACGTCACCGAGGCGAGCGGCCTGGCAGCGACGGGCTATGGAATGGGCGCGACTACGGGCGATTATAATAACGACGGCTGGGTCGATCTCTACGTCCTCAACTGGGGCGACAACCAGCTCTGGCGCAACAACGGCGACGGCACCTTCACCGATGTGACCCGCGAGAGCGGCACCCACGATGCCGGCTGGTCTACCGCGGCGGCATTTCTGGACTTCGACCGGGACGGCTGGCTGGACCTGATGATCGTCAACTATGTCGCCTATACCCTGGCCAACGATCACCCCTGTTTCTCGACCAGTTCGGGGGGGCGAGATTATTGCCATCCCAGCGCCTACCCGCCCGCCCCGGATCGTCTGCTCCGCAATCAGGGAGATGGAACCTTCGAAAACGTCACCTTCCCGATGCGAGTGGCGCGGGCGTATGGGGCCGGTCTCGGCCTGGCGGTGGCCGACTTCAACTCCGACGGCTGGGCCGATCTGTACGTGGCGAACGACGGCATGGAAAACCAGTTCTGGCTCAACCTGGAGGGCCGCTATTTCCAGAATGAGGCCGTCCCGTCGGGCACGGCGGTCAACAGTGCCGGAGCGCCCGAAGCCAGCATGGGCGTCAACGCCGCCGACTTCGACGGCGACGGCGACGAGGATCTCTTCATGACCCACCTGACCCGCGAAACCAACACGCTCTACCTCAACCGGGGGGGGGCGCTTTTCGACGACCGCAGCCGGGTCTCGGGGGTGGGGGCAGCCAGCCTGCCCTATACAGGGTTCGGCACCGCACCGCTCGACTACGACAACGACGGCTGGCTCGACCTCTTTATCGCCAACGGCCACGTCGGCGTCATCGAAGAGCAGGTTCGGC
>JBHHWM010000244.1:0-7282 GCA_046756545.1 Rhodothermales bacterium | reverse complement strand
GCCGACACGGGACGCCCCATCCTGGATTTCGGCATCGAGGGCCGCATCGACCTTACCAAAGGATTACGCCGCCCGATCAATCGCTTCTTCTACGGGGTGAGTTCCCCGCCGCTCGTCTGCAACAACACTGTGATCGTCGGTGCTTCGATCCTTGACGCGCCCGTCGTCAAAGAAATGCCGCCGGGCGACATCCGGGGCTTCGATGCCCGCACAGGCAACGTGAAGTGGATTTTCGAATCCGTTCCCCAGGGCGATAGTGAAGGAGCCGAGACATGGGAAAACGAATCCTGGCGACACACCGGCAACACGAACGTCTGGCCTCCGATGAGTTGCGACGAGGAGTTAGGCATCGTCTACCTGCCTTTCGGCACGCCGAGCAATGATTATTACGGCGGGCATCGTCCGGGCGACAACCTGTTTGCCGAGAGCCTGGTAGCGGTGGACGTGGAGACGGGGGAAAAAGTGTGGCACTACCAGATGGTGCATCACGGCATCTGGGACTACGACCTGCCCGCCGCGCCCAACCTCGTGGACATTACGGTCAACGGCAAACAGATCAAGGCCGTCGCGCAAATCACCAAGCACAGCTTCACCTTCGTGTTTGACCGCGTGACGGGCGAACCGGTCTGGCCCATCGAAGAGCGCCCGGTCCCCCAATCAACCGTCCCCGGCGAGCGTACCGCGGCCACGCAGCCGTTCCCTACAAGGCCCCTTCCCTTCGACCGGCAGGGAATCACCGAGAACGATCTCATCGACTTTACGCCCTCTTTGAACCAGCAGGCGCTTACGATCCTTCAGCGCTACGACCACGGCCCCCTCTTTACCCCGCCTACCCAGCGTGGCACCATCGCCGTTCCCGGAGTTAGCGGTAGCGCAAGCTGGTCGGGTGCAGCGGTCGATCCGGATAAGGGGATCCTTTACGTGCCCTCGATGACCCCCCCGTTCATCCTGCGAGTGGCACCGGCTACCAGCAACCCTCATTACAACTTCAGCGGATCGTTCGAATACGGTCCTATCGGTCCACAGAATCTTCCCCTCCTGAAACCACCGTACGGCCGAATCACCGCCATCGACCTGAATACCGGCGAGCACTTGTGGGTGAGTCCGGTCGGCGAAGGCCCCCGCAATCACACCGCCATCCAGCATCTGAATCTGCCGAAGCTGGGCTGGGCGCGGCGGAGTTTTCCATTGCTGACCAAGACGTTGCTCTTTGTAGCGCAGGAAGGCATCACGCTCTCGCGCGGCGGCTCGCCCCTGGGGTGGGCTGCGGAGATCGGCTCACGCAATCACGACCCTAATTTACGTGCTTTCGACCCGGATGACGGGACCGAATGGGCAACCATACGCCTCCCCGGCAATGCCACGGGCGCGCCCATCAGCTACATGGCCGCCGGGCAGCAATACATCGTCGTGCCCGTCGGGGGAGCCTCGCACCCTGCCGAATTAGTGGCACTAACCCTCGGCGGCCGAACGGGTACAGACGACGAAATGCCCCTTCGGACGGCGCTAGAGCAGAACTACCCCAATCCGTTCAACCGAGTCACGACGATCACCTTCGAGGTGTCCGCTCCTACGCACGTCGAACTGGTGGTTCGCGACGTGCTGGGGCGCCGGGTACGCACGTTGATCGACGAGGTAAAGGGCGTAGGCCGTCACCAGGTACCCTTGTATGCCGAGGGATTACCCAGCGGAATGTACCTCTACACGCTTCAAACAGACACCTTTACACAAACACGAAAACTCCTGCTCGTCAAGTGACGCCCGGTTGCATGTTACCTCGGCACGTTCGATGTTAGTACACCCTGTCAATCTCCGGAGCTTCTTTTCGCAACCATTCCTCCTAAGGACCCATGGCTCTCCCCGTTCACCGACATCCTGCCCGGCATCGCTATATGCTCGTCGGGTTGACCCTCCTGTTCGCCGCCACCCCGCTGCTGGCGCAAAACACCGCCCCACGTCGCCCCATGACGACCGACGACGGCCTGGACATGGTTCAAGTAGGCAACGCGCTGATGTCACCCGACGGCATGTTCGTCTTCTATCGGAAATCCGAACTGGACTGGGATAAAAACAAGCGTAAGAGTACCTACTATATGATACCGGCCGAAGGCGGCGAGCCCTGGCAATACATCGGCGAGGCGGGTGGCAGCGATTTCAAGTTTTCGCCGGACGGCACCTACCTCGCCTTCAAACGCTCGGTCGATAAAAAATCCCAACTGTTCTACATGCGCACGGCGGGCGGCGAAGCGGTGCAACTGACCAAGCACAAGACCTCCGTCGGTGCCTATGCGTGGGCTGAAGACAGCCGCACCCTCTTCTTCGTGGCTGATGAACCACGCACCGATGAAGAAGAGAAGGAACACAAAAACGGCCACGACGCCATCATCGTCGATGAAGGCCCGAACGGCCAGCAGGCAGGTCGGTGGCGCAACCTGTGGACCTTCGACCTGGAATCCAAAAAAGAAGCGCGCCTGACGGAAGGCGACCGCCGCATCAGCGGCTTCGACGTCTCGCCGGACGGACGGCGCATCCTCTTTACGGCACGCACCGAAAACCGGCGCAACCAAAATTATCTGACTGAAATCTACCTGCTGACCCTGAACGCCGACACTACCATCACCCGGCTGACGGAAAACGAAGCGCCCGAAAGCCAGGTCCGATGGGCACCGGACGGCATCCACTTTGCCTATAGCGCCGCCGACGACCAAAACTGGGAGTTGCGCAACAACAAAATCTGGTTGGTGAATGCCGATACCCGCGAGCATCGCATGGTGTCGGGCGCGTTCGAGGGCAACATCCGGGGCTACGTATGGACGCCGGATAGCCGCCACATCCTCTTCACGGGTCTCCAACGCACCAATTCAAACCTGTTTCGGCTCAACGTCTCTTCCGGCGAGGTCACCCGGATCACCGACCTCACCGGCACCCTGAGCGCCTCTTCGTTCTCGAAGGATCGGACCAAAATGGTCTACTCCTTCAGCGACATCAGCACGCCCTCCGACCTCTACGTCACGCCCACCGACCGCCTCCAACCCACGAGGCTGACGACGGCCAATCCCGCCGCCGTGGCCGACAGCCTGCTGCTGGCCGACGCCGAAGTGATCCAATGGAAGAGCAAAGACGGTCGTGAGATCGAGGGAATTCTCCTGCTCCCGCCGGGATACGACCGTTCGGAACGCATCCCCCTGTTGCTGCACATTCACGGCGGCCCGGCAGGCGTCTTCACGAACAGCTTCCGCTCGGCCTATCATGTGTGGGCCGGCCTGGGCTACGCGCAACTCCTGCCCAACGTACGGGGCAGCAGCGGCTACTCCGACGACCTCTTGCGCGGCAACATGCACGACATCGGCGGCGGCGACTACTGGGACCTGATGACCGGCGTCGATTACGTCATTGAGCAGGGCATCGCCGACCCGGACCGCATGGGCGTGCGCGGCTGGAGCTACGGCGGCATCCTCGGCGGCTGGACCATCACCCAAACGGACCGCTTCAAGGCCGCTTCCATCGGCGCGATGGTTTCGGACTGGACCTCTGAGTATGGCCCCGGTTTCAACTACGATGTCCGGCTATGGTACATCGGCGGGACCCCCTGGGACAACCCCGAAGCATGGCGTCAAAAATCGCCCCTGACGCACGCAAAAAACGTGACGACGCCGACGCTGATCCTGCACGGCATCAACGACCGCACCGACACCGAAGCACAAAGCATGATGTTCTTCACCGCGCTGAAGGATCAGGGCAAAACCGTTCGATACATCAAGTTTCCCCGCGAACCCCACGGTTTCCGCGAGCCCCGTCACCAGCGCATCCGTGACATCGAAGAGATTCGCTGGATGCAAAAGTACGTCCTGGGCCTCGAATGGAAACCCTGGGAACGCAAGAAGAAGAAGGACAAGGAGAAAGAGGAAAGCGATGTAGCCGTTTCGTCGTTGTGAACACACCTGCCCGACGCCCCTTAACCCCAGCCCCCTCTGAACCAGCCGGACCGGCGTACGACCTGGAACACTGGCGGACGCAGATTCCGCTGCTGGAGCGGCGCATCCCCTTAAACAACTGCTCGCACGCCCCTCAGACGCATCGTACGCGGGCCGCCGCCGAAACCTACCTCGCCTCGTGGCATCGCGAGGGGATGGACTGGGAAACCTGGATGAACGAGGTGCATCTCGCCAGGGTCGAATTTGCCCGGCTAATCAACGCCTCGCCCGACGCGGTGGCCGTCTCCACGTCGGTATCCGCCGCCACGGCCGGCCTCGCCAGCGCCTTCGATTTCACCGGACCGCGCACGCGCATCGTAGCGACCGAAGCCGAGTTTCCCACCGTGGCGCATGTGTGGCTCGCCCATCAAAAATACGGCGCGCACGTGGACTGGGTGCCGGTGCATGACGGCATGATCGCGCTGGAGGACTACGACGCCGCGATTGACGACCAAACCTTGATCGTCTCGGCCTGCCACGGCTACTACCAGAACGGGTTCAAGCAAAACCTGGCCGCCATCGCCGAGCGAGCCCATGCACGAGGTGCGTTCCTCTACGTGGATGCCTACCAGACCTTGGGCACGCACCCCGTCGACGTCGAAGCGCTCGACGTGGATTTTCTCAGTTCCGGCACGCTCAAGTACTTGATGGGCGTACCCGGCATCGCGTTTCTGTACGTTCGTCCCGCCCACCTCGAACGGCTGCACCCGGCGGTAACAGGCTGGTTCGGCCGCATCCATCCGTTTGCCTTCGACGCGAAAACACTGGACTGGTCGCCCTCGGCGCGCCGCTTCGATACCGGCACGCCGCCCGTACTCAACGCGTACATCGCCCGTGCCGGCATGTCGATCATCAACGAGATCGGCCCGGCACCCATCCGCGACTGGACGGATCAACTCTCGCGGCGTCTCCTCACCGGCGGGACGGACCGCGGGCTGACGATCCACGGCCCCACCGATTACCGCCGTAAAACGCCTTCGACGGCGTTCCTCTGTCCCTTCGACGCCCACCTCGTCGAAGCCCGCCTGCGCCGACGCGGCATCCTGGCATCGGCGCGTGGCCCCGTCATCCGATTGGCTCCTCATTTTTATACTACGCTCGACGAAATCGACACCGCCCTTGATGCCCTGGTCGAGGTCTTTGCAGAGGGGGAGGCGGATGAGCACACCTGAACCGCCGAGTATTACGGGAAACCGCGAGACCTTCACCTCGCGCTTCGGGCTGCTCATGACGATGATCGGCGTGGCCGTCGGCCTGGGCAACGTCTGGCGTTTCCCGTACATGGTCGGCCGGTTTGGAGGCGCGCCCTTTGTCCTCTTCTACGTGCTCATCGTGGTGATCATCGGCATCCCCGCCTTGATGAGCGAGTGGACACTGGGGCGGCTCACACGCCGCGGGCCGGTGGGAGCGTTCGCCCGTGCCGGGCTCCCGTTCGGCCGCCAGGTGGGCTGGTTCTTCTTTGTCATCGTCATCGCGGCGACGGGCTACTACACAAACGCCCTCGGCTGGGTGCTGTATTATGCAATGGGCAACGTAGCCGAAGCGGTTGGGATCTCCTGGGACGCCTCGGCGATCTTGCCGCCGGACGAAGGCTTCTCGGCCACGTCCTTTTTCTTGCAAGTGGCGTGCACCGGCACCGTGATCCTCGCCTGTGCGGGGGTGCTCCTCAAGGGATTGCGATCCGGCATCGAGGTGATCAGCAAGGCCATCATGCCGATGCTGCTGGTGCTTCTCTTCATCCTCATTGCCCGCTCCCTGACGCTGCCCGGGGCCGGGGCCGGCGTGCATTGGTACCTGCTGAAGTTCGACGTGCGCACGCTGACGGGCAACGTGATGCTGGCCGCGATGGGACAGGCCATCTTCAGCCTCTCGCTCGGCGGCACCTTCATGGTGGTCTACGGGTCGTATCTGAACCGGCAGGACGACCTCCGCAGGACAGCCGTCTGGACCGCCACCGGCGACGTGGCGGCGGGGCTCCTGGCCGGATTTGCCATTTTCCCGGCGGTCTTCGCGCTGGGTCTCGAACCTGCCAGCGGGCCGGGCCTGATCTTTTTCACCCTCCCTCAGGTGTTCGAGAAGATTCCCGCAGGCTGGCTCTTCGCGTTGCTGTTTTTCCTGGCGCTGTTCGGAGCCGCCTACCTGTCTGACGTAGCTGCCTTCGAGGTGCTCGTGGCCGGCCTCACGGATAACACCCGGTTCAGCCGGAAACAGGCCGTCTGGCTGATTGCCACCGTGGTGTTCCTCTTCGCCCTGCCGCCGATGATCAACATGAAGGTGTTCGTGCCCTGGGATCTGACCTTCGGTTCAGGGATGCAGTCGCTGGGGGCGCTTCTCACAGTCATCACCGTGGCGTGGGTAATCCGGCGATCCAAGGTGATGAAAGAGTTATCCACCGACCCCGAAAAAGCGCCGCCGACCTGGCTCTACTACTGGCTGCGCTTCGTCATCCCCGGCGCGATCATCCTGGTCGGCATCTGGTGGTTCTTGACCGACGTGCTCGGCATCGTGGGCGGCGTGTGACGCTCATCCCGTCATCATGCTCCCTCGATAGACGCCACGATCTTCTGAAGAAATGTATTGATGGCGTTGCGGTCGATCCAGCGCGTGACGACGACGAGGTCGTGCCGGGGAAAGATCCAGATCAGGTTGGTGCCGCCACCGAGCGCGGCATAGCTGTCGACGGGGGCGTCCGGCGACAACTGTCCTTCCGTGTTGAGCCACCACATGTAGCCGTAGGTGGGTTGCACCTCGCACGGTGTGGTGATCCGGTCGATCCAGGTTTCGGGGAAGAGTTGCCGTTCTTTCCATTGGCCGCGCCGAAGGAACAGATAGCCGAAGCGGGCCAGGTCTCGCGCGCTGATCCACATACCCCCGCCCCAGTGCCCACCCCCGCTGACCGACTTCATCGTCCGGCCGTTGACCTCCACGTCGGAGTTGCGATAGCCGTGCCACTGCCACGTATCGCTCGCATCGATGGGGTCCATGATCTCCTCCTTGAGCACGTCGGGCAACGGTTTTTCCCAGACGTGCATCAGGGCCAGCGCCGTCAGGTTCACGCGCACGTCGTTATACTCCCAGAACGTGCCGGGCTCGTGTAACGCGCGGTCCTTGCCGCGTCGTCGGTCGGCGGTGTCGGGCTTGCCCCACAGCGTGCCCTCCCACTCACTTGTTTGCTGCAAGAGGTGGTGCCATGTAATCTGCTCCCGACGCGGTCCGTCGAAATGGCCGCCGGGCACGTACGAATGAACGGGATCGTGCAGGTCGGCGATGCGGCCGCGATCCAGAGCCAGCCCGGCCGTCGTCGAGAG
>JBHHWM010000243.1:0-7410 GCA_046756545.1 Rhodothermales bacterium | reverse complement strand
CGGATAGGTTCGAAGAACTGCCGGGCGTACTGCACGAAGGCGATCAGCACGCCGAGCGTGAGCGAGCCGGCCATGGCCCGCAGCCCGCCGAACCAGATCACCATGCCGATGGCCGTGTCGGAAATGATAGCGACGGCGGGCCAGAACAGGGCGAAGTAAAAAATGGTCTTGACCTGGGCGACGCGGTGGTCGTTGTTGATGCCCTCGAACCGCCGCATCTCTTCCTTCTCACGGTTGAAGAGTTGGACGACGCTCATTCCGGTGACGTGCTCCTGCAAAAACGAATTGAGCCGCGCCACCTGTTTGCGCGTCTCGCGGTACTGCACGCGCACCTTTTTCTTGAACCAGAACGTGGTCCACAGCATCAGCGGCATCACGGCCAGTGTCACCAACGCCAGGACCCAGTTCAGCCAGAACATGAACGCCGTGATGAAAACCAGGCGGAAGAGATCCCCGATGATGACCACAACGCCTGCCGAGAGCACGTCGCTGAGCGATTCGACGTCCGAGGTCGTGCGCGTGATGAGCTTGCCGATGGGCGTGCGGTCGAAAAACCGGAGCGGCTGCTTCTGGATGTGCCGGTAGACCCTGGTGCGCACGTCGTAGATAGACTGCTGGCCGATCCACTGCGTCAGGTAGGCGTTGACGAAGGCCAGGATGCCCTCCAGCAGAAGCGCTCCCATCAGAATCAGGATGATCCCCTTCAAGCCGTCCAGATCTCCCTGAACGATATGATCGTCGATGGCAAGCTGGACCAGTTTGGGGCGGAGCGGGCCCAGAAAGGCCGTCACCATCACCGAGATAAACGCCACCGTCACCCAGCCCTTGTAGGGCATCAGGAAGGAAATGATACGCCGGAGCAGTCGCCCGTCGATGCCTTTGCTTTTGTTGTCTTTTGTATCGGTATCAGCCAAAGCGCCTCTTTCCTGTAACCGGGGGAGGGGCCACCGTCCACAGGCCCCTGCGGTTCATCCCGAACCGGCTCGATCATGTCCAAAACGTACGCCCTTTTATTCCTCAACCGCCCTTGTGTTCTGCCCACGGACACGTGCGAAGGGGCACGACGGGTATCCCCGATCTCGGGGGAAGATCCCCGCCTTAATACGCATCGTCGAGCGCGAAAACGGGTTCGCGGTTGAACCATTGCCCACGGGTAAAATCGGGGAAGGGCTGCGGCGCGCTCCCGGCGGCGATGGACATCTCGGACAGCGGCGAGATCGCGCTCCACGCGGCGGCGTCGTACGCATCCAGCGGAGTCGGAACGTTTCGCTTGATGGATTCGATGAAGGCGTGATCGACGAAGAAATCCATGCCCCCGTGCCCCGCACCCTCCGCATGCGAGGCATATTTTTTCCACAGGGGATGATCGTATTCCTCCAGATACGGCCGGGCTTCCTCCCACCGGTGCTTCCGGCTCCGCCCTTCGAGGTAGATCGACCGGTTCACGTCCATCCAGATGCCCCCGGTGCCCTGCACGCGGAACCCCAGGGAATAGGGCCGGGGCAGGTTGGTATCGTGGCTGACGATGACGGACTCGCCGTTGGCCGTTGTGATGACGGTGGTCACTACGTCGCCCAGCTTGAACCGGACCTTCGCGTTGGGGTGATCCGCTCCGCCCACATCGACGATATACTTGTGCAGCCCCCGCGCCTTGGACGCCGTCGAGGTCAGCGACACGAAGCGGTTGCCCCGGTTGATGTTGATGTACTGAGCCACCGGCCCCACGCCGTGCGTCGGATACAGATCGCCGTTGCGATGCACCGAATGGTGGGTGCGCCATTTTGCCTCGGAGAACCCTTTCTCCCCGAACTCGACGCCGCCGCCGTAGGGCTGGGTGCCGTTGTTGAACTTGACCTCCCGGAGGTCGTGCTGGTAGCCACATTCGAGGTGGATGAGTTCGCCGAACATCTCCTGCCGGACCATGTTGAGCACGGCCATGACGTCGCGGCGGTAACAGACGTTTTCCAGGATCATGCAGGGCATCCCGGTCTCTTCGGACGTATCGACCAGGTCCCAGCATTCCTCCAGCGTGTTGGCCGCCGACACTTCGACGCCCGCATACTTGCCGGCTTTCATCGCCGCCACGGCCATACGCGTGTGCCAGCGCCAGGGCGTCGAGATGATCACCCCGTCCATCTCCTCCATCTCCAGCATCTTCAGAAAGGCAAAATCCCCGTCGGTGAACGTCGGCACGAGGTCCCGACCCGCCTTCGTCATCATGGCCTCGGAGCGGGCAATGGCATCCGGGTCGATGTCGCAGAGGGCGACCACGTCGGCATCATCCCGTTGCAGCACCAGGTTGAGATGATTACGCCCCCGGAGCCCGACGCCGATAAACCCGATCCGCGCCTTTCGGTCATCGCGCCCTCGCAGGATGGTCGGGGCGTTTTTTCGTAAAAACTCGGGCGTCGGCATCGTGGCACCGACCCCGGCAACGGCACCGGCTTTGAGAAAGCTTCGTCTGTCCATGACCAACCTCTGAGAACACAGGTTTGATGAAGAAGAACCGTCCTGAGATGAACGGCCCTCAAAGTAGCAAAAGCCTCGATCAGTTGCCCGGTCGTGTGCCGTCCGTTGCGAGAACGTAAGGCTTGAGTTCTTCGGCAGCCTCCGTGTCGGGGAACACGGTGCGTGCCTCGGCCACCAGCACGTCGGCATCGGTGTAGCGGGCGCTGAAATGACCGAGGAGCAACTGCCGGGCTCCGGCCCGACGCGCCACGCCGGCGGCTTCGCGCGCGGTGGAATGGCCCGTGGCCACGGCGCGGGCCCGGAGGTCGTCGCCGAAGGTGGCTTCGTGATAGAGCAGGCCGACGTCGCGAGCCAGCATGACGCCCGCCTCGCAGGGTCGCGTGTCGCCGACGTAGGCAAAAGCCGAACCCCGCTGCGGCGGCCCTACCACTTCTTCGGGTTCTACGACCCGCCCATCCTCAAGGGTGACGGCCTCACCTGCCTTCAGGCGGCGGAAGTGGCGATAATTGGTCACGCCCAGGGCTCGTGCGCGCTCCGGGTACAGGTGACCGGGCCGGTCCTTTTCTTGAAACCGGTAGCCCAGGGAAAAAACACGGTGCTCCAGCGAACGCGCCTCAATGCGGTAGGCATCCGTCTCTACCACCACAGCATGATCGATACCCTCCGGCAACTCGACGTATTCGATGGGAAACGGCAGCGCGTGGTCGGCCAGGCCCGGCATGGCCCGCACGAGGTTTGCGATCCCTTCGGGTCCTACGACGGTAACAGGCCGGGTCCGGGTCAGCAACACCAGCGTAGAGAGCAGGCCCATCAGCCCGAAATAATGATCGCCGTGGAGGTGCGTGATGAAAACGGCATCGATACGGGAGCGTTTCACCCCGGCCCGGATCAGTTGGAACTGGGTCCCCTCCCCGCAATCGAACAAGAGCACGCCCTCGGGACGCCGCAGCGCCAGGCCGGAGAGATGCCGGTGGCGGGTAGGAATGGCTGCCGAGGTGCCGAGTGGGATGATGTCGGTGGTCATGGCGCTGCGCGATCAGCCGTCGGCTGTGAACGGACGCCCCCGCTCAAGACAATGCCTCCAGCTCCTGCTCCAGAAGTTGCTTCCGGTAGAGCCGGGCATACAGCCCGTCGCCGCGAACAAGCTGATCGTGCGTGCCGCGTTCGATGATGCGCCCCTCGTCGAGCACGAGAATGAAGTCTGCATCCTGAACGGTGGAAATACGGTGGCTGACGATGACGACCGTGCGCTGCCCGTAGTGACGGCGCAGGTGATCAAGGATCCGGCTTTCGGTGTTCGTATCGACGGCGGAGAGCGCATCGTCGAGGATCAAGATACCGGGGTCGCGGATCAGGGCACGGGCGATAGAGGTCCGTTGTTTCTGGCCGCCTGAGAGCGTCACCCCCCGCTCGCCGACGAACGTCTCGAACCCCTCGGGGAAATCGCGGACGTTGTCGAGGAACTCGGCCTCATACGCCGCCTGCGTAATAGCGTCTTCTCTGGCATCGAGCTTCCCGAAGGCGATGTTGTTGGCCACGGTATCGCTGAAGAGAAACACCTCCTGGGGCACCGAACTGATGGACGAACGCAGCGTTTCGAGCGGCAGCGTACGCACGTCGTGCCCGTCGATGCGCACCGCGCCCCGGGCGGGATCCAGCAGGCGCGGGATCATTTCGACAAGCGTGCTCTTGCCCGAGCCGGTCCGTCCCACAATGGCCAGCGTGGAACCCGCCGGGACCTCGAAATGAATATCCTCCAGCACCCAGGGGCCGTTCTCCTCGTAGCGGAAATAGACATGGTCGAAGGCGATGCGGCCCTGGATGCGCGAGATCGACGTATCGGTCTGTTCGCTATCGGCGATGGAGGGCTCCGTGTCAAGGATCTGATGGATGCGTGAGATGGACGCCGAGGCGCGTTGTACCATCGAGATGACGAACCCCAGCGCGGCAACCGGCCAGGTCATGAGGGCCACGTAAATAATGTATTCGACGATGTTGCCGATGGTGATGACCCCCTCAACGACCAGCCGCCCGCCCATCCACACCACGAAGATCTGCGAGAGCCCGACGATGAGGATGAACACGGGCCGCCACGACGCATCGACTTTGGCCAGGCTGAGCATCCGGGTGCGGTAGGCATCGCTCTCGTGCTCGAAGGCGCGGGCTTCGCTCTCCTCGCGGGTGTACGCCTTCAGCACGCGAATGCCCGAGAGCGCCTCCTGCACCCGGCTCGTCAGCTTCGAGTATTGGGTCTGGAGCGCCTCGCTGCGGCTGTGCACCAGGCGCGCGACAAAAAAGACCGAAACAGCCAGCAGCGGCATCGGCATCAGCGCATACAGCGTCAACGTGGGCGAAATGACGAGCATGACCACAATGGCGGTCACGACGATGACGACGGCACGCGTCAGGTACATGATGGCCGGGCCGACGTAGCGCCGCACCTGCTCGATGTCGCTCGTAGCGCGGGTGATGACGTCGCCCGTGGAGGACTGGTGGTAGAAGCGCGGCGCGAGGCGCTGCAAGTGTTCATAGAGCGCATTGCGCAGGTCGTACTCGATATGCCGCGAGGCCACCACCACGGTTCGCCGCATCATGAACGAAAAGACGCCGCTGAGCAGACTGAGCCCGATGATGACGAGCCCGGAGAGCAGCAACGTCGTAAAAAACTGGCCGAAAAGCTGGGCCTGGAGTTCGGTGCCGCCGTAGAGATGGTAGAGCGAAACAAAACGCGGAATGCTATCGATGGCCTGCCGCACGATGGCCGGCACAGTAATCGTAAACGCCGCCGACAGCACCGTAAAAAGCAGCCCCGGAATAAAGAGGCGTTTGTAGGTCCAGAAGAAGTGGTTGAGCCGAGCCAGGGGGTGCATACGCAGGCAGGAAGCATGGCGGGGACACATGGGCAAACAGGAAGTGCAAACGCCCCGCCGGACCTTCCAGATCCACTCCGGCCCGTTTTTTCCGGGATAAAGCGTCCAGCCCTTCAGAGACTACATCACGCACGTTGTACTCTCTGGTCGAAACGAGGAATCGACGAACACGTAGACCCTTCGAGTTGTCGGCTCAACTCAAGGTTCAAACGTAAGCCCGGCGACCTCCCACCGAGACGCCGGGCTTACCAGGTGACCTACCACAGGAGGATGACGTGGGGGCCATTGAAGGAACGTATCGCACCCCTGGGGGGATACCGATCCCTTCATCCCTTATCACAGAAATATCCGTCAACTCGGATCACTTACCTCTCCATTCCGTCGGCAATGTGCCGACATCACGTTCTGAAGCGTGCGACTGCTGGTATGGCGGCACGATCATCAAACATTGATCACAAGTCATTCTTGTTGTTGGGTTTGACCGGGCTTGACAAGACGCTGCGTGAAGGTGTTATTAAGAGACGTGCAGAGGTGTACCGCGTGTTTTGAGCAAGTAGAAACCTTCCCAACATAACCGGAACAACTGCCTCCGATCTACCATGCCTCTCCATGCGAAATCACACGTGTTCTCTTCGTTATTGGTTCTCGTGTTGTTGGCCCTTCCGGCCAGTGCTCAAAATATCACGGTCACCGGGCCACTTCCTCCCGGTGATGGAGTGCCGCCGCACCATGCCGAGGATAGCTTCAGCCTTGTCTACCAATTCGAAACCGACGAGGCTGTCACTCTGGTCCAGCATTCTGTGGCGCTGATTACCGTTTATTGCGAAGACGACGGACGCCAGATTGGTCACTTCGAAAGCGATTTCTGGGAATATTTCTCGTTTACGGAAGGTGGCTCTACAGAAGACATACATCAGATCGATGGCTCTAATATTATCGAACACATGGTTACCACGTCGACATCTTTCGAGGTCGATGAAAAGGAACCGCCGATCGAGATCGACACAGAATGCGAGTGCTATCGCATAGAATTCATTAACATCCTGACGATTTTCGAAGGCACGTTAACACAGACGGGGAGTCCTACAGAGCCTTTACCGGGCGGCGTAGGTACATTCGGGGTAACCAATGTTGACGGTAAGCCCGCTCCCTCGGTCACTTGGGAATTCGACGACCCGAACAACCCGGGACAGAAGATTGAATCGGCGAACGCGGTGGAAGGTATACCCGTGGATGAGGCAACCATCGATGAATCTCACTGGTGGACTATTCAGCATCGCGGAACCATTTATGTCGGTGAAGGCTGCACAGATGAGCACGAAAATACGTTACCCAACCCTGAACACGATGTTTACCGGAGACACGAACAATGAACGGCTTCTCTCTCATCACGGGTACAGCTCCAAACGTACAGGGGTTCGCCCTGTTGCTCTGCGCCACACTGCTATGGGCGGTGGGATGCTCTGAACGCAACGTGCCTGATCCACCGGTAATCAGTCCTTACCCTACAATAACCTTTGTACAACAAATCGACACTACGTACGGATCAATCGCCTCCGATCAGGTCGCGCTTGTCATTGCACGTCACTACGCACAGAGTCTTCAGCCGGACGTGCGCAACCTGCTACTCTCCTACTCGGGCCCGGCTCCCTTTGAACAGAAAGAACTCGTTGCTCTTCTCAAGCAATACCCAACCCTTGTAAATCAGGTAAATCTCGAAGGCTTGCCGTGGGTCCGGTCGGCAATCGAATGAAGACGTTGGGGCACCGAGAGGCTTTCTCAATTCCCGTTATGGATCGGGAATAGCACGGCAGGGAGGAAGAAATGAACGCTGCACTTCGTTGGTCCATGAAATGCGATACGTGCGGCGCAGACCTGGGAGGTCTCGAAAAGGTGGTGGCTTCCATCTGCCTTCGCGTCAGGGGAGACGAGGAAACCCGTTCCTACTTCCTGTGCAAGGACTGTGACGTCTACACGGTGTGGGTCTGCATTGAGGACTTCTTTACTGATAAAGAAGCTAGCTACCTATCACTTTCAGAGATAGGGTTGAAAAACCACTCGTATCGGGTGT